>CAYPCE010000065.1:0-17949 GCA_964409085.1 uncultured Desulfobacteraceae bacterium | reverse complement strand
TAAAAAAGGTCGATTTTGGGCGCCAGGGAGCGAACGCATTTCCGGTAAGCCATGGCGACGGTTTCCAGGGTATTATCCCGATCCGGGGCGTGGCAGGTGATCACCCGGAAGCCCCTTTCCGCCCCGACCCGTTCCAGACGATCGAGATGGCTGAAAACGCGGCCGTCCGGGTCAAGGTCGTCATAGACCACGCCGATAACATTGAAACGAAAGATATCATAGCAAAGTTGGATTTGCCGGATGTACCGGTCCGGTTCACACTTGGCGGTCACGTGGTCATAGCCCGAATCCTCAACGCTGCGGACAATGCCCGAGGCCACCGGGTCCGTGGAGGACATGACGAAGGTGGGTACGGCGTGGCGGTCGTTGGCCAGATCCTGGCCGGCCCGGGTGCCCATGGCGATGATCAGATCGATATCGCCCCGCTTCAATCGGTCGATGCACGTCTCCCGGTTGACGATTCGCCTTTCGTCGTCCCAGTCGGCCGACCAATAGCCGTCTTCCAGAAAACGAAGATAGTCGCTTCTGGCGGACTGGTTGAGCCACCGCCACAAGGGCCGGTTGTCGTCCGGGTCGGGAAATTCCGGCACGGGTTTTGGCTCGATCCATCCCAAATCCATGAGACCCTGGACGACGACCTTCAGGGTCTGGTGGTAATCCGCATAGGGTCCGCTTTCGTAGTAGGCGATGCCCCATTTTTTGCCGTGGTTAAGGGTGGGGGTCGTTTTAAAATCGTCGGTTCGTCCTGGCGCGGGAAAGGCCGCAAACAGCATGATCATCCACAGCAGGGCGGTTGAAATCCGCAGGGTGTACCTTTTCAAAGGCGCCCTCCTTCGAATGAAACGTGATCGGGATTCTATATCGATGTTGGCCAATACCTGAAATTATTATCGGCAAATGGAGGGGTTGTCAATGGGATGTTGTCGATGGCCGGGGAAGAATCGGCCGGATCAGAATGCGGTTAAAATCGCGGGTTCCCTTTCCTTCGGGCGGCCATATATGGTAAAAAATGACATGAGGGGATTATAAAGGATCGGATCGCCGCCATGTATCGCCTGCTGTTCATCAGCTTTCGCAAATTCTATGCGGCCAACCAGTGGATGGCCCGCCGCTTCACCCCCGCCGGCCGCCTGATGCTGGGGGCGTTGATCGCATCCGCCGTGGTGGGCATCGATACCAACCGGACCCTCGCCTATCAGGCGTTTACGCTTTTTTTGGCCCTCATGCTGACGGCCTTCCTTTTCGTCCCGTTTTTTCGCGGCCGGTTCGCGGTGGACCGCCGCCTGCCCCGGTTCGGCACGGCCGGCGATCCCCTGACCTACCGGGTTCGGGTCGAGAACCGGTCCGACACCCTCCAGCGGGGGCTCTACCTTTTCGAGGACATGGCCGACCCCCGGCCCGGTTACCGGCGGTTCCTGGAGGTCCCCGAACCGGGCGAAGGGGACCGCAACCGTTTCGACCGGTATGTGCGGTTCTATCGCTGGCAGTGGCTGATTTCGCTGAGGCAGCCCCGGTTCTCCGGTGCCGGGGCCACTCCGCTGCCGGACATCCCGCCCGGCGGCGCGGTGGAGGTCTCCGTCGGGATGGTCCCCGCGGCCCGGGGCCGGCTCCGGTTCGAGGGGGCGACGGTCGCCCGGCCCGATCCGTTGGGGCTCATATATTCCCTGGTCCGGGTACCGGCGCCCCAAACCGTCACCATCTTGCCCAGACGCTATTCGATCCCCGAACGGACCCTTCCATCGGGCCGCCGGTACCAGTCGGGGGGCGTGGCCATGACCACCTCCGTGGGCGAGTCGGAGGAGTTCGTCTCCCTCCGGGACTACCGGCCCGGAGATTCCCTGCGCCGGATCCACTGGCGGAGCTGGGCAAGGACCGGAAAGCCGGTGGTCAAAGAATACCTGGATGAGTTTTTTGTCCGCCATGCCCTGGTGCTGGACACCTTCGGCCGTCAGAAGCACGAGCCGGTCTTCGAGGTGGCCGTCTCCGCAGCCGCCTCCTTTGCCTGCGGCGTCGGGCCCCAGGATTCCCTGCTGGACCTTATGTTCGTGGGCGCCGAGGCCTATTGCTTCACGGCGGGCCGGGGGGTGACCCAAGCCGACCGGCTGCTGGAGATCCTGACCGGGGTCGGCCCCTGCCTGGACAAGCCCTTCGACGTGCTGGCCTCCATGGCCCTGTCCCGGGCCGTGGTCCTCAGCGGATGCATTTGTGTCCTCATCGCCTGGGACCGGGAACGGCGGGAGTTTGTCGGATCGCTCCGGGCCATGGGGCTGCCGGTACGGGTCTATCTGGCGACCGAGGCCGACGCCCGGGACATCGACCCCGGCCCCATGGCGGACCGGCCCGACCGGTTCCACCGGCTCCGGCCCCACCGTGTGGCGGCGGATCTGGTGACGGCGGTGTCATGAAGTCGCCGCGGTGGTTGCTGGGCGGGTGCCTCCTCTTCTGGGGATGGCAGACCGGCTTTTCCGGGATCGCTGTGGTCATGGCCGCGGCGGTGGAAGGGGCCGGCTTTCTCCGGCAGCGGTGGGACCTCTCTCTTTCCGATTTCAACCGGGTCTCGGACGTCTGCACCACCCTCTTTGTCGGGATGGTCCTCTGGCTGCTGGCCACGGAAGCCCCCACCCGGGTCGTTTTCATCGCCCTCCAGTGGCTCCCCATGGCCTATTTTCCCATCATCCTGGCCCAGAAACTGAGCACCGGTTCCGGCGTCGATCTCCGGGCCCTCTCCCTGGTCTTCCGGAAAGGGAAAAAGAGCAGGGACCGGGCCGTGGTCATCGATCTGACCTATCCCTACGGGATCCTCTGCGTCCTGTCCGCTGGGGCCGCCAACCACCGAAGCCCCGGCTATTTTCTGGGAGGGGTCCTGCTGGCGGTCCTGGGACTGCTGCCCAGCCGGTCCCGGCGGTTTTCTCCGTTCGTCTGGGGGACGGTGCTCGTCCTGGCGGCGGCCCTGGGCTGGATCGGCCAGGCGGGACTGCACCGGCTCCAGGGGATCATCGAGGAGAAGGGGCTGGAATGGTTCGCCAACCTGAACGGCGACGCGGATCCGTTCCGGACGGTGACCGCCATCGGCGACGTGGGGGAACTGAAGCCCTCGGACCGGATCCGGTTCCGGGTCCGGGGGCCGGACCCGGGCGGCGGAAGCCTACTGCTCGGGGAGGCGAGCTACAATTCCTATCGCCATTCCCGGTGGTATGCGGTCAAGGCCCAGTTCGAACCGGTCCGGTCCTCCGGCGGCGACTGGCCCATCGCTCCGCCGCGGTCCCCGTTCCGGGAGGTGACGGTGATCACGACCTTATCGGACGGCGAGGGGCTCCTGCCGCTGCCCCTGGGGACCTTCCGGATCTCCGGCCTGCCCGCCGACGAGGTGGCGGTCAATCCCTACGGCGCTGTCCGAACCATGGGTGCCCCCGGATTGGTCGATTATACGGCCCGGCATCATCCGGCAGCCGGGTCCACCCGGCCGCCGGACGCCCGGGACCGGGTGGTTCCCGGCGACCTGTCGGAGGTGCTGTACGGGATCGTGCGGGCCGAGGGGATCGGGTGGGGGATGGACCGGAAGGAAGAAGGGACGGCGGGACAACGGGACAACGGGGATGCGGCGGAAGCGGCCGTGAGGAGTGTGGTCCGGTTTTTCGGGAAGGGGTTTTCCTATTCCCTGGATCCGGCCCGCCGGGGGAGCGGGGCCAGGCCCCTGGCCGATTTCCTCCTCCGGAGCCGGGCCGGCCACTGCGAGTACTTTGCCGCGGCGGCGACGCTGCTGCTTCGGGCCGCCGGGGTTCCCGCCCGGTACGCGGTGGGGTATTCGGTCCAGGAATACAGCCGCATGGAGAAGGCCTTCGTGGTCAGGGACCGCCACGCCCATGCCTGGGCGCTGGCCTGGGTCGACGGCGTCTGGCGCCCGGTGGACGTCACGCCGCCGGAATGGTCTCGCATCGAGCGGGAGGCCGCCGGATGGACCCTGGCGACCGATCTCTGGGCGTGGCTCCGATACCGGATTTCCTGGCTCCGGTACCGGGAGGAGGCCCGGAAGCACCTGGCCTGGTTGCTGATCCCGTTGGTGCTGGTGCTGGTGCGGCGGTTTTACCGGGAGCGGAGCGGCAGCCGCCGGGTCCGAACGGCGGAGAGGGTCGATCAGGGACCGGAAACCCGGCCCGGTACCGATTCCGCATTTTACCGGATCGAATCCTTTCTGTCGGAGAGAGGGGATCGGCGGCGGGTCGGGGAACCGCTGTCGCAATGGCTCCGGCGGCTGTCCCGGCGGACGCCGGGGGAGATGGAGCCGCTGTTTCCCCTGCTGGCCCTCCACTACCGGATCCGGTTCGGCGGGGAAGAGTTGACGGACGCCGAACGGGCGGACCTGTCGGCAGGGGTCGAAGGCTGGCTTCGGGAACAGCGGGACCGCGAATCGGCGATCGGCGGGAAGGCGTAACGGTCAGGCGGCAACGCCCGGGGGCAGCAGTTCATCCCGGGTGATCAGGGCCACGGCATCGGGCACCGCCTCGCGGATCCGGTCCATGCCCCCTTCCTCCTGGCGGTCGATGAGGGCGACCACCCGGACGACGTCCAACCCTTCGGACCGGGCCCGCTCCACCGCCTTGAGGGTGGAGCCGCCGGTGGTGACCACGTCTTCGAGGATGGCCACCCGTTCGCCCGGGGCCATGTCTCCTTCGATCCACTGGACGATGCCGTGATCTTTCCGGGTTTTCCGGATGGAAAAGGCATTCAGGGGCTCGCCACGGCCTTCGGAAACAAAGGCCGTGGCCATGGCCAGGGGGTCCGCGCCGAAGGTCAACCCCCCGACCCCGGCGAGGCCGCGGCCCCGGAGGGCTTCGAAGATCAAGTGGCCGCAGAGGACCATCCCCCGGGGATGGAGGGTGGTGGGTTTGCAGTTGACGTAGTAGCGGCTCGTCTTTCCCGACGCCAGCGTGAAAGTCGGCGTATCGGTGAACTGGAAGGACTTTTGTCGGAGCAGGGCGATCAGTTCGGTTTTCATAGTGTATTCGAAGGTTGATTTTGACCCGATAATGCGATAAAAAGCCTCCACTGAACATGGAAGAAGCCTGTTAATGGGATTTTCAGTGGAGGCCATGAGCAAGGAATATCGAGAGCGACACTCCCCGAACTCGGGCTGAACTCTACCAACAAACCGGAAACAGGTCAATCCCCAACTCCAATCCCGTGCGGGAGGCGATGCGGTGACATCATCCTCATATCCAAGGATCGGCGGCCGCGCCGGTATCCGGGTTTTCTTTTTCGGCGTTTTCCTGTGGACCCTCCTCTGCGGGACAGCGCCCCTGTCGGGGGCCGAGACCTTTGACCTGGAGCGGGTGATCCAGCACGCCCTGGACGCCAACCTGGCGTTGAAGGCCTCCGGAAAGGACGTCGATGCCGCCCGGTCGGTGACCAAAGTCCGCCGCAGCGAATTTCTCCCGACCTTCAGCGCCACGTATCAGTACCGCCGGGTGGACATCTCCTCCGGGACGGAGACGGTGGTCCCCGAGGATGAATACACCTTCATGGGGTCCGTCACCCAGCCCGTTTTCGACGGCTTCTCCCGGCTCAACCGGTTCCGGATCGCCAACCTCGGCCTGGATGCCGCGAAGCTGGCCGAGCGGGTCCAGCGCCAGGACATCATCTACAGTGCCAAAGAGCTGTTTTTCACCATCCTCAAGGCCCAGAAACTGGTGGAGGTGGCCCGGCAGGCCGTGATGCAGCTGGAGGCCCACAAAAACGTGGCCCACAAGTTCTACAAGGTGGGGATGACCCCGTTGAACGATTTTCTCGAAGCCGAGGTGGAACTGGCCAACGCCCAGCAGGCCCTGATCACCGCCCGCAATCGGGTGGCCCTGACCGAATCCAATCTCAATCGGCTGCTCCACCGCCCGGTCAACGCCCCCGTAGAGCTTCAGAACGGGGGGCGCCTGGTTTCCTTCGACAAGGACCTCGATTTCTGCCTGGCCGCGGCGGAAGCCAACCGGCTGGAGATGAAGATCGCCCGGCTGGAGGTGGACATCGCCCGTCGGGAAAAAGATTTGGGGAAGCAGGGATATTACCCCACCGTGGACGTTGAGGGGAACTTTTACCAGCGGGGAACGGATTGGGATGTGGACGGCGGAGCGGGCATCGGCGACGCCTCCTCCTGGGATTTTACCGCGGTGGCCCGATGGGACGTCTGGGAATGGGGCAAAACCCATTATACGGTGGAGGAAAAGCACAACCGCCTCATCCGGGCCCGGTACGAGCAGCAGGCGGTGCGGGACCGTGTGCTGTTGGAGGTCAAACAGGCATATCTCAACACCCGGGAGGCCGAGGAGAACATCCTGACCGTCCGTCAGGCGGTGGAACAGGCCCGGGAGAGTTTCCGCATCAGCGAGGAGCGGTACAAGGGCCAGGTGGCCACCAGCACGGATGTCCTCGATGCCCAGACGCTCCTGACCCGGACCATGTCCAACTATTACACCGCCCTGTATGATTTCAAAATCTCCAAGGCCGCCCTGTTCCGGGCCATGGGGCTGGAAGTTCTCAACTAACGAAGTGGTGAATCGGCGGCGGCCGCAACAACGACGGCACGATGGCGATGGCTGACAGCGGCGAACCGATCATTCGGCTCTTTCATGTGCATAAACGCTATGGCGCCAAAAAGGCGCTGTCGGACGTCAGCTTCGAAATCTCCCGGAACGAGTTTCTCTTCGTCAGCGGACCGAGCGGCGCCGGGAAGACCACCCTGCTCAAGCTGCTCTACCTGGGGGAGGCCGCATCAGAGGGGCAGATCATCATCGACGGACTCAACCTGTCACGGATCCCGCGCCGCCGCGTCTCCTTTCTGAGACGAAAATTCGGCATCATCTTCCAGGACTACAAGCTGATCCCCAAAAAGAGCGTTTACGACAATGTCGCCGTAGTCCTGGAGGCCCGAGGGGCGCCCCGGAAGACGATCCGCAAAAAAGTCCGGAGCGTCCTCCGGACCGTGGGCATGGAAGAAAAACGGCGGGCCCTGCCCCCGAGCCTGTCGGGGGGCGAACAACAGCGGGTGGCCGTGGCCCGGGCCATCGCCGGGGATCCCCAGATCATTCTGGCCGACGAGCCCACCGGCAGCCTCGACGCCGACGCCGCGGACGTGATTTTCGAACTCTTGCGGGAGTACCATCGGCGCGGCGCGACCGTGCTGGTGGCCACCCATGACACCGCGCTGATCCGGCGCACCGGCGGACGGGTCATTCTTCTGGAGGGCGGGGGACTGGATGTGGTGACCACCATTCCCCGGTTGCCGGCATGATCCGGATGATCCACCGGGCCTTCAAGGACATGTGGGCCAACCGGTTTCTCAACGCCATTACGGTGGTCACGGTGGCCTTGTCCATCCTCATCGTGGGCGCGTTTGCCCTGTTCTTCGTCAATGCATCCGCCGTGCTGTCCCTCTGGACGAAAGAGATCCGGATCATGGCCTACCTGGAAACGGACATGACACCGGAGGCGGTGGACCGTCTGGGAACGGAGATGGCGGGGATGCCGGGGGTTGGGGAGGTCCGGTTCGTTTCCAAAGAACAGGCCATGGAGCGGCTCCGGGAGGGAATGGCGGAAGGATCGGCCCTCCTGGACAGCCTGGAGGAGAACCCCCTGCCCGACGCCTACGAGGTCCACATGGCCGAGGCCTTCCGGAACCGCCAGCGGTTCGAGTCGCTGGCCAGGGGGATCGCCGGCATGGCGGGGGTTTCCGAAGTCGAATACGGCCGGGAATGGTTGAACCGGTTTGTCCGCATCGTGGACCTGTTCCGGCTGGCGGGGCTGGCCATGGGCGGTCTTTTTTTCCTGGCCGCGGCCTTTATCGTGGCCAATACGGTCCGCCTGGTCCTCTATTCGCGGCGGGACGAGATCGACATCCTGCGCTTGATGGGCGGGAGTGAGGGGTTTATCCGCGGGCCATTTTACATGCAGGGCCTCCTCCAGGGGGCCCTGGGCGGCGCGGCCGGCATGGGGATGCTCTTCGGCGGCTTCCGGTTCGTGGCCGATAAGGTGGCGGAGGGAGGAGGATTTTTGCCCGTGCAGTTCCTCCCGGACGAGATGATTCTGGGCATACTGCTGGGCAGCATGGGGGTCGGATGGATCGGTTCTTACATATCGCTGCGGCAGGTGTTGAGGGCGACGTGAACAGGGTAGCGGAAAAAAGGGACAAAGGGACAGAGGGACAAAGGGACAGAGGGACGGATAGGACCGGATCTTTCCACCCGCCACCCGCCACCCGCCACCTGCGCCTCGCCGCGCTTTGGGTGGGATGGATCTTCTTGCTGTTGCCGGGGTTCGTCGGGGCCGAAGAGGGCCTTGACCGGTATCAGGAGAAGGCGCGGCAGGTGGACCGCCAGATCGCGGAAAAAAAGGATCAGGCCGCCAGGTTTTCCGAAAAGGAAAAGGCCTGCATCGCCCGGCTCCATGAGGTGGACCGGGAACTCGACCGGGCCCGGAAACGGGCGGCGTCCCTGGAAAACGACCTGGACGGACTCGCCACGGCGGTGGACGAGACCCGGAACTGGATCGCGGACCTGGAACGCCGGATCGAAGAGACGGAGACCTACGCGGCCCGGCGGATGGCCGCTCTGTACAAGTTGCAGTGCCTGGGCCGGATGAGCTTTCTGGCCACGGCCGGATCCATCACGGATTTTTTCCGCCGAAAGACCGCGCTTCAGAACATCCTCGACCATGACGAAGCGGTACTGACCCGGTTGGGACGGGAAAAGACCGAACTGGCCGGCGCGTTGGAAGAGCTGGAGGCCCGGAAAGGGGAAAAGGCCGCGGCGGAACGCCGCTACAAAACCCAGATGGCGGACCTGACCCGGAAAAAGGATCAGCGGAAAGCCCTGCTCACCGATATCCGTGGAAAAAAACGGCTGGCCCTGGCCGCCGTCGATTCGCTGCAGCGGTCCGCCCGGGAACTGGAGGCGAAAATCGCGCGATTGCAGCAGGAGGCGGTGAGCGCGGCGGCCGGAGGAAAATCGGCTTCCGGTTCGTTCCGTACCGGTAAAGGGTTGCTTAATATGCCGGTGGACGGTAAAATCATTTCGACATTCGGCCGTTATCGAAATCGCGAATACAATGTCGTCAATTTCCAGAGCGGCATCGATATCCGCGCCGAAAAGGGGACGCCCATCCGGGCGGTCCGGGATGGCCAGGTGCTGTTTTCAGACTGGTTCAAGGGGTATGGCAATCTGCTGATCGTCGACCACGGGGACAGCTATTACACCCTGTACGCCCATGCGGATGATGTCTACAAACAGGCGGGCGATGCCGTCCGGACGGGCGAACCCATTGCGACGGTGGGGGATACCGGCTCCCTGAAGGGGCCGATGCTCCATTTCGAGGTCCGGCATCACGGAAAGCCCATGGATCCCCTGAAGTGGCTCAAAAAAGGGTAAAGGAGTAAACGGATGATGCAACAGCGGAAGCAGCGGAAGCAGCGAAAGCAGCGGCAGCGATATGTGAGACTATGGACGGTCATGGTCGCGGCGATCCTCCTGGGCACCGTAGGATCCGGATTCTACCGGACATTTGCGGCCGGGAACGAGGCGACCTACCGGGGGTTGAAGATTTTCTCCGACGTGATTGAACTGGTGGAAAAGAATTACGTGGACCCGGTCGATACCGAGGATCTCATCCACAAGGCGATCCAGGGCATGGTCAGCAGCCTCGACCCCCATTCCCAGCTGCTGCCCCCAGAGGCCTTCGAAGAGTTGCAGATCGACACCCGGGGCGAGTTCGGCGGCATCGGCATCGTGATCACCATGCAAAAGGGCGTGCTGACCGTCATCTCGCCCATCGAAGGCACGCCAGCCTATGAAGCGGGGGTGCAGGCCGGTGACATCATCGTGGAGGTGGACGGTGAATCCACCAAGGACATGATGCTGTGGGAAGCGGTCAAGAAGATGCGGGGTCCCAAGGGGGAGCCGGTGACCATCACCGTCGTGCGGGAGGGGGCCGGCAAGCCCATAGAGTTCGAACTGGTCCGCGACATCATCCCCATCGAAAGCGTCCGGTACCTGACCCTCAAGCCGGGATACGGTTATGTCCGGATCACCAATTTCCAGGAGAACACCACCGAGGACCTGGAGCGGGCCCTGAAAAGCCTGGAATCGGAAGAGACCCCGCTCAAGGGGCTGATCCTCGACCTGCGGGACAACCCCGGCGGACTGCTCAACCAGGCGATCCGGGTCTCCGACATCTTCCTGAAATCCGGGAGCATCGTTTCCATCAAAGGGCGGTTGCCGAAACATACCAAGGTGTTTGACGCCCGCCCCGACCGGGAGGAACATGCCTATCCCATCGTGGTGCTCATCAACGGGGGCAGTGCCAGCGCCTCCGAGATCGTCGCCGGCGCGCTTCAGGACCACAAACGGGGGCTGATCCTGGGCACCACCTCCTTCGGCAAGGGCTCGGTCCAGACGGTGGAAACCCTCCGGGACGGCTACGGCCTCAAATTCACCATCGCCCGTTACTATACCCCCAGCGGCCGCTCGATCCAGGCCCAGGGGATCGAACCGGATATCCTGGTCAAGCACCGGTTCATCGAGCCGAGCGCCGAAGAGGAAGGGATGATCAAGGAAAAGGATCTGGAAAACCATCTGGAGGCCTTTCCGGTCCTGGAAGAGGATGAAGAAGACGCGGAAACGGAAGAGACGCCGGATGAGGAGACCGGCGACGACGCCCAACGGCAGCCCCGGCGCCGGACCACCCAGAACCGCTACGGGCCGCTGGATCCCGAAGGGCTTCAGACGGACAACCAGATCATGCGGGCCCTGGGGATCCTGGTCAGCTATGACATTTTCAAACATCTCAACAGCTGACCCGGAGCCGGTTCCGTCGGTGTAAAAGGCGGTTGCCCCGGAGTACCCCCACCCGGCGGCAACCGCCTTGACCCCACCGGATCCGCCCCTTCCCATGACGAGAAACGGCCCCCTTTCCCGAAAAGCGGCGGGCCTCGCGGTGATCGCGGCAGTGGCGGTGATCGGCGTTGCGGCACTGGCGGCTTTTGCCGTGGCGCCCCCCACCATGGACACCGATCCGCCCCTGCCCGATCTCCGGATTCCGGCCTATGAAGTGTTTCCCGACGAACCCGCCCCGAGCCTGCCGCCGCTTCCCCCGCCCCCTGTCCCGGACGAAAAACCCCATGTCGCCATCGTCATCGACGATGTGGGCTATCATCGGGCCGTGGCCAAACGGCTCATTGGGTTGGGGCCTGAGCTGACCCTTTCCATCCTGCCCGGAAGCCCCTTTGCCCAGGAGATCCTTCGGACGGCCCGGCTCATGGGGGTGGAGGTAATGGTCCACATGCCCATGGAGCCCGAAGAGTACCCCCGCATCGATCCGGGACCCGGCGCCCTCCTGGTTCGGATGGGGCCGGCGGAACTGATGCGGCGGCTCCACGCCAACCTCGACGCCGTGCCGGGCGCGGTGGGGGTCAACAACCATATGGGCTCCCGGATGACCGCCCGGACAGCCCAGATGTACCAGATCCTCTCCGTGTTGCGGCGCCGCTCCCTGTTTTTCATCGACAGCCGGACCAGCGAGGCGAGCATCTGCCGGGGGCCCGCCCGTATGCTCCAGATCCCCTTCGCCCGCCGGGATGTGTTCCTCGATCATGATCCCACTGAAGCGGCGGTGCGGCGGCAGATCCGGCTGCTGGTCCGCATGGCCCAACGGCACGGCGAGGCGGTGGGCATCGGCCATCCTTACGGGGTCACGTTCGACGTGCTGTCGGAGATGATGGAATGGCTCCGGGAGCGGGTCCGGCTGGTCCCCGCCTCCCGCATTGTTCACACCATCGGATAAGGCATCCCCCGTGGCGGAAGAGCTGAAATGGATTCGGACCCACTGCGGCCGCATGGACCATGGCGGTTGCGCCCTGAAAGTGGGGGTGCGGGATGGCCGGATCTTCCGGGTGACCGGGGACCCGGACGGCTACCTCAACCGGGGATATGTCTGTGCCAAGGGGGTGGCGAGCCCGGACAAGTTGACCCATCCCGACCGCCTGCGGCAACCCCTGCGGCGGATCGGGGCCCGGGGCGAAGGGAAATGGAACCCCATCGGCTGGGACGAGGCCCTCGCCACCATCGCGGATCGGCTGGGCCGGATCCGGACGGCCCATGGGGCCCGGGCCGTGGCCTTTTGCCAGGGGATGCCCAAAGGGCTCGAACATTTCGTGCTCATCCGGCTGGCCAACCTCTTCGGGTCGCCCAACGTGGTGGCGGTCCAGGATGTCTGCCATGCGCCCCGGGAGATCACCGGCCTCCACACCTGCGGGTTCTATCCGGTGGCCGATTTTCATCATCCCCCCCAGCTGGCGGTGCTCTGGGGAAGCAACATCACCGCCACCAATGAGGAAGGAATGATCTGCCGCCAGTTGGCGGATGCCCGCCGATCCGGGGCCGCCCTCATGGTGGTGGACCCCTGCCGCACGGAACTGGCCGAAGGGGCCGATCTCTGGATTTCCCTCCATCCGGGGACCGACCATGTGCTGGCCCTTTCCCTGCTGCAGGTCATCGTGTCCGAGGGGCGTTTCGACCGCGAGTTCGTTGCGGAATGGACCCACGGCTTCGACGACCTGGCCCGCCATGTGGCGGCCTTTCCGCCGGAACGGACGGAATCCATTACCGGGGTGGCGGCCGATACGGTCCGGGAGGCGGCCCGGCAGTACGCCGCGGCCCGGCCCGCCGCGCTCCAGTGGGGCAACGCCATCGAAGGGACCCCCAACAATTTTCATGCGGCCCGGGCCCTCATCTGCCTGATGGCGGTCTGCGGCCACCTGGATGTGCCGGGCGGCAACATCGCCGCCGTGGAACCGCCCGTGATGACACTGGGGGAATTCGTCCGGGCCGACCGGCTGCTGGACAAGCGAAAAGAGATGATCCACGCCCGTTTCGGGACGATTCCCCGCCTGATGACCGTGCCCCCGGCCCTGTTTAAGCGGGCCGTGCGGGAGGGGATTCCCTACCCGGTAAAGGGAATCTACATCCAGTGCGCCAACCCCATGCTCACCTGGGCCGACAGCCCCGGCACCCGGGACGTTCTATCGAAACTCGATTTCATCGCGGTTTCCGACATCTTCATGACCCCCACCGCCGCCATGGCCGATATCGTGTTGCCGGCCGCCACCCAGTTCGAATTCAATGATATCGGCCATTACGGACTGGGCCACGGGATCCTGCTCGCCCGTCCCAAGGTCGTGGACCCGCCCCCCGATTGCCGGTCGGATACCGCCATCCTCAACGACCTGGGCCGGCGGCTGACCGATCCGTCGGACTGGTTCGAAGATCCGGATGAGATCCTGGCGACGATGCTGGCCCCGGCCGGCCTCACCTATGCGGCGTTCGTTGAAAAGGGGGTGCTGAAAGGACCCGATCGGTTCCGCAAATACCGCGCGAAGGGGTTCCGGACCCCCACCGGAAAGGTGGAACTCCGGTTGAGCCGGGCCGACGCCTGCGGTCTGCCGCCCCTGCCGGACCTGGGAGACCGGCCCCAATGTGACGACCGCTACCCCCTCCTCCTCACCAGCGCCAAAGATCCGCACTATCTCCATTCCTCCTATCGCTGGATGGATCGGCTGCGCCGCAAAAGCCCCCAACCGCTGGTCCGGATGCATCCGGAGACGGCACAACAGTTTGCGGTCCGGGAGGGGGCGGCCGTGACCGTCGAAACGGCGGCCGGCCGGTTCTGCCAAACCGCGCGGCTCACGACCCGGGTGCCGCCGGGGGTGGTGGTGGCCGCCCACGGCTGGTGGTTTCCCGAAGACCGGGCCGATCCCATGGGCGGATGGGATCGGGCGGGATACAACATGGCGACGGCCGCGACATCTCCGGGAAAGGCGTTCGGCACGTCACCCCTCCGGGGCATTCCCTGCACCCTGCGACCGGACCCCGGAAACGGGGCGGCGTAGGGTAAAAAATTACCTTTACAGGGTCCCCCGCCTGTGATACAGAATGGAGTCTTTTATATGTATAGAGACTGATCGGAAGCTGTCAGGGGGCCACCCGATGAGGCTTGCCGTATATCAACAGCACCCATACGTAAGGTTGACATATGGATAAGGCAGATATCGACTATTTTGAAAATCTCCTGAAAGAGCAGATGGAAAGCCTGCTGGCTCAGGCCGAGGAAACCGTCACCGGGATGACCACCCAGAAGGAAACCTTTCCGGACCCGACCGATCGGGCCTCCCTGGAGGCGGACCGCAACTTCATGCTGCGGATCCGGGACCGGGAGCACAAGCTCATCAAAAAGATCAAAAAGGCCCTGGAGCGGATCGAGAACGAGACCTTCGGCATTTGCGAGGTCTGCGGCGAGGACATCAGCATCGAGCGCCTAAAGGCCCGACCGGTGACAACCCAGTGCATCGAGTGCAAGACAAAGGAGGAGGCGAGGGAAAAGGCATTGGGCCTGTAGCGATCCGGTGAACATCGACCTTCACATCCATTCCAACGCCTCCGACGGCACCCATTCCCCCCCACAGATCCTTGCGATGGCCTGCGCAGCCGGGCTCGAGGCCATCGCCATCACGGACCATGACACGGTCGACGGGGTTCATGCGGCCCTGGGCCACGGCATCCCGCCAACACTCCGATTCCTGACCGGTATCGAGATCAGCGCGGCCCCGCCCGCCGGCTTTCCCTTCGGCAGCAGCTTTCACCTTCTGGGCTACGGGTTCCGGGCGGATGATCCCGACTTGAACCGGACCTTGACGGTCCTCCAGGACGCCCGCCGGAACCGGTATCCCCGGATCATCGACCGGCTCAACCGCCTGGGGATCCATCTGAATGTCACGGATCTGGCCCACCGGTTCCGCACCGAGTCCCAGATCGGTCGCCCCCATATCGCCCGGCTCCTGGTGGAAAGGGGGCATGCGGCGTCCATCGACGACGCCTTCGACCGGTATCTGGGGAAAGGACGCCCCGCCTTTGCCGATAAATACCGGATCTCCTGCGAAGAGGCCATCCGGATGATCCGGACCGCCGGCGGTATCACCGTGCTCGCCCATCCCGGCCTGCTGACGCTCCCGGAGGGCGTGGAGATCGCGGAGATTGTGGCATCCCTGGTGGACCAGGGGCTTCAGGGCATCGAAACCGAGTATCCCGACCACCGTCCGGACCAGCGGGAACAGTACCGGGATCTGGCCCGGCGGCACGGCCTGGTGATGACCGGCGGCAGCGATTTTCACGGCAACGTCAAGCCCGGCGTCCGGATGGGTACGGGATCGGGCGACCTGTCGGTTCCCTTCCGGTTCTATGAGGCGATCCTGGGGGTGCTGGCGAAATCACCGGGAAGAACCGCGCGCCCTTCCCGTGGCGACGACATGTCTCCGCCATCCCCGCCCTCTCCCCCATGAATGGGTCGGCCCTGGAAAAGAAACTGGGCTACCGGTTCAAGGACCCGAGTCTTCTGGCGGAGGCCTGCCGCCACAGTTCCTTTGTCAATGAACAGCCGCAGCCGGGGCTCCGGGACAATGAGCGGCTGGAGTTTCTGGGAGACGCCGTCCTGAGCCTCACCGTGAGCCATCTGCTGATGCGGCAGCACCCGGACATGCCCGAGGGCAACCTCTCCCGGATGCGGGCCAACCTCGTCAACGAAGTCCAACTGGCCGCCATCGCGCGGTCCATCGGACTGGGGCGGTATCTCCAACTGGGCAAAGGGGAAATCCAGACCCAGGGGCGGCGGAAGCGATCGATCCTTGCCGATACCTTCGAGGCGGTGACCGCCGCCATCTATCTCGACGGCGGGTTCAACGCCGCGTTCCGCTTCATCAAAACCCATTTTTCCGAATACATCCGGGATGCCCGAACGCCGACGATCGACCCGGACTTTAAAAGCCAGCTCCAGGAATACGTTCAGATCGCCCATAAGGGCATGCCCGCCTACAGGGTGGTGACGGAGAAAGGGCCGGATCACGACAAGACCTTTGTGGTGGAGATCCGGGTCTGCGACGTGGTCACCCGGGGAAAGGGCAAAAGCAAGAAAACCGCCGAGCAGGAAGCCGCCCGGAAGGCCCTCCGGCAGCTCCATGTCCCCTGATCATCCCTCCAGGCCCCTGATCATCCCCGTTTTTATCCCCCAGGCCGGGTGCCCTCACCGGTGCGTGTTCTGCGACCAGACGGCCATCACCCGGACGGCGCCCGCCATTCCCGACCCTGCGGCCATCGCCGAAACGGTCCTGACCTTCCGGGCCGGGGCCCGGAAGGAACGGCACCCGGTCGGGATCGCCTTTTACGGCGGCAATTTTCTGGGCTTGGCGGATCCCGTCCTCCGGTCCCTGCTGGCGGCGGCCCAGGAGCAGGTCCGTGGGGGACTCGTCCACTCCATCCGGTTCTCCACCCGCCCGGATACCATCGACGACCGCCGACTGGATCTGTTGTCGGACTTTTCCGTGGGGGACGTGGAGATCGGGGCCCAGTCCATGGACGACCGGGTGCTGGCCCTTTCCGGACGGGGACATACGGCGGATCAGACCCGCCGGGCCGTTGCCCTGCTGAAGACACGGGGGGTCCGGGTCGGGATTCAGATGATGGTGGGGCTGCCGGGCGACGGCCCGGCGGTGACCGCCGCCACGGGGCAAGCCATCGCCGATTTACTCCCCGATTTTGTCCGGATCTATCCCACGGTGGTCCTCAAGGGGAGTGCCCTGGCCAGACGGTTCCGGGAAGGGCGGTACGAACCGCCGTCCCTGACCGATGCCGTCGAGAGGACCGCGGCCCTCCGGTTGCTGTTTGAATCCCGCGGGATTCCGGTCATCCGGACGGGGCTCCAGGCATCGGCGGACCTGGCCCCCGGGGCGGCCATCGAGGCGGGGCCCTATCATCCGGCCTTCGGACATCTGGTCCTGTCGAAGATTTTTCTGGATCTGGCCGTGGAAGCGGTTGGCGAGTGGCGTGCGGCGGGTGGCGCGTCGCGGGCGGACATCGAGTTGCGCACCCATCCCCGGCGCACGGATGCGCTCCGGGGGATGGGCAACGAGAACCTGCGCGTGCTGGAAAGGGAACCCGGGGTCCGGTCCGTCCGGGTGGGGAGCGACCCGATGTTGGGCCGCTGGGACCTGCTCCTTTCGGACCGGACCGGCCGGATCATTCGTCGTCGGGCAATCGAATCACCAGTACCGGGATCTTCGACCGGCGGATGACCCGACGGGCCGTGGAGCCCATCATGGCGTCGGCGATGATGCCGTGGCCGTGGGTGCCCATGACGATGAGGTCGGGTTTGCGCTCTTCGGAGACCTCGATGATTTGTTCCACCGGGTTGCCCCGGCGAATCAGCACTTCATCGGTGAGGGGATTTTCGGACCCGTTCTCCAGGTTGGCGGCCATGTTCTCGGCGAAATGTTCCAGGCCGTACCGGATGGCCACATTTTCCCGTTTCTTACCGATAAGGGCCTCCCGGGCCTCCTGGGCGTTCTGATCCTTGATTTTTCGCCACCGTTCCTCCCCGATATACCCGATGATACCCGCTTCCAACTTGGCATCCTCCATGAGCACGTGGAGGATGGTGATTTCCGCCCCGTATTTTCCCGCCAGGCTCGCGGCATAGGCGAAGGCGAAGCGGGCGCTTTCGGAGAGGTCCGTGGTGTAGAGGATTTTTTTGATCTCGATCGAAGGGATTTCCATGGTCATTTCCTTTCCGACGCCGTCGGCATCAGGCGGCGTCGCCTTTGGCGGAGCTGAACATCTCCCGGAGGGGCCGGATCCAGATGCCGCTCAGGAACCATGCATAGGCATAGGTGCCGATGATGATGTAGATAAACGCCTTGACGATGTCAAAGGTCGAACCGTTCAGTGAGAATCCCGGCACATAGCCGAACAGCAGCGGTCCCAGATAGAGGAACTTGGCGAATTTGAAGGACGCGAAGGCCGTCCGCCACATGTTGGCCTTGGCGATGGTGGCGCCGGCAAAGGCCGCGATGCAGACCGGCGGCGTGAT
>CAYPCE010000064.1:3930-18010 GCA_964409085.1 uncultured Desulfobacteraceae bacterium | reverse complement strand
AACTCGCGACATCCAGCTTGGAAGGCTGAAGCTCTACCAACTGAGCTACTCCCGCTCAAATTCCGCCGCCCATCATGATCACTCCTCCACCCGTCTCCCGGGTGATGATCGGGCGCTGCCAGATATCCTCAACGGGCGCACATTGCCATTAGATTCATTGAGGGAAGGGATGTAGTCGCGATTCAACCCGTTGCGGAATCTCCTACATGCGCCTCGCTCCTGAGGATGGTGGTGGGGGGAGGATTCGAACCTCCGAAGGCTTCGCCGACAGATTTACAGTCTGTTCCCTTTGGCCGCTCGGGAACCCCACCCATATCGATTTTTTCGTCTGGAGCCAGCGAAGGGACTCGAACCCCCGACCCACTGATTACAAATCAGTAGCTCTACCAACTGAGCTACGCTGGCGGACAAACCCAATGTCCAGAGCATGGCGGCGATCAACCGCCACAGAACACCCTCTTTTAGCGGTCCCGATCCGATTTTTCAAATCCTACATTGCACAGAAAATACCATTTTACTGGGATTATCGGATTTTGATGATATGATTTGCATCATTTTCGTTATAATTCTTAATTTTTCGATATTTTTCATCCAAAAATATATTCACCACCCCGGTTGAAATCGATCCTGTGAAAAAATCACCCCCCTAAAGGCGACGGTGGGACGCCCCAAAGATGATTTTTCTCTCAACATCATTACACCCGATCCCCCATTGACTCTCCCCTCTTTTTTTGACAAATTCCGTCATCGAATCAATGGGACCGCCCCTCCGGCGGATATGAAAAGGGAAATCTTGTGAATCGGATCACACCCAGCACATGAACCGGATCACATAATAATGGACGCCGAAAGCGAGAAATCCTTGACAAGATGGGCAATCTTTCTATATTCGTACATTGTTATGAGCGGCGATTCAGATCCGACATGGATGGCGTCATCCCAAAAGAGGGCCACAGCCCCGAACCCGACCACCGGATGCGCCTCGACACCATAACCTTTTTATTAAGGACACCCTATCTTATGAAACCTTTTCTGCGAGCAATCCCGGCCCTGATGTTTGTTTTCATCTTAAGTGGTTGCGCACAGATGCTGAATCAAAACCAGACGGTAAACGAGCATCCCGCTGCAGAGAATTCCCATGAAACGCGCCTGGCAAATGAAAGTGACACCGACGCCCCGGAGGAAATGGCGGCCGCCGAGGACCTGACTGAATCGGAGGTTGACATGCTGTTCAGCGAGCAAGACGGCATGGATTATTGCTCTCCGGAGGAAATCGCCGCGGAAGCCGCCGGGCGCCTCCCCCATGTGGAGTTGGACGACGGGGACGAGATGATGGCCTCCGACGATGAGACCATCCCCGAAGCCACCCAGATCTCCCTGGACCGGGCCCTGGAATACTGCCGGCTGTCCCAGGATCTCTGGCAGAAAGGCGAACTGGACAAGGCCCTGGACGCCCTGGACGAGGCCTACACCCTCATGATCGAAATCGATTCCGAGAACCGCCCGGGTGTGATGCAGCAGATCGACGACCTTCGGTTCTTGATCTCCAAACGGATTTTGGAGATCTACGCCTCCCGGAACATCGTGGTCAACGGCAGCCATCAGCCCATCCCCATGGTGATGAACGATTATGTGAAGGAGGAAATCAAGAGCCTGACAAAGGGCGACTTTTTCGTCCAGGCCTACAAACGGTCCGGGAAATACCGTGCCATGATCGTGGAAAAACTGAAAAAGGCGGGGCTGCCCGAGGAGCTTTCCTGGCTGCCGCTCATCGAAAGCGGTTATAAATCCAATGCATTGTCCAGGGCCAGGGCGCTGGGACTGTGGCAATTCATTCCATCGACGGGGTATAAATTCGGCCTGAAACGGAACCGCTACATCGACGAACGTCTCGATCCGGTGAAGGCCACCCATGCGGCCATCGAATATCTGAAAGAACTCCACCAGATATTCGGCGACTGGTCGACCGTGCTTGCCGCGTACAACTGCGGCGAAGGCCGGGTACTGAAGGTAATCCGAAATCAAAATGTCAATTATCTCGATAATTTCTGGGATCTTTACGAACAGCTCCCCCGGGAAACCGCCCGGTACGTCCCCCGCTTCCTCGCCACCCTTCACATCGTCCGGAATCCGAAAAAATACAACTTGGACGCCATCGCCACCTGCCCCCCCCTGGACTACGACACGGTGGAAGTGGACAAGCAGATCCATTTAAAGGATATCGCCAAAACCATCGATGCCTCCCGGGACGAAATCCAGGAACTCAACCCCGAGTTGCGATATCAGCTCATCCCCGACGACGGCCGGTATTCATTGAGAGTGCCCAAGGGAAAAGGCGAGACCCTGGTCGCGAAACTGGATGCCATGCCGGCCTATGTGCCGCCAGAGAAAAAGATCAAGATCGCCTATCATCGCGTGCGTCACGGGGAGACCCTGTCCACCATCGCCCAGCGGTACGGCACGAGCGTTTCCCGCATCGCAAAGGCCAACCATATCACGCGCCGGAACATCATCCGAACCGGCAAAAAGCTCAAAATCCCCATGACGGCGGCCGCGGCCAAAGCGCTCAACAGCGGCGGGCAACGGTCCCACCGGAGTGCCAAACATGTGGTCAAACGCGGGGATTCTCTCTGGAATCTCGCCCGCAAATATGGTACAACAACCAAAAAAATCCGCCGGGCGAATCATCTGTCCAGCAACCGTCTCCACATCGGCCAGACACTGGTGATCCCCGGCGCGGACGCCTCATCCCATGGCAAGAAAACCTATCGGGTCCGCCGGGGAGATGTGCCGTCCAAGATCGCTGAACGATACAACATGTCCCTTAAAAAATTTCTCAGGATGAACCACCTCAGCAAACGGAGCAAGATCTACCCGGGACAAAAGCTTTTTGTTGAGTAATCCCGGTGGCATGACGGCGTTATCGCCCCCGTAGCTCAGTGGATAGAGCAATGGATTCCTAATCCATGTGCCGCAAGTTCGATTCTTGCCGGGGGCACCAGAAATTCAAATCGCCATAAGATTTAGTTCCGCCAATTTTCAGGCCAAAAGGGGGCGAAAAAGGCCAGTTGCCCCTTCCTTGCTGATCCGACCCCCCTTTCTTAACCACTGAAAGGGGGGTTTTTTATGTCCACTATGCTGGCATGTCGTTTCAAAACCTGAATAAACCGGTGTCCCGACTGCGGCAACCGGACTTTCAGATATAAGGTCAGTTGGCCATTGCATCCCCCCTGCCGAGGTTTCTTTCCACGGACATCAACGACAAAGTCGTCCGGATACCGGACAAAGCGTGGACCGCGTTTCCCCATCTCTTTGTCAAGCTCGTTCCATACGGTTCAGAAACCGGAAAAATCGTCCTCGCCCAATGACAGGAGCTTGCGGTCGGGACCCTTTACCGCCTTGACCCCGGCCGGCGAGCGATCCGGCCGTTCCGGGCGCCGGGCGGGTTTTTCACTGTCGCCGCTTCTGTCCGCGGCGCGATGGTTCCGGCCGCCGATTTTTTTCACCAGCCACTCCACGAGACTTTTGACGCTGTCGGCCTGGGACCGCAATTCTTCCACGGCCGAGGCGGATTCCTCGGCGTTGGCGGCGTTTTGCTGGACGACCTTGTCGGCGTCCGACACCGCCATGTTGACCTGATCGATCCCCCGGGCCTGCTCGTCGGAGCCGGCGGCGATCTCCCCCACCAGTCCGCCGACTTTCTTCGCGCTGTCGGATACTTCTTGGAACGCGGCATTGGCGGTTTTTACCGACGCCGTCCCCTCTTCCACCTTCCCGACCGTCTCCCGGATCAACGCCGCCGTGGAGCCCGAGGCCTCCCCGGCCCGGATCGCCAGGTTCCTCACCTCATCCGCCACCACCGCGAATCCGGCCCCGGTTTCGCCGGCCCGGGCCGCTTCCACGGCCGCGTTCAATGCCAGCAGGTTCGTCTGGAAGGCGATTTCGTCGATGGTCTTGATGATGGCCGAGATTTTCTCGCTGGATGCCGATATCTCGCCGAAAGAGTCGGTCAGCGCCGTCATGGCGCCTCCGGCCCGGTCGACGATCTCGATGGCGGATTTCATGAGGCCGTCGGCCTCTTTGGCCCGGGCCGCGTTGTGTTGGGTCATGGTGGAGATCTCCTCCAGGGAGGCCGACGTCTCCTGGATGGCCGAGGCCTGCCGGGAGGCACCGTCGGCCACATCCTGGCTCGATGTGCCGATGTGGTCGCAAGTGGTCGTCAACTGCTCGGCGCGCCGGAACAGGATATCGGCGGCTTCGTTGACCGACCGGACGATCCGGCCGGCCAGCAGCCAGATAATGATCGCCACCGCCACGGTCGTGACCACGAGGATAAAAATGTTCCGGTCCCGAAGCGCGTTGACGGCCGCCATCATCTCACTTCGATGGGCCTGGACGGCGACGATCCATCCGGTTTCGGGGATGGTCGATAGATGGGCCAGGACGACATTGCCATCCTCCTCGTATTCGATGTGTCCATTGCCCTTGGCCAGGATCCGTCTCCCGTATTCGTGCTCGGTGATCTTGTGGGTCAGGATTTTATTCGCGTCCGGGTGGGACAGCAGCGTACCGTCGGCCTCCAGAATGAAGGCAAATCCGTTTTTTCCCGCGCGGACGGGCCCGACGAGCCGGTCCGTGAACGCACTCAGGTTGACAGTGTAAAAGGTAATACCGGCGATTCGGCCGTCGATTTTCACCGGCGCGGCCACAACGATCACCGGTTTTCCGCTCACCCGGCTTTTGAGCACCTTCGAGATGGCCGTCTCGCCCGTGATCGCCCGCTGGAAATACCCCCGGTCCCCATACTGGGTCCCGATCTTGCCATCATTGGAGGAGGCCACGGTCGTCCCGTCCGCGTTGACCACCGCCGCATGGACCAGCTCCGAATCGGCCTTCAGGAGGGCGAGCACGCGATTGGCCGCCGCGACAACGCCGGGTTCCGCATCCGGTGCCAGAACGGCGGCGATCTCCGGTCGTCCGGTGTTTTCGATCACGTCGGCGTTGATGTCCACGAGCCAGTCCTCGATGTACGACGACAGTACCAGGCCCAGACGCTCGATCCGCTGACGAACCATTCCTTCGGCGGCGTCCCGGGACCCCACGTAGGTGGAATAGGTGGAAATCATAAAACCGGCGCACACCGGCACAAGGATCGCCAACAAAATTTTGTCCCTGAGCTTGAGCTTCATCCGCGTTTTCCTCCCCTGTTTCTCAGGTTTCGCCCTGATGATTCGGCGTCCACATAATGTGTTCTCTCAAAAAACCGGCTCCGAGACTGCCAGAAGCGCCCTGTTTTGGCAAGGAGATATTGGTTTGGCACGGTTTGGCCTTAAAAATGTCTTGACATAAAACCATCTAACGGGGTTTAATAGGGATAAAGATTGGTTTCCCTGCAGGGGAGAAGAGATGCCGGATGCCTCGGCGACGCAGCGCAACCGGTTTTTATCCACATTACAGAGGAGATTCGATTGGAGGATAAAGACAAGATCAAACAGCTCACATTGAGACTGCCCGAACTATTGCACAGAGAATTTAAAGCCACTGCCGCCAAAGAAGGCCGAACCATGGGCGACGTCGCCACCGAACTGATAAAGGATTACATAGAGAAAAAGTAAAACCCGACCCGTTTTCGCGAGACCATCATCGGACGCTGACCATCCGACCGCCCCCTGCGCAACCGCACCAATAAAGGAAAAGGAGGTCAGCCATGAAATTTTCAGACATTTTCGTTCCCCGGTACCTGCATTCCGTGCCGGACGTCCGGATGAAAGCGGTGGGCAAGCTGAAGGATACGAAACTGTTGGCGCAGATCGCCGAAAAAGACGCGGACCAGAAAGTCCGCGACATCGCGTCGAGACGGTTGAACGATCTGAAGGACATGCGCGGCGTTCCCTGACAGGGAACGCCATCGCCGGTCGACCGATGCGTTTCATTCCCCATGTGACGTCCACCATCGCGCTCATCCCTCGGACCCGGCGCTCCGGCCCTTCCCGGCTACCGGGAAGGGCCGGTTTTTTTGCGGCGGCGATCACCGCCAGCGCAACACGCTCCGCAGCCCGTCGGATTCGAACCGCATCTCCACGATCAGGGTTTCGATTTCGTTGAGCAAGGCCGCGGCGTCGGCCGGGGCCGCCGGCTGCTTTTGGCGGAACACCGTCCCGTAGACAGTGGAGCCGATATGGCCCTCCGCCCACTCCCATGCGCCGGGGCCGGGATGGATCGGCCGGAACCCCAGCAGCCGTTCGTGGGCCCCCGGCGCGTCCGCCAGGTCGGCATACCCGCTGGCCACCAGCGGATAGAGCATCCCCATGCTCTCCAGGGCCGCCTTCCGGGCCTTTTCGGCGGCGGTGGTGGCCAGGGCGGATCGCCCCAGCCGGTTCGCCCGGGGATGGACAACCAGCCGCGCACCGTTGAGCGACGAGGTCGATTCCCCCGTCACGGCGCCGTCGTCGGACCAGGGGATGTTCCGGATCAGGACGTATTTGCCCCGCACCTCGATCCCGTAGCGCAACTTCACCGCCCCCATGACATCCAGGGCGTAGACCCAGGCGTCCTTCCCATCGATGCGGTAGAAATCGGGCGCCCCCATCCAGCGGCCGCGGCTCCGCCCGCCCATGAAAGCCGCCGATGCCCCGTCCAGCAGGCGAGCGGTCCGCTCGGGATCCGCCGTCTCAACCATGAGGGTGCAGGGCCGGGTGAGGATCGACAACAAGATCGGCACGGCCATCATTTCGGATCCCCGGGCGATCATGTTGCCGCCGAAGGCCCCCAGAAGGTCGCCGCTGCCCAATGCAATGACCGGGTCGGCGTCGTGGATCGCCAGGTGGAGCCGGGGCCGGAGGTCCGTCACAAAATCCGGATCGATGGTGGAATGCCGGCCGATCAGATCATCGAGCATCTCGGCGACGCCTTCCCGCCAGGCCGCTTCCTGAAAATTCATGGAAAACATGAGCACGGGTTTGGGCTCGATCTCCGGGACCATGAGCGGCGTATCGGTTTCCGCCGCCGCCAGCCCCTGTCGGAGCCCGTTGTAGATCGTGTTGTCGATGAGCGGGAGGATAAAGGTCTCGGCCGCCAGCCCACCGTCTTCGGTGTCGTTGACCCGGATGGCGATGGGGTCGAAATACCGCCGCCAGAAGCGCTGGTATCCCTCCAGATAAGACTTATAAGCGTTGGCCTCCGACGGCGACACCGTCTCGACGGGAACCTGGGAAATCGGTTTCATGGCGGTCAGGGGTCCGTAAACGTCGCTCCGGACCCGGAGATCCGCCCCGACATGGTAATCGCCGTCGCCGAACCCTTCGGGCAGGTAACCCCATTCCGTCAGGGTCGCCAGGGTCGGCGACACGATCCCGTCCAGCCGGGCCAGGAGGCCGGCGGCCACGATCCGTTCCATATCGGCCCGGACGTTCAGCCGCCGGAGCTGACCGATTTTCACCGCCGGTCCCACCAGGCGCCGGATGAAGGGGTCGGACATATAGGCGAACAGCCGGGTGGCGCCATCCAGCGGCAACTGGCTGAGCATGTACCGGAATTCGGCACTTTGCCCCATGCTGTTCTCACCGTCGGTTTCCGCCAGGGCGAGAGCTTTGGACAACTCCGCTTCGCAGGTAGACAGGAACAGGAGATCGTCCCGAAGCGCCCAGTATACTTTGGCGCCGTCGGGAAGGGTCCGGACGGCGCTGCCCGGCGAAGTCAGCCCTTTCACGCCGATCAGATCAAGCAGCCCGGCCAGCAGTTGCGGCTGCCGAAGGCGGGAGACGGCCGTGATGTCCGTGCCGTCGATGAAAAAGAGGTCCGGCGTGAAAACGGCCAGCTCCGAGACGGCCCCGGATTCCAGGAAGGACCGCAGCCATGTTTCGTCGAGGCCCAATCGCGCAAGGTAGCGGGATTTCAGGTTGTACTGGAGCGCATGACCGGTGATGCCGGCGCCCAGGCGGGAGATGAACCGGGAACCGTCGTCCAGCAGCGGTAGCAGCGCGTCTGGACGGGCCGCGTAGAGCAGAAACCGGTCGCGGGGAACCGCCTCGGCGATGGCCAGGCGGCCGCCTCCGGCGCCGGCGCCGGCCAGCATCTCCTCGAAGGGATGGGCCGGGACTTCGACGCCCTGGATATCGCCGATAGGCACGGCGGGTCCGGCTTCGTCGCCCTGCCGGGGGCTCAGGGCCTGCATCTGGAGCGTCTCCCGCACGGCGGCCCGGCCGCCCAGCACCGAAAAGGGCGACGCCATCCGGCCCCGTCTGCGTCCGCCGCGCCGATTCCTGTCCGGCGTCGCACCGAGTGATGCCAGCCACGCATCGAGCACCGCGCTCTCGGCGGTCATAGCGTAGGGCCGCCATCGCCACTTTCGCGCCGTGTTCAGAGCAGCCCGGACGGTCTTGGCGTCCTCCCGGGCCTCGGAAACGTCCCATTCAAGGGTCAGGACTTCACCCGTTCGGCCGCTTTTCAGGACGATGGGCATTGACCCGCTGACCGTGGCTTTCCGGGTGGCGACCAAAACCCGTCGGGTCGGGGCCGCATCCCGTTTTCCGGATTTGGGTTGCGTGTTATTCGGTGAAAAAATCAGGTATACGGTCCGGGGATCGCCGTCCATCGGGCCCTGGACCGCCCGCCACCCGTCCTCGAAGGGGAGGTCGACCTCCCCGTAGTAGACCGTGATCTCCGATCCCGGTTCATGGAAAAACCGGGTGTCTTCGATGGCCGGCGCGGCATGGGCTGTCGATGCCATCCCGGCCAGAATCAGCAACAGTGAACTCCGTAAAACGCGCATGGGTCGCCTCCTTTCTGGGTAAAACACCGGCGGATTCCGGCGTCATCAACGCAATATCTTATCAAATACCATGCCGAAACTTCCCAAACGAATGGCGTCGTTTGCTGATTTAACACAACCTATTGTATCCAATTCACATTTGAAATCCACTTGTTTTTCGGAGCCGATCGGCGAATGCTTCGATCGGAATTCGCCACCGAGCCTGCATCGACTTCTTTACATTCAGCGACACACATATGTTCAAAAAATGGACATGCCGGAATCATTTGTATTATCCCCCCGGTTGTGGCAGGCTGACAATAGGCGACAACCGGCGGACGAAAGGAAGGCGTGATGAAAGTAACGGTGCTGATGGCCATGACCCTGGACGGCAAGATCGGCAGGAGCCCCGACCACTTCCCCGACTGGACCGGCGCGGCGGACAAGAAGCTGTTCGTGGATCTGTCCAGGCGGGCGGGATTGGTGATCATGGGGTCCAAGACCTACGACACCATCGGCCGCCCCCTTCCGGGCCGTAAGAACATTGTGATGACCCGGGACGCCGCCCGAACGTCGGAATGGGAAAACCTGGAGTTCACCCAGGACGCGCCCCGGGACGTTCTTGCCGAGCTGGAAGCCGAGGGATATGCGGAAGTGATTCTGGCCGGCGGCGCCATGGTCAACTCCCTGTTCGCCGAAGCCGGCCTCATCGACGAAATCATCGTCACCATCTCGCCGAAAATTTTCGGTTACGGGATTTCCCTTTTCACGGAAGAGATCGCCATGGAACTGGCCCTGCTGGCGGTCCAACAGATCGACCGGGACCTGGTCTGCCTTACCTACAAGGTGTTAAATTGAGCGGATACATGATTCATTTTCCGAAAAAAGGAAAACACCATGGCTGATCCGTTCAGGACCCGCCTCCGAAGCGGCGACCGGCTTATCGGCGTCATCGTCAGCCTTCCCTCGCCGGAAGTCGCCGAGGCGCTTTCCTTTTGCGGTTTCGACTGGCTCTTTATCGACATGGAGCACGGCGGAATCGATGTCGCCGCCCTCGGCGACCTGCTCCGGGCGGTCCAGCCCCGGACGCCGTGCGCCGTCCGGATTCCCGCCATCGACGAGGTGTGGATCAAACGCTGCCTCGACGCCGGGGCGGACGGCGTCATCGTCCCCCAAATCAAAACGGTCGAGGATGCCCAGCGGGTCGTCCGGTGGTCCAAATACCCGCCCCAGGGCGAACGGAGCGTCGGCATCGCCCGGGCCCACGGCTACGGCATGAATTTCGCCGATTATCTTGCACTTGCCAATGACGAAATTGCCGTCATCCTCCAGATCGAACACATCGACGCCGTCCGCCGGATCGATGCGATCCTGACCGTGGACGGCGTCGATGCGATTTTCGTAGGTCCATACGATCTGTCGGCCAGTATGAGAAAAATCGGGACGGTGGATGACCCTGAAATGAGGGACGCCATCGACCGGGTCCGGGACGCCGCCCAATCCAGGGGCGTCCCCCTCGGCATCTTCACGACTGGCGCGCAGGCCGCCCTGCCCTTCCTCGAAGCGGGCTTCACCCTGATGGCCGTCGGCCTCGATGCCGCCCTGCTGTCGTCGGCGGGGCGGGAGGTCCTTAAAGCCCTTCGCTGATCGGGTCACACCCCGGCAGCGCGGGCCGCCGGCCGGTTCAAGGATTCATCTCATACGCATCCACCAACGGATACACCTTCTCTTTCCAGACCCGCCCGGCCCTTCCATCGGCGTCCACCGGCTTCCGGATCATCTTCATGCACAGGTCCATCTGCTTTTCCGTGCTGCCGGGCTTGGAATAGATCTGGAGGGCGAATTTGGAGAAATCCCGCACCATGACGTCGAAAATGCTGTCCAGCAGGTCGTCGTCGACGTCGTCCATCCCTGATTTTTCGATGATGAGTTGGCCGTAGGCCACCAGGGTGAAGAGTTCACCGAGGCTCAGGAGAAAATCGATGTCCCTCGACTGCTCCTTGCTGGGCGTCGCGGTCATGAGGAACTCCTTGAGGACGGCGATCTGCTCCTTGAAGATTTCCGCATTGGGCAGGGAAACCGGGTCATACGCGAGATTGAAGTCGTGGAACTGGATCTTCCCCAGGCCCTTGGTCGGCCCCTGGCGGAACAGGAAATCGTCATCCGCGGCATAGTCCCGCTTGGGGATGTCGGGAAACCCGGCCGGGTTGAAGAAGAAATTGGCCATGAATTTGATGATGAGGGCCATGTTGACGTGGACGGTCCCCTCCAGTTTGGGCAGGGCGCGGATGTCCTGGGCCGCGTTTTCGAAGTAGACGTCCTTTTCGAACCCCCGGGCCGCGATGACGTCCCAGAGGAGGTTGATGACCGTTTCACCCTCGGTGGTCACCTTCATCTTGACCATGGGGTTGTAGAGGAGGTACCGCCGGTCCTCCGGGGAGGCCGAGCGCATGTAGTCCACGGCCCGGGAGGCGAAGAGCTTCATGGCCGAAAGGCGGACATAGGCGTCGGTGAACAGGTCCCGGATGTGGGGGAAATCCGTGACCCACTTGCCGTAGAGGTTCCGGTGGGCCGCATGGGTGATGGCCTCGTAGAAGGCATGGGTGCAGATGCCGATGGACGCCCAACCGAGGTTGAATTTGCCCACGTTGATGGTGTTCAGAGCGCTGTCCCAGGCATCCTGTCCTGTGGAAAGGATTTCGTTGTCGGTGACGGGATACCCGCTCAGGGCGTATTCGGCCACGTAGCTCTGCCATTCCACGATGTTTTTGACCAGATCGTAGTTCTCGTGCCGGGGATCGACCACGAAAAAGACGTACTCGTCGGTCTCGGAATTCTTGCCGAAGGTGGAGACCAGTGCCGCCTCATTGGCGTTGCCGATATAATATTTGCCGCCGTCGGCCACGTACCGGCCGTCGCCCAGGGGCGTCAGGGCCATCTCCGAGGAGTAGAGATCGGCGCCGTGGGCCTTTTCCGACAGACCGAAGGCGAAGATGCCGCCTTCTTCCAGCAGTTTGGCCGTCTTTTTCTTAATCGCTTCGTTGTTGCCCATCCAGATGGGCCCGAGCCCCAGGATGGTCACCTGCCAGGTGTACCAGTAGGCCAGTCCGTAAAACCCCAGGATCTCGTTGAAATCGCAGATCCGGGCCGTGTCCCACCGGGTGTCCGGGTCTTCGCTGTACTCGGCTGGCGTGAGCAGTGTGGCGAAAATCCGGTTTTCTTTGACGAAATCGAGAAAATCCGAATACCAGATCCGGTCGTGGTAATCCCGCTTGAGCTTCGCCTTTCCCTTGTTTTCGAAAAAATCAATGGTCTTTTCCATGATCTCCCGGGACCGCGGGTCCAGGTGATCGTAGGTTTTGTGTTTCGGGTTGAGCAGCATGCATTCCTTCCTTTGTGTTGAGGTTCATCTTCATCCATTGCGTCGTTTTTCGCGCCCTATCTAACGCCCCGGTGCTTTCCTGTCCAGCCCAAATTGCAGCCGTCGATGCACATGCATTTTCAATGGAAAAAGGTTTTCCTTGATCAACGGACCCCGCCTTCTATATCATCTGGATCAGCGTGCGGAGGAGTTGGGGACGGGAGGGGCGGTATCGACACTTATATGGGAAAAGATCCGGAAAGTAAACCCAATGAACGGATAGCGGCGGTGCCCGGCCCCGGCCGGCGGATCGCGGAAATTTTCGCCATCGCCGTCGTTTTTTTCCTGGCAGCGCTCCTGGGGTTCCGATTCGCCAAGGCGGGCGGCAACGCGCCCCTGCCGCCGGGCTTGGGGGTCCTGGGGGTCGCCGCCCTGCTGGCGGCCGCGCTTCTGGCCGGGCGGGCCAAAGGCAAAGCGGCCCTGCGGGAGAGCCGGGCCCGGTACGAGGCCTTGTTCAGGAACCTGCTCCACGGCGCGGCCGTCTTCCGGGCCGTGGACGACGGCGAAGACTTCGAATTCGTCGATTACAACGCCGCCGGGGAGCGGATCGACCGGGTCGACCGGAAACAGGTCATCGGCCGGCGGGTCACGGCGGTTTTCCCCGGGATCCGGGAGTTCGGCCTCATGGACGTGCTCCAACGGGTCTGGCGGACCGGCGGCCCCGAGCGGTATCCGACGGCGATCTACGCCGACCAGCGCATCAAAGGATGGCGGGACAGCATCGTGTATAAACTGCCGTCGGGCGACATCGTCTCCCTCTATCAGGACATGACCCGGCAGATTGAGGGAAAGGACCGGTTTCTGCGCCAGCGGGAGCTGATCCGTCAGGTGGCCCTGACCAGCCCCGTGGGCATCGCGGCTGTCGATCGGGGCGGGCGGATCTCCTTTGCCAACGAGCGGGCGCGAGGCATTCTCGGACTCGATCCGGAAGAAATGGCCAAACGCACCTTTTATGCGCCGCAATGGGAGCTGACGGACCTTTCCGGTCGTCGACTGGACGCAGACGAGTTGCCCCTGGGCAGGGCCATGGCGACCGGAGAGCCGGTCGAAAACCAAATTCTCTCCGTCCGGCGGGGCGACGGCCGCCAGATCATCCTGTCGGTCAACGCCTCGCCGCTCTTTTCCCCCGAAGGCGACATCGACGGCGCCGTCGCCACGTTCGACGACGTCACCGATCACCGCCAGGCCGTGGAGATGCTGCGGGAAAGCGAAGCCCGATTCCGGGCCGTGTTCGACAACGCCCTCAACGCCATCCTGGTGACCGACGACGACGCCCGGTACGTGGACGCCAATCCGGCGGCTTGCGAGATGACGGGCTACGATCGGCATGAGCTGATGGGGCTTTCCTTGTGGGATGTCGCCGCCCTTGAGGATCCGGAGGACGTCAGGGCCGCCTGGTGGGAGTTTCTTTCCACCGGGGAAGGCAACGGCCTTTTCCCCCTGCGGAAAAAGGACGGAACCGTGATCACCGCCGAGTTCCGGGCAAAATCCCACATCCTGCCGGGAATTCACCTCTCCGTGCTCAACGACGTCACCGAACGGGTGGCATCGGAAGCGGCGTTGCGGGAGAGCGAGGCCCGGTTCCGTCAGATCGCCGAGACCATCCAGGATGTCTTCTTTTTAAACGATCTGGAGTCCAACCGGGTCGTCTACGTCAACCCCGCTTACGAAACCGTCTTCGGCCGGCGGGTGGACGACCTGCTGGCCGACCCGGCCGATTTCCTGCAAGCGGTGCATCCTGAAGACCGGGAGGGGGTGGCGACGGCCTATCGGCGCGAACGGTTCGGCGAGCACGTTGAGCTGATCTACCGGATTCGCCGGGACGAAGGCGATCCGCGATGGATCCACACCCGGATCTTCCCCATCCGGGACGAGGACGGCCGGATCCGCCGGAGCACCGGGCTTTCCAT
>CAYPCE010000064.1:0-3830 GCA_964409085.1 uncultured Desulfobacteraceae bacterium | reverse complement strand
CGGGGTCCGGCGGATCCGGACCATCGTCGAGCACCTGGGCCGGTTTTCCCGGGACCAGTCCATCAGCCTGAGCGCCGAAATCGATCTCAACGGCGTGATCGACGCCACCCTGGCGCTGCTGGAAAACCCGATCCGGAAGGCCACGCACCGGTTGTCCGTGGTCCAGACCCCGGACCTGCCACTGGTCCGGGGCAATTTCCAGCGCCTGGAGCAGATCCTGGTCAACCTGATCCTCAACGCCTGCCACGCGCTGCCCGACCCGGACAGGGCGTTGGAAATCCGCACCGATGTGGACGCCGCCGGGGCCCGCGCGGTTCTGACGGTTTGGGACGAAGGGGTGGGGATCCCGCCCGAAAACCTGAAGCGGGTCCGCGACCCATTTTTCACCACCCGGCGGGAAAGCGGGGGAACGGGCCTGGGCCTGGCCATCACGGCCCGGATCGTCGAACAGCACGACGGACGGCTCGACATCCGCTCCGAACCGGGCCGGGGAACCGCCGTGGAAATTTCGTTTCCGTCGAGCGAAACCTTTGGAGGGAATACGCCATGATAGACAACCGGTTCCCGGAACGTCCGATCCTGATGGTGGACGACGACGAGGACTTTCTCCAGAGCCTTTCGGTGGCCCTCAAGCGGAACGGCTTAAACCATCTCATTCCCTGCCTCGACAGCCGGAAGGCCATGGGCTTGCTGGCGGAACGGGACGCGGACCTGGTGCTGCTGGACCTCATCATGCCCCACATCGACGGCCGGCGGCTGCTGGCCGACATGCGGACGCGGCACCCCGACCTGCCGGTGATCCTGCTCACCGGCATGGACGACGTGACCGCCGCCGTCGAGTGCATACGGCAGGGGGCCTACGACTATCTGGTCAAACCGGTGGAAACGGATGTGCTCATCGCCGCCGTCCGCCGGGCCTTGGAGATGCGGGACCTGCGCCGCGTCAACCTGGGGTTGAGCCGGCGATTGCTGTCGGACGAACCGGTCCGGCACGAAGCGTTTTCGACCATCGTCACCGTCTCCCCCCGGATGGAGACCCTCTTCCGGTACTGCGAGGCCGTGGCCGACTCGTCGGAGCCGGTCCTCGTCACCGGCGAGACCGGGGTGGGAAAGGAACTCGTGGCCCGCGCCCTCCACGCGGCGGGACGGCCGGATCGCCCCCTGGTCACGGTCAACGCCGCCGGCCTCGACGACGCGGTCTTCTCCGACACCCTCTTCGGCCACGTCAAGGGCGCCTTCACGGGGGCCGACGCGCCCCGCCGGGGCATGGCGGCCGAGGCCGCCGGCGGGACCCTGTTCCTCGACGAGATCGGGGACCTGCCGCCACCGTCCCAGGTGAAGCTCCTCCGGCTGATCCAGGAGCGGGAATACCTGCCCCTGGGCGCCGACAAACCCCGCCGCGCCACCGCCCGGATCATCGCCGCCACCAACCGCGACCCGGCGGCCCTGGCAGAAGCGGGCCGGTTCCGCCCCGACCTCTACTACCGCTTCAACACCCACCGCGTCCACGTGCCGCCCCTGCGGGAACGGCCCGAGGACATCGCCCCGCTCCTGGACCATTTCATCGAAACGGCGACACGGAAGCTGAACCGGCCGGCGCCCGGCTATCCGCCGGATCTTCCTTCCCGGCTGTCGGCCCATCCCTTCCCCGGCAACGTCCGGGAACTCCGGGCCATGGTCTTCGACGCCGTGGCCCGGTCCGGGGACGGGCGACTCGACCTCGCCGCCTTCGGGGACGCCCTGAGCGGCGTTCCGGAGGGGCCGGACCCGGAAAACGGCACCCGGCCGGAACCGCCGACCTGCTTCTCCCGGCTGGGCCGGTTTCCCACGCTGGAGGAAGCCTCCCGCCTGCTCATCCAGGAGGCCATGGACCGGACCGACGGCAACGTCAGCGCCGCCGCCGGAATGCTGGGGATCAGCCGCCAGGCCCTCCACCAGCGGCTTAAGCGGATCGGGTGAGGGCGCCGACTTTTTGGATCGAAGAAAAGGGTTTTACCTCGACCTTGATTTGAGGGGTTATTTGTAATACCGTATAGGGTACCGAATCCGCAAAAAAAGGAGCGTTATGAAAACCGTATCATTAAAATTGCCGGATCCCCTGTTCATGACGTTGTCGCGAATGGCGGCGGAAAAGGGGGAAAGTCGTTCCGCACTGATCAGGGAAGCCGTCGAAACGTTCGTTATGAAAGAAGCGTCCGGCGCGAAAGCCTCATGCCTCGACCTGGCCAAAGATCTTGCAGGATGCATCGATGGCCCGGAGGATCTGTCCTTTAATAAGGATCGGTTGCGGGGCTATGGGGAATGAAAACGAACGTCATTGTGGATACAGGCCCGCTTGTTGCTTTTTTCAATAAGCGGGACAAATACCACGATTGGGCCGTAATGCAATGGGCCGAAATCGAACCGCCGATGCTGACCTGCGAGGCGGTTCTGTCTGAAGCTTGTTTTCTGCTCGGGCCGGACCAAGGGGCGATTATAACCCTCCTTGAACGGAAGGTATTGCACCTGCCCTTTCGACTCGCGGACCACATCAAACACATTGAACGGCTCCTGCGGAAATATTCGGACGTTCCCATGTCTCTGGCGGATGCTTGCTTGGTAAGGATGGCGGAACTTTACGACGACAGCCCCCTATTTTCCATAGACACTGATTTCACGGTTTACAGAAAACACAAAAAGCAGGTCATTCCCACCATCCTGCCGACTTTGACATAGGCCGCGCAACTTAACGAAAGCACGTCATGGATGGCTTCGGCCATCCGGACCCGTCAAAGTTTTATCTCCACCCTCCGGTGTCAAGTTTGTGTAAAGCACAGCCCCGAAACAATGAATCCTCCGGCGACAAACCAAACCCGACTAAAGCCAGCCGCAACCGCTTTGGCCGGGACGATGGTGAAGGTTGATGGCTTTGATCATCGTTTCGGCCATTCACCCGCCTGCGCCTCTTAAAAGCGCATTGGTAAGGAAAAAAGTTTGCCCACGGGCGGTTACATGTCAATGTTCAGATTGGCACACTTTTTTCAGGCGCTTTTGAAAAATCACCGCCCAAAAGAAAAGGACGAGGGGGAAACGGGCATGAAAATCAGACAAAAATTCGCCACCGTCATCTTCATCGTCGGCATATTCTTCATGGTCGCTTCTTCTCTGATTTATCACCATTATTTAAAGGTGCGCCACACCGAAGACGATCTCGCAAGCCTTCGGGAGGACGCCGCCCGGTTCGCCGGCCATATCGACGAGCTGCTAACCGAAAAAACCCGAACCGCCGTCACCCTGGGGGCCGCGCCCCTGTTCCGTGACCGATTGCGCCGGAGCAACGCCCGATTCGAACGCCTCGATCCGGAAGACCGGGAAAAGGAGATCGCGGCCCTCAACCGACGCTGGATGGCGATCGACGACCCTGCCGACCCCTTCATCCGGGAGTATCTCGACAATCCGGCGGCCCGGCACCTGAAACAGATTCAGGAGATGTTTCCGGGGGCGTACGGGGAGATCTTCCTGACCGACCGGCACGGCGCCCTGGTCGCCTCGACGGCCAAGCTCACCACGCTGGCCCATGCCCACAAATACTGGTGGAAGGGGGCCTACGACGGGGGGCGGGGCGCGGTCTTCCTCGACGACCGGGGCTACGACGACAGCGTGGAAGGGTATGTGCTGGGCCTGGTCGCGCCGGTCTACGAGGGTCGCGACATCATCGGGATCCTCAAATGCAATCTCAATGTCCTGGGCGGGTTGAGCGCAATTCTCTCCTTCCCGGAAAGCCGGGGGCTCGAAACGCTGAAACTGGCGCGTTCCGGCGGCCTCGTCATCTACGAAGAGGGCAAAAAGCC
>CAYPCE010000063.1:0-18232 GCA_964409085.1 uncultured Desulfobacteraceae bacterium | reverse complement strand
CATTGGACCAGTACATCTTGCGCGGAAGTGATGCCGGAAACTTGTATTTGCTCATATCATCTTTTCTCCGAGACGCTCTTTTCGACTCCGTTGGCCGTCCTTGTTTCAATACTGAGATAAGCGGCGGCGCTTTTTTTCCAGCCGCTTATCGCCGGGTTATTTTTTTATTGGAATCCGGACTGCCCGCACCCCTGTCTCTGCACCCTGTCGCTTTCGCTGAGGCCGGGGTAAATCGTTTCATAACCGAGAACAAACATATTAGCATGTTGTCTGAGTAAAAAGTTCAGGCAATATCTGCTTGTAAGGAATGTGCAATGTGTTACAGTAAGTGAGTATTTGCTCCAGTGTGGCCTTTTCCTTCTTTGTTTCAATAAGTAATATTACATGTCTTTCCAGACCTGTGAGTTTTACCTTGTGCTGCAAATCCGCCTCGTTTATTTTTTCAAGCAGATGACTGTGGGTCTCAAGTTCTCTCAACTCTTTCAATTGTAAATTCTGAATATACGCATCTGTGTTATCGTATTTCAGGTCTTCAGAATTTTTGTCGGCCTGCAATGACATGTCATTCTGAAACAAAAATTCGCTGTTTCTTTCCACCTCATGTAATTGGGCAATGTCCAACGACTGAATGTAGTCATCCTGCTCTTCAATTGTTTGCAAATTGTTATTTTTCATCGCTCTCACTATATGCTGTTATTGGGATAATATTGTTATGTTTGTCAATTCTGAACATTACAGACAATTTCTCAGCCCGATTTCTCAACTGATCGTTTGGCTGTAACGGAACATGCCCGCTGATGACAAAACTCCCTGTAAATGGCATGGCGGCATTTGAAACCTTGTAATCTTTCAGTCTGAATAAGGCGTTTATAGCCAAAAATGAGATATTTCTTTTTCTGATGACGATATTTTCAGCGATATGATTCAGATGTTTTGGCAACCATCTGAATATCGGCTGCTTTAATGCAAGTTTTAAATCCATTTTTTATATCTTTGCGCCTATCGTGATTCAAAAAAAACGCAAAAGGCAACGACGCATGTTAGCGCGTCCGCTGGCTTGGCTTGTTGGCAGAGATATCCTTGAGACCGCAGGAGACATACTTGTGCAAGAAATTTTTCATCCATCATTTCCGATACCTGTCCACAATTCGTCGATAGGCATAGTCTTACTGTTCATAGCTTCTTCCCATCCCTGTTGGAAACTGCTTTCTGCGGGTTTGAGCGATATACTTTCTCGAAAATTACGCACAATGCTCAATAAAATCGGAAGATATTCTCCAGGAGTTGATTTTATCTCCTGAATAAGTTGATCAGTATAGTTTGCTTGGTAGTTAGCCATTGAAATCTCATTATTTTATCTGGCAAATTCGATATATTGGGCGCTGAGGTGGTTGGACGCACATTGGTCAGATGGGCCTTCCAAATTCCTGTCTGCATCTTTTCATACATGCCACGGTTTGAGAACTCCGCCGGTCTTTCACATCCTCATCATGAGTGAATACTTAGGCTTGTGTTTGTTTTCTCCGTTGCTGGCTGGTTTCCCGCCAGAGCCACAATATCCTCGCCTTATTTTACTCTAAACGGATGCTCTTGTGTTGCCTTCGGCGTTCGTTACCACCCTCGGCGACCGGAGCAAGCTCATTTCGGAACGATGCCCGCACTTCAGGGGGCACGGTCTTCCCTGCGGCCTGCATGATTCTCTGTGTACGCTTCGTGTGGGGCGTTCGACGGTTTGTCTATCATTTCCCAATCACGCAACACTCGATACGGGTGGGTGGTTAACCCTTACCCGACAGGGACTTGCACCCTGCAAGATTCACCAAGCTTCGCCTGGCGCGCCAACGATAAAGGCCAACCAGCCGTTTTCAGCTATAGTTATCGATTCGTCGATCCAGCCCAGACGCTTCGGCCATGTGTTATGCACGCCGCTGCAATTCGTTCACCTCATCACCTGTGATCAGAATGTTCAATTTAATGTCTTTTGAGCCGGATTTGATACTCTCTTTCTCTTATATGATATAATTCCCGATTACGCAATTTCACGTTGTTTATGAGATAAATGGAAAAAACTTCGCTTGCATTGTAAATCATTTTTCCAACGCCCCCCGCACCTTCACCGCCAGTTCCCGGTTGGAAATCGGTTTCTGGATGAAATTCACCCCCTCGTCCAGGACCCCCCGGTGGGCGATGACATTGGCCGTGTAGCCGGACATGAATAGCACCTTCAGTTCCGGACAATTTGCTTGCAAGGTTTCCGCCAGCTCGCGGCCGTTCATCTCCGGCATGACTACGTCGGTGATCAGCAGGTCGATTTCTCCGGCGTGTTCCTCTGCCAGGGCCATGGCCTTTACGGGGGCCGGGGCGGTCAGAACGTGGTATCCCAAACGTTTGAGAACCATTTGGACCAGATTCAAGATGGCCGCCTCGTCTTCCACGACCATTACGGTTTCTCCCCGGCCCACGGGGGTTTCCGACGATTCCGGCGCTTTCGTCGGTCCTTCTTTCTCTTTAGTGTGGGGCGGCAGATAGATTTTGAAGACGGCGCCACTACCGGGTTCGCTATACACATTGATGAACCCTTGGTTTTGCTTGACGATGCCGTACACCGTGGACAGGCCCAGGCCGGTGCCTTCGCCCAGGCCCTTGGTGGTGAAAAAGGGCTCGAAGATATTTTCCAGCGTATCCCTGTCCATGCCGCAACCGTCGTCGCTCACGGCCAGCAGGATGAAATCGCCGGGAATAAAACCGGCGTGATTGGCGCAGTATTCCTCGTCAAAGCGGACGCGGCCGGTTTCGATGGTGAGTTTTCCAACCCCGCCGATGGCGTCCCGCGCGTTGACGCACAGGTTGGCCAAAAGCTGGTCAAGCTGGGACGGGTCCATGAAGATCGGCATACGGCCCGGTTCAGGCCGCCAGGACAAGTCGATGTCTTCGCCGATGAGCCGGCGCAGCATTTTGAGCATCCCTTCCATGGTTTTGTTCAAGTCGATCGCCTTGGGGCAGATGGTCTGTTTACGAGCAAATGCCAGCAGCTGACGGGTGATGTCGGCCGAACGCAGGGCAGCGCTGAGGATTTCACCTATATCCTCCCGTAGGGGGTTCTCCCGTGTTGTTTTGTCCAGTGCAAGCTCCGCATATCCGATGATCAGACTGAGCATATTGTTGTAGTCGTGGGCTACGCCGCCGGCCAGACGGCCGACTGACTCCATTTTTTGGGCCTGGATCAGCTGAGCCTCCAGCTTTTTTCTTTCCTGTTCAGCGGTTTTGCGCGTGGTGATGTCCCGCACAAAGACCAGCGCGCCATTCTTGCCGTGGTAAACGATGGGGTGGCCGGTGGTTTCCACCCATACCGGAGACCCGTCCATGCGCAGGTATTGCTGCTCAAACAATTCCTTGACGGGCTTGCTGTCTTCATTCAGGGCTTTGATTCGCGCCTTCACCTGTTCGTGAAAATCGGGGTGAAATCTTTCCATCACCGGCGTTCCGAGCAGCTCTTGGGCATCTTCTGCTCCGAAAAGCTCGATCGCCCTGGGGTTGAGATACGCAAAGCGCAATGCCGTCTGAATAAAAATCGGTTCGGGGGCGTTTTCCACCATGGCGCGGAAGCGCGCCTCGCTCTCGCGACGCGCCGCCTCGCCCCGCATCACGCTGAGGGCGTAGGCAAAATCCCCGGCCATTTCACGGAACAGACCGCACTCTTCCGCATCCACGATCAGTTGGTTTTCGGCCGCGACCGCCAGGTAACCGAATGATTCGCCCTCATGGGTCAGCGGCGCGCACAACGACTGGTTTTCGGGGCAGGCCTCGATAATGGGGCAGCCTCCGCACACCTTTTCCCGATCCACCACCAGAATCACGTCCCGTTCGGCCCGGGCATGGTCGCAGCAGGGGGGGCGGGTCCCCTGCGTCAACATGGCGGCCAGCTCTTCCGAAGCCGCGGCCATTCCCTCCATGGCCCAAGTCGCGGGCCGGTCCCGGTCGTCGGTCAGCACGATCAGGGCCGATAGATAGCCGCGGTTGGCCACCAGCAGGCGGCAACCTTCCCGGATCAGACGGTCCCGGTCCCGTTCGCGCACGATGAGCTGGTTGACCCCCCGGATCGCCCGCAACACCTGGTTCAGATGCTCGATGCGAAATTGATCGCGTTTGCGCTCGGTGATGTCCTCGGCCGCGCCCAAAATGCCGATGACGTCGCCCCGGTCGCTCTGGAGGAGCACGACGGAAAGGCTGACAGGAAACAGGGTGCCGTCCTTTTTTTGCCGCATCAGCTCTTTTCCAAAAAAACCGCCGGTTTTCAGCACCTGTCTGCGCAACGCGCCAAATTCCGGCTGTTTGTCGTCGGGAACCATGGGAAGGGGCTTGCCCATGATATCTTCGGCCCGCCACCCGAATATCCGCTCCGCCGAGCGGTTCCAGCTTGTCACGTTTCCATCCAGATCAATGGTGTACAGCGCCACCGGGGAACAGGCGATCACGGCACGCAGGTATTCCTCGTTTACGCGCAGCGCCGCTTCAGCCCGCTTTTTGGCGTTGATGTCCACCACGGTGGTCATAAAATAGAGGGGAGCGCCGTCAGCGTCCCGCCGCACGGCCGCATTCACATCGGCCCATAAATATTGACCGTTTTTGTGGACATAGCGTTTCTCGAAACGAACCGCATCCGCACTTCCCGCCAGCATTGGGGCGATGGATTTTTCGGCGTTTTCGACATCTTCAGCCGGAGTGATGTCCTGCCAACTTTTGCCCGTAAGCTCATGGGGCGCGTATCCCAGAAAATCGGCAAATGCTTGGTTGGCGTTGATCTCGCCCGTGGGCAGGGTGATGGATTTGCCCACGTTCGCGGACTCGAAAACGTTCTGGAACCGGTCCAGGCTATTATGCAGCGCCCTAGTTTTTTCCGCCACATGCCGGCGCAGCGTCCATGTCCATGCAAAAACGGCCGCCAGAATCGCCAGCAGCGGGATAACCGCCAAAGCCAAGTAGCGTAATGCCGTCAGAAAGGAAGCCGGTGTCTCCTGGTACACGCCGAGCCATTTATCGTATATCCGGCGGTATTCGCTGCTGTTCTCCAGCATCTTTAAGCCTTCGCTGAAATTGGCCAACAGCGCTTTTTGCCCTTTGGCTGCGGCGTAGCAGTATTCCGAGGCGAGCAAGGATTTTTTCGCCGGAACCAAATTCGACCAACCGTGCTTACGAATCAGCAACAGCGCCGTGACCCGAGACACCAAGGCGCAGTCGTGTTCGCCATTGACCAATTGGCGCAGCGCTTCCTCCTGGTCGGCCACCGCAGTGAGCCGTTTTTCCAGACCGTGCTCCAAAGCGAAATCGTGCAAAATGTCCCCGGTTTCGACCACGATGCGTTTTCCCCTCAGCGCCTCGACGGTTTCTGGCGCAGAGCCTTCGCCTTTGCGCATCACCGCAACGTAATGGCTAACGGTGTGCGCCGGCGTGAAATCGAAATGCAGGTCCCGGTCGGGCGAGTAGAACATGCCCTGCATAACATCGATTTTTCCGGCCTTCAAGGCGCCCATCCTTTCCGGCCACCGCCCCAGGCGGATCTTTACGTTCAGGCCCATCTCCCTGGCGATGGCGCGGGTCAGGTCCACGTTGTAGCCGGCGGGGCGACCGTTTTCGTCCAAAAATTCATAAGGCGGGAAGTTCCGGTCGCCGCCGACCACAATGGGCCGGTCCGAAGGCAACTGCATGGCGGCGAACCATTTGGCATGCAAATGGCGACGGGTTCCGTCGGCCACAACGATGGCCAGCCCCTCGTTGAGCAGGGCCAGCGTGTCCCTGTCGCCCTCCCGGACGGCTAAGCAGAAATCCTGCTGGAAGCCGTCAATGGGTCGGTCGATCACCCGCAGATCTGTCAGGCCAGTTTTCTGAACCAGTCGCAAGGCCACCAGCCGCTGGATGACCACCGCGTCGTGCTGGCCTTCGGCCAGCTCCCGCAGTGCGATTTCAAAGGTGGGCGTCGTGCGGATGTCGATGTCGCGTTCTTGCCGTCGCAGAAATTCCTCGGCGTTGTCGCCCTCCATTACGGCCACCCGGCGGCCTTCCAGGTCAGCCAGTTCGAGAATGCCGGTCTCTTCCGCCCGGACCACAATAGCCCCGTGCAGCGTCATATAAGGCACGGTAAAATCGAACAGGGCTTCGCGTTCCGGCGTGCGGCCCACCAGGGGCAGGGCATCGATTTCGCCCCGTTCCAGCCAGCCGCGCACCTCGGCCCAAGGGCCGGTGCGAAAGGTCGCCTCGCGCCCCATGGCCGCCAGGGCCGCACGCATCAATTCCACCGAAAAGCCGCCAGCCTTGCCGTTTTCGTCCACGATGCTGAAAGGCGGGTAGTCGATCTCGGCCCCTGAACGGATGACTTGTATTGAAGCCGTATCATCTTGGATTGCAAAAATAGGGGTGGGGTTGACGAAAACAGTGCCTGCCCCCAAAAGGATAGCCACGACCCACCGGACCCAATCGAAGGTTCCTTTGAGAAGTTTCTCCGTCATTATGCCGTCTTTCACTTTTTGGTCTGGAATGTTGTCTTTTGAGATATTCTGCAAATTTGAGGGATACTTGACATCGAAAAAATCCTTGATGATCATCATCTCCACACGAACGATACAAGACATGTCCGCCTTTTTCAAGGCTTTGTTGGTTTTGCAAAATTGTTTTAAAATTTGGAGGCCAGAACGATTGAAGATCCCAGTCAGACGCTCCAGAACATCAAAAAGCTATCGCCGACTCAACGATCTGCAAAATCCCTTGTTTTAACAATATTTTCTTGACTTTGGCTTTCAATCCCCTGTATCTATTCCAAAAACGACGAACATCTATATCTTCTATCGGGCGACAACCTCCAAAACGGAATCGACACCCCAATGAAAAACACAACCTGCGACATACTGATCATCGGCAGCGGCGCGGCCGGGCTTCGCGCGGCGATTGAGGCTCGAAGAGACGGCTCTGATGTTCTGGTGATTTCCAAAAGCCTTCCGGGCAAAGGCGCCAGCACGTTTTTCAGCGGCGGCGCCATGGCCGGGTCCGGCATCGACATGGACCGGGAGACCCACAAATCCCTGACGCTATCCGCCGGGCGCGGCATCAATCAGACGGATCTGGTGGACGTTCTGGTCGAAGAAGCCCCCCTTCGGCTCAAAGAATTGACGGACTGGGGATTGTCCGGCCGATACCACAACGGGTATCTCTACGCGGATGACCAGCCGCCGGTGTGGGGCCGCGAACTTATCCGCTGCCTGATCGAAGAAAACAAACAACTGGGAACCCACTTCAAAGGCGGACTGATCGCCGTGGACATCCGGATGCAGGACGGTCAGGGCCGCGTCCTCTGCTTCCAACCGGACGCCGGAAAATGGCGGACCATCGACGCCCGTGCGGTGGGGCGGGTGAAGGCGGTTCTGGGCTGAGGGCGGCCTTTTTGGCGTCGTCGCCAAAAGGGTCAATGTTTCCGTTTCGTTTTTCGCTTTTTCTTTTTGGACCGTTTTTTACGCGGCTGTTCATCGGAAAGCAGTTCCAGTTTTTCGCCATATTTTTCGATGACGTGCGACCGCAGATCCTCCAGCTTGTCCTCCGGGCATCCGAACGCCGATGCGGAATAGGCCCATTCGCGCATGCGGATCAGGTCCCGGTCCATCTTTCCATCGCAGGTTTCGCATAAACCGAGGTCGTTGACCCTGGCGTGACCATCGCACGCCTGGCAGGTCGCCTCATACAGTCCGAATGCATCGTCGTCGAAATTTTGAGCCATTTGATCTTAATCCGTATATCCGGTCGAAGTCGGCGTTTTTATCTTTCAGCGGTTCGTCGGTTGCGCCCTTCTTCCAACACAGGAGGCAGCGGCGCGTGTTAGCGCGTCCGCTGGCTTGGTTTGTTGGCGGAGATATCCTTGAGACCACCGGAGACATACTTGTGCAGGATACTGGAGACCAGGGTCTGATAGGAAAGCCCTTCTTCAAGTGCCCGGCGCTGAAGCGCCTCCAGATCCCGGCTGGAAATACGGATATTGATCTGTTTGTCTTTCTTGAACGTTGCTTCTGCCGTTCGAGCAAGGTAAGCCCGGCGGTCATCGTCCAGGTCCGATTCGAAGCCCCCGGATTCGTATGCCTCAAGCAGCTCTTGCTCTTCAGAATCTAATTTGATCTTGGCCATACTACCCCCTTAGAAATTTCTTGGTGGCCTTTCGACTGGGGATAATCGTCTTGAGAAAAAATTCCCTTTCATTCTCAACGTACGGCACCAGCCAGGCGTAATCATCAATCCGAACCACAAACAGACGCTGATTCGGATACTTGTCTCTATTGGGATGAGGTCCATCATCAAGCAAACCACCAGATTGAAGGGCGAACAGGACCTCTTCGAAGGAAACCCCGCGCTCGCTCATCAACTGCTTGTTTTTTTCCGCGTTCCAGTTAATTTGCTTCATGAGGAGAGTCTATCAGAGTGTGTTCCTATTGGCATTGTCATATTTCAAGTCATCAAAATTTTTGTCGGCCTGCAATGACATGTCATTCTGAAACAAAAACTCGCTGTTTCTTTCCACCTCATGTCGTTACCAACCTCGGCGACCGGAACAAGCTCATTTCGGAGCGATGCCAGCACTTCAGGGAACGCGGTCTCCCCTGCGGCCTGCATGATTCTCTGTGTACGCTTCGTGTGGGTCGTTCGACGGTATGTCTATCCTTCCCAATCACGCAACACTCGATACGGGTGGGTGGTTAACCCTTGCCCGACAGGGACTTGCACCCTGCAAGATGCACCAGGCTTCGCCTGGCGCGCTAACGACGAACTTAGCGTCGGGTAAACTTGAGCGAAGCGAAAGCCTGCGCCTTCCACTGAAATGATTTTGTCATACAGCGATTTTAATAAACATCAATCAAAGCTTAAAATATTTGGATATTTATACGCAATATCCTGGTGTATTGATAACCTTTCCTCAAGTTCACTTCTTGTCCACCAATCGACCCAAATCTTACCTCGTCGGCGTAAAAAATCAAGATGATCCGTCAGAGTGGTTGTAATTCGTGAAGAAACAGCAAGAAAATATCCAGTGGCTTCGTGATGCTCAACTGTATCACGAATATCACGGACATCTGATTTTCCCACGGATTTGCTATATGCCTTACATTGCACAACGACTCGACGAAGAACAGCAGGAGGTATATTCTCAGATATCTCTTCAGTCATCGTTGGTGCTGTGAACCATTCGCATAGAATGTCCTTGCCTCCATCGCGTTCATTAGCCACACTTACTAATCTGGCGTGCTGAACACCCGGTTCACGTTTTAGCAGATCAAGAATTAAACTCTCAAATTCATCATCGTTTATTTGTTGATTCCACTGAAAATTGATTAAGGGGAAAAGCAAATTGGATTCTTTTTCATGACGCTTACGAATTTTTTCTCGCTCATTTTCAAATTGTTTCCTTCCACTCTCTCGCCTCATAAAAACAAAGTTTTGTGTTGATACTGCCACAAAATCATGCTCTAAAGGAATGCAAACAATGTCTGGTTCATCATCTTTTAAAGATAAAGTTGTAAGAATTTTTATTGCTAACCTGTAATCTTCGTATGCTATTGAATTTCGAGTATTTTCGGAAAGGAACAATTTTGCATCAATGCCTTCTATACAATCCCAAGGCAATTCATTCTGAATACGTCCAATTAAAATAGATGCCGCAGTTGGCGCTTCACAAACTGTAACTCCAGTATTTATGCTTCTGTAATGTTTCCAATCTGGATTTGTACGAAAAGCAAATTGAATTTTGTCATTTCCATTCAATTCGATTTGTTCATATTCTTCCGATTCTAATAAATCTTCAAATGTATCAGGCCAATCCAGTTGAAGCCAAGGCTCACCAATTGCTTCTGCAACGCAACCTGCCCACTTCGATGCTTTTACCCAATCGTACCCAGGTAATGCTATTATCTCACCGTCTTTTTCCTCTGGCGACCAATCAAAAAATTGAGGGAGTATTGATTTGAAATATAGGCCAAAAGCCAAAATATTTTTTAAATCTTCTATTCCTTCATCACTCAGAAGATATGTCACATTTTGCGGTTGCTCGGGAACAAGATATCTTGCATAAATTTCTGTTTCAGGGACATCAACTGCTGGATTAGGTATATCAATTAAAGAACATGAAACTTTCAATTCAATTCGTAAAAAGATTGCTAAGAGAACAGAAATTAACTCATTTGCATCCGTCCTTTCCCCTGGAAGATCCCAAGAATTTGTTCGGACCAAAAAATAAACAAATACGTTGCCTACTTTTTTGTCAATTTGTTCAAAATTTATGCTGAACGGTGGAGAATTTCCAAATGATGCATGGGTGTCACTAATCATGCCTTCAATTTGCATTTGGTTAGAAATGTCATCGAACGTTTTATTAAAAGCAGTTTTCATATCCATTTAATACAATAATCTATTTTCTTGTATACAGCAGCCGCCGTACGCAGAAATAACTGGGTAGCTGAAAGCGGCTTTCTGCTGCGCCACTCACCGCTTTCAACCGTCCGGTTGATTGTAGGGTCAGGAACACTGATCGACTACTTCCAGCCACGATTACACATCGGCAACCTTTTATGCTCATTGAAATAAAGTGCAAGAGCCATTTGCTCTCCAAGGCGGCTGAACTCACCCGGATTTATTGGCACAAAGAAGACTGTGGTCGCTTTGTTCATCCAATCTTCATTCATTTGTCGAAAAATCCGATTTGCCATCCCCCTTTTCTTCCCTGCCTCACCTATCTTGAGTACATCATCATGATTCCCAATAATATAAACACCGGCGTTATCAACACCTGATTTCTTAGCCTGCTCCTTAATTAGATTGAGACTCAGAATCTCCATGTCTTTGCCTTCTACCGGTATCGCTTCTTCGATTGTTTTCGGTATCATCACACAGGAATCAAGCCATTTGCAAAGTTTTTCCATTAATTTTTTTGGCTGCATCTATCATTCTCCAATATTCGGATAAATATTCTCTATTGTTTGCTGTTGTGTTAGGAATACCGGTTATCTGACACTCGCCACCCAGACCCGACCGTGTGGTTTACCCACATCCGGTTACTCGATTATACCCATTTCCGCGCCGGGTCATACCAGCGCAACCCGATGCAAACAAGATTTCTTGGTAACCTTCGGTTTCGGCGCTCCAAGATATTTTATAATGGGTTTGAACTTTTCCCAGTTGCGGCTCTTGCGCTGACTTCTGCGGTTAAGCCACTTCTGGTCTTCGGGTAGACCTCCCAGGTTCCTGGGTGCATCTTTTCATAAATGCCACGGCTTTGAGAACTCCACCGGTCCTTCACATCCTCACCATGAAAAAGACTTATGCTTGTCTTTGTTTTCTCCCTTGCTGGCTGGTTTCCCGCCAGTACCAAAATACTCTCGCCATATTTTCCCCTAACGGATGCTCTTGTGTAGCCTCTAGCGTTCGTTACCACCCTCGGCGACCGGAGTACGCTCATTTCGGAGCAATGCCGGCACTTAAAGGAGCACTGTCTCCCTTTCGGACTGCATGATTCTCTTTGTACGCTTCGTGTGGGTCGTTCGACATTGCGTCTATCCTTCCCAATCACGCAACACTGGATACGGGTGGGTGGTTAACCATTGCCCCACAGGGATTCGCACCCTGCAAGATGCACCAGGCTTCGCCTGGTGCGCCAACGATTGAAATGAGCGTTGCGTCTTTTTGCATCCTCACCAGTGAAGGGTTATGCGACTTTTTTAATTTCCTTTGATTCGTACTCAGGAAACATAATAATAGCAGGGTGTACATCAAAGGCGGTTGCAAGTTGCAGGGCTCTTTTTTTCCCGATTTCCAACTTATCATTTTCAAGCATACTGATGTTTTTTGCATTGATTGAGCAATATTTAGCCAATTCCTCCTGAGTCCACCCTTTCAATTCGCGCAACATTTTAATCACTTCTCCGGTCGTTAAGACCGTATGCTGTTTTGCTGGCATATAATTCGATTTACTGATTTTCATTATGTTATCTCCTCAATACTTATGTGGCGTTATATCAATTACATAAACTGAAACAACCTCTTTTTCGACAGCATAAACAACCCGATATTGAATGTTGAGCCGTGAGGACCGTTGTCCTTCACGGTCTCCTTTTAGTTTTTCGTCATGAAAACCAGGGAATTCCCTTAATTTATCCGGCCCATGTCGAAAAACGATGCTTTTCCACAGTTCGTATTTTTTCACGACCTGCAATGGTAGTTTTTCAACAATCTTTTTTAATTTGTGATGCTCTCGTATATGCCACATTATTAATATTAATAACTTTTTAAATTTAATAAGTCAAGATGATTTCAAAAGCACATTCGGTGATTATCTTGACGTAGCTATCCAATTGCCTGTATCTGTACCAAAAACGGCGAACACCTACATGATCGGCGGACAGCAACCCTCAAAAACAGAATCGACACCCCAATGAAAAACACAACCTGCGACATACTGATCATCGGCAGCGGCGCGGCCGGGCTTCGCGCGGCGATTGAGGCTCGAAGAGACGGCTCTGATGTTCTGGTGATTTCCAAAAGCCTTCCGGGCAAAGGCGCCAGCACGTTTTTCAGCGGCGGCGCCATGGCCGGGTCCGGCATCGACATGGACCGGGAGACCCACAAATCCCTGACGCTATCCGCCGGGCGCGGCATCAATCAGACGGATCTGGTGGACATTTTGGTCGAAGAAGCCCCCCTCCGGCTCAAGGAATTGACGGACTGGGGATTGTCCGGCCGGTACCACAACGGGTATCTTTACGCGGATGACCAGCCGCCGGTGTGGGGCCGCGAACTCACCCGCTGCCTGATCGAAAAAAACAAACAAATGGGAACCCACTTCGAAGGCGGGCTGATCGCCGTGGATATCAGGATGCAAGACGGTCAGGGCCGCGTCCTGTGCTTCCAACCGGATGCCGGGAAATGGCGGACCATCGCCGCCCGTGCGGTCGTGCTCGCCGCCGGCGGGGCCGGCGCCCTGTTTCGACGGCACGACAACCCCCGGCGGATCTCCGGAGACGGTTACGGCATGGCCTACAGGACCGGCGCCGTCCTTCAGCACATGGAATTCATGCAGTTTTATCCCCTGGGCGTCGATGAACCCGGAAGCCCCAATTTTCTCATACCCCCCGGCATCGGCGACCTGGGAGACCTGAAGAACGACAAGGGCGAAGACATCCTGGAAAAATATGGGATCACCGAACGCCCGGCCGCTTTAAAGGCCCGGGACCGGTTGTCCCAGGCCATGTTCAGGGAAATTTACCTCGAAGGCGAAACCCTCCGGCTCGATCTGCGGAACGTCTCGGATGATCAGTGGCGCAGCCTGGACCCGTTTTCGGCCTCCGTCCGGCCGATCCTCGAAAAGCGCTACAGCGCCCACCGGCGTCCCGTCCAAATCGCGCCCATGGCCCACCATCTCATGGGCGGGGTCCGCACCGACGCGGACGGCGCGTCTTCCGTCCCCGGTCTTTTCGCGGCCGGCGAGGTGACCGGCGGCCTGCACGGGGCCAACCGGATGGGCGGCAACGCGCTGTCGGAAACCCTGGTTTTCGGCGCCCGTGCGGGTAAAGCCGCTTCGGAATGGGCGCATCGAAACACAGCATCGAAACCAACGCTCTCCCATGACGCCGACCCGCTGCCCAAAAGCGGAAAAACCCACGGCGACCCGACGCCCCTGATGGCAAGGCTTCAATACATCATGTGGAAAAAAGGCGGGATCATCCGGACCGGGGACCGTCTCGCCGAAGCCCTGACAGAGGCAACCGACATCCAAAAAGAGGCCCAAAACCTCTCTTTGGAAACGGACGCCAGGACCACCGGAAAAATCCTCGAATTGCGATCAGGGGCCGGCATCGCCCGACTGATGCTGCAAAGCGCCCTCCTGAGAGCGGAAAGTCGCGGCGCCCATTTCCGGGAGGATTTTCCGGAGCAGAATGACGATGACTGGCGGTGCAGCATCCAAGTCCGGATGGGAGACGATGGCGAACCGTCATGGGAAAAACGCCTGATCTGACGGACATTGCCGACACCAAAAAACGTTTTCCGGAACTCATCAACCGAAGCGCTTTTTCCGACTGCCGGGGGGTGATCACCAAACGGAATCGACCGGTCCCCGCCATTGTCCGACTGGAAAATCTCCACTGCCTCCAGCAGAATAAAAATCCTCAAGGACTGAAGGCTGCGATCGGGAAATGGGAGGGGTTCGAAGAGATAGCGGACGCCATCGACGACGCCGTTCGGGCACGACGATCAGAAGAAAACCCGGGTCTTGATCATCGTTTTGGCCACTTCATCGCCCTTTAGGGCGGTTGCGCTTGCAGGCCGGGGATTCATTCCCGGCCGGCGCCGGGAGAATCCGTTGACCTTTTCTTTCCCCTGTGGCATAGGCTGACGGCATGACCTGCCGACTGCCAAAAACCCGGCCGAAAACCCCGACAAAAAGGAGTCCGACATGATCCGACACGTGGTGTTTCTGACGTTCAAATCCGAAACGACCGAAGACCAAATCGCCGCCATCGAAAAGGGCCTGGGCGCGCTGCCCGGCGTCATCCCCGAGATCAAGGAATACAGTTTCGGCCGGGACATCGTCCGCAGCGAGCGCTCATGCGATTTCGCCCTGGTGTCGGCCTTCGAGGACATGGAGTCCATGCAGCGCTACCAGGTCCACCCGGACCACCAGGCCGTGCTCGAAAAGATCCGGGCGGCCTGTGCGTCCATCCATGCCGTGGACTATGAAACGGAAAAAGGGGCCTGACGGTGGCTGCCGGATATCGCTCGCGAGAGGAGGCGGAGCGCACCGCCGTCGAACACGACTGGGGCGTTGAAAGTTGGCTGGCCGGCGCCGACGTGGGCAACTGCGAGCCGCTGACCCTGGGCCGGATAACGATCCGACCCGGACGATCCGACCGGCCCCATTCCCACGGCAATGCGACAGAGGTGCTTTACCTGATGAGCGGAACCGTGGCCCAGATCGTCGGCGAGGAGACCATCATGATGGCAGCCGGCGACACTGTGGTGATTCCGCCGGGGACCCCCCACATGACCCACAACCACGGAGACGAGGAGGCCGACATCCTCATGGCCTATCCGTCCGGCACCCGTGAATTCAGCGTGGACCTCTGAGTCGCCGCCGGCATGACGGTCCAATCGATCATGGCATTCACCCTGGCCATGCTGGCGCTGGCCGCCAGCCCGGGTCCGGGAGTCTTCGCCACCACTGCCCAGGCCCTGGCGGGTGGGTTCCGGTCCGCCGGCGGCCTCATTGCCGGCATCGTGATCGGCGACCTGATCTTCCTGATGCTGGCGGTTTTCGGGATGTCCGCCATAGCGCACGCCCTGGGTGAGCTGTTTGTGGGAGTCAAGATCGCCGGTGGGGCCTACCTGATTTTCATGGGCGTCCGGCTCTGGACCGCCCGCCCCGATCCGTCAACGACCGGGACGGCCGCACCGCAGGGCGCGGGACGGCGGTTGATGGCCGGCCTGTTGATCACCCTGGGCAATCCCAAGGTGATCATCTTCTATTGCGGTTTTCTGCCCACGTTCATGGACCCGACCCGGCTGACCGCCTTTGATGTCATCATCGCCGCCGGTGTAGTCGCGGCGGTCCTTTCCGGCGTTCTGGGCATCTATGCCTATGGCGCGGCCCGGGCCCGCCGGATGTTCAGCGGGGAGAAATCAATGCGCCGTTTCAATCGGGGCGCCGGTACCGTCCTCATCGGCACGGGCGTGGCGGTGGCGAGTCGGTGAGCGGTACGTAGCACCAGCCGCTTTCCATCGCCCACAGCCGATGCCGGGCTCCGGGAATTTCCGGATCGCATGCGGCGTACCCGGCATCCGCCGGATACATAAAGCAAAAGCCGCCATCCACACAGGCCACCCTCGGCGTATGGATGATGGGCTCGGCGATTTGAAAATGGGAGACCGCCGCCGCCTTGTCGCGATGGTGCGACAACAGGGTCGTCAGGATGAAAATGGGCGGCGGCAGATCCATTCTTCCCGCCCGTTGGTGTGCCAGGACTTCAGCAGGTCCGATCCATCGGTAATCGATTATTTCCGTCCCATCGATCCGGACGGGTCGCTCGTCCGCTTCCCAAATAAAAAACCAGGTGCGGAAACGGCGCGAAAAATAATCCGGGGTCGTCCAGCGGGAAATAAACATCAATTCTTCCGATTCGACCTTTAATTGCGCCTCTTCCCAGGCCTCCCGGACGGCTGCCTGTAGCGCGGCCGTTTTTTCTTCCAGCGCCATTTTGCCGTAATCATCTGCATCGATATGCCCGCCGGGAAAAGTCCATGCGCCGGGAAAAGCCGAGGACTCCGGGCTTCGGCGCACCATCAGGATCTCCATGCCATCGGCCCCATCACGGATGGGAATGACACAGGCCGACGGTCGGGGTGCTCCATCGTTTGGCATACGCGTCCCCATATCGTCTTCACCCCTTGGCGACCAGAGACATAAACAATTCATTTAATGCCGGAATCGCCCAAGTGGGATGGTCCTGACAGGTGTCCGGATCATCCGGCTTCTCCGCTCCGGTGCCGAGGCCGAAGACCGATTCCAACTTCCGGATGATATTCCCAATCGGATTCAAATAGATACGCCGTTCCACGCGCACGTTCCCCGCAAAGGTTTGCAGTGATGAAAAGACAAAGTTGTGGTTCATCCCCCAAAATTCGGATTGATAAACTCCACCCGGTCCCCCACCTCAACGACGGTTTCCCCATACTTCTGCGGATAGACAAACCGCCCGTTCCGCTCAACGATCAAATCGGCATCGCCCTCTCCGAATCGTCGAATCAGCTCGTCGATGGTCGATCCCCTGGGAACAGGTTCCTCAAATCCGTTGATGATGATGTTGACGGTGTTATTGTTCATGGCGCAACCCCTCGCATACCGGGCAATCCGGGTTCGGCTCTATCCGGACTTCTCGAAACGTCATGGTAAGGCCCTGGATACACAGCAGCCGCCCTTTGAGCATATCGCCCGCGCCGGTGAAATATTTGATGGCTTCCAAACTCTGAATCGATGCGGTGAGGCCGGCAGTGGGTCCCAGCACACCAGGAGCGGGCCGATCCTTTCCGGCCCGGGCGGTGAAAATGCACGCCAGGCAGGCGGTTTCCGCCGGTATAAAGCTCGACACCATGCCGTCAAACCCGTCGATGCCGCCGTAAATGAAGGGGATTCCGCGGATCATGGCGGCCCGGTTGAGGTGCAGCCGGGTCGCCATGTTGTCCGTGGCGTCCAGGATCAGGTCGGCGCCGGCGATGAGGGTGGCGGCGTTGTCCGCGGTGATCGCCGCCGCAATGGGACGGATGCGGCATTCCGGATTGAGGGTGGAGAGCTTTTTCCGGGCCGATTCCGTCTTGGGCCAGTCCAGGTCCGTCGTGCGGTGGAGGAGCTGGCGGTTCAGGTTGGATAGCGAAACCCGGTCATGGTCCGCGATGATCAGTTCCCCCACGCCGGCGGCGGCCATGTATTGGGCCGATATGGAGCCCAGCCCCCCGAGACCGGCGATGAAGACCGTGGCGGCCTTGAGCCGCTTTTGGCCTTCTTCGCCGATTTGGGGGATCATGATCTGCCGGGCGTAACGCTCCAGATCCAGACCTCCGAGGTTTTGAAAACCTCGGAGGTCTTCGCTGTCAGACGATCCCGTCATTACCCTTCCGCCGCCTTCTTCTCCTGCAACTTCATGAAGACCCGCTCGCAAGTCAGCGGCAGTTCGTCGAACCGGATGCCCGTGGCGTCGTAGACCGCGTTTAAAATGGCCGGGATGGTGGGCATGATGGCACCCTCCCCCACCTCTTTGGCGCCGAAGGGGCCGTTGGGTTCGTCGCTTTCCACGATGATGGCATCCACGTGGGGCATGTCGAGGGCCGTGGGCATTTTGTATTCGGCGAAATCGGCGTTGATCACCCGGCCCCGGTCGTCGAACTTCACCTCCTCGAAGAGGGCCTCGCCCAGCCCCATGAAGACCGAGCCCTGCATCTGGCCTTCCACCGAGGTCCGGTTGATGGCCCGCCCGCAGTCGTGGGCATCCACAACCCGCTCCACAAAGATGTGGCCGGTCTCCATGTCGACACTCACCTCGGCCACCTGGGCCGAGCAACCGTAGGCGGGCGAGGTGCCCACCGCGGCGCCCTTGAACTTGCCCCCCAGCATCGGCGGCTTGTACTTGCCCGTTCCCACGATGGAGCCTTTGGCCAGATAGGC
>CAYPCE010000062.1:0-18256 GCA_964409085.1 uncultured Desulfobacteraceae bacterium | reverse complement strand
CAAGCTCCTGGTGGATTATCCGGACCGCACCGAAGAAAAGGAGATCATGCGCCGGGTCGGCTTCGAGATGCCCGCCGGCGCCGCACCGGTCATCGACCCGGAAGGAATCGACGCCATCGGCGGGCTCATCCGCGCCGTTTTCATGGACGAAAAACTCAAGGACTATATCGTCGACCTCGTTTTCGCCACCCGGCGGCCGGCCGACTACGGCATCGACATCGCCCACTATATCCAGTACGGGGCCTCCCCCCGGGCCACCATCTTCCTGAGCGAGACGGCCCGGGCCTACGCCTTTCTCCAGGGGCGGGCCTACGTCACGCCCCAGGACATCAAAACCGTGGCCCCCGGCGTGCTGCGCCACCGGATCATCCTCTCCTACGAGGCCGAGGCCGAAGACCTCACCACGGACACCATCATCGGCCACATCTTCGATTCAGTGGAAGTCCCCTGATGCTCTCGCCGGACATCATCAAAAAAATCAAAAAGATCCACATCAAGGCGGGTCGCCGGGTCAACACCCTCATGGCCGGCCAGTACAAGTCGGTGTTCCGGGGCGCCGGAATCGAGTTCGATGAGGTGCGGGAATACTTTCCCGGCGACGAGGTCAAAAGCATCGACTGGAAGGTCTCCGCCCGCCTGGGACGCCCCTTTGTGAAACGGTACCAGGAGGAGCGGGAGCAGGTCGTCATGCTCCTGCTGGACATGAGCGGGTCGGGGCTTTTCGGTACCGCGGAAGCCCTCAAACGGGAAACCGCAGCCGAGGTCGCCTCGATACTGGCCTTCAATGCCATCCGGAACAACGACAAGGTGGGGGCCATCCTGTTCACGGAAGGGGTGGAAAAATACATCCCGCCCCAAAAGGGGTCGGCCCACGTCTGGCGGGTGATCCGGGAGATGTTCTCCTTCCAGCCGTCCAGGCGCGGCACCGATCTCAAGGTGGCCGTGGATTACCTGGGGCGGGTCTGCCGCAAGCGGACCACCGCCTTTCTCATCTCCGATTTCCTTGTAGGGTCCCCGGGGGCGGGCGACCCGGTGGATGCGGCCCGGATGTTCCGGTCGGCCGCCCTGCGGCACGAACTGATCGCCGTGGTCGTGTCGGACCCGGGGGAATTCCGCTTACCGGAATCCGGTCTCCTGCTGGTGGAAGACGCCGAAACCGGCGAGGTGGCCCACCTGGATGCGAGCGACCGGCGCACCCGGGAGCAGTTCGAAACCCACAGGCGCCAAGAATATGATGCGATTCTGGACGGCCTCAAGCGGGCGCGTATCGATGCCATCCCCATGGACACCACCCAGGATGCCGGGGATGTCCTCACCCGGTACTTCCGGATCCGGGAGCGCCGAAAACGGTGAGGGGCCGACGGGTGATGATCGCCGTGATGATCGGATGGCTGGCGCTGGCCGGGGGAGCTTTCCCGGTGGCGGCTTCGTCCGTCCCCGATAACGCCGCCCGGCCGGAAACACCGGCCGAAGCGCCCCCCATGACGGACATCCACGACATCAAGCCGCCGGAGCAGCCACCGGCGACGCCGGACCTGCGCCTTTACGCCCTGGCCGGGGCCCTGATCCTCGCGCTGCTGGGCCTCTGGTTCTGGACTCGCCGGCGGACGACGCACCGAAAGGCGGCCGCCCCTCCGCCCGTCCCCCCGGCCCAGCTAGCCCTTCAGGATCTCGCGGCACTCCGGGACGGGGAACTCGTCGACGGCCGGGCCTTCTATTTCAGGCTGTCCGCCATTCTCCGGGAATATCTCCAGGGCCGTTTCGGCATCAACGCCCCGGAAATGACCGTCGAAGAGCTGCTGCCCCGGATCAAAGGAATGGACCTGCCGGTAGACCTGAAGGGGCGATTGCAGGCACTCCTCCGGTCCGCCGAACCGGTCAAGTTCGCGGGGGCCGCAGCCGTGGCGCGACAGATGGCCGCGGACCGCGATTTCGCCGTGGCATTTGTTCGCGAGACAGCCCCGGAGGGAGCCCCGGCGCCGGACGAAGGGAACGGGGAAGGAGGCCCCACGGTCTATCCATGATCCGGTTCGCCTCCCCGCTCTATCTCCTGATGTTGGCCCTGTTGCCGGTCCTGCTGCTGGTCCGCCGACACCGACGTCCCCATCCGACGCTGCGGCTGCCGAACCTCACGGCGGCCCGATCCGTGGACCGGTCCGCCGCGCTCAAGGTCCGGTGGCTGGTGCCGTTCCTGAAGTACGCGGCCCTGGTGCTGATGATCGGGGCCATGGCCCGGCCCCAGTGGGGCACCCGGCAAGAGATGGTACTCACCGAAGGCATCAACATCGTGCTGGCCGTGGACCTTTCCGAAAGCATGGCCGCTTTAGACTTCCGGCGGGAAAACCGGATCGTCAACCGGCTGGAAGCGGTCAAAGGCGTGGTCGCCGACTTTGTGGGGCAGCGGAAAGGGGACCGGATCGGCCTGGTCGTTTTCGGAACCGACGCCTACACCCAGCTCCCCCTGACCCGGGACTACAACGCCATAGTTTCAGTACTCGACCGCCTCAAAATCGGGGCGGCCGGGAAAAACACCGCCATCGGCGACGCCATCGGGATCGCCCTCAAGCGGCTGGCCGATATCGAGAGCCGGTCGAACCTGATCATTCTCCTGACGGACGGCCAGAGCAACGCCGGCCAGCTTTCCCCCCAGGCCGCCAGCGAAATCGCCGCAGCCGAGGAGGTCACGATTTATACCATCGGCGTCGGGACCCGGGGGCGGGCCCCCTACCGGGTCACCGATCCGGTCTTTGGCGAGCGGTATGTCTACAAACAGGTCAACATCGACGAGGCGACCCTGAAAGCGGTGGCCGAAAAAACCGACGGCCTGTATTTCCGGGCCGAAAATACCGAGGCCCTCGCCACGATCTATGACCGGATCGACGCCCTGGAAAAGACCGAGGTGGAAGTTAAGACTTTTTCGGAATTCAACGACCTCTATCCCTACTGCCTGTTGCCGGCCTTCGGCCTGCTGACCCTCTGGGCCGTACTGGCCAACACCCGGTTTCTGAGGATCCCATGACGTTCGCCCGGGTCGAAATGCTTTTTCTTATCTGGACGGCGCCGCTCCTGGCGCTCGTCCTCGCCTATGGAATGCGCCGGCGACGCAAGGCCCTGTCCCGATTCGCCTCCCGGAACAGCCTGTCCGTCCTGACCCCCACCCTTTCCCCCCGGCGACGGTGGACCAAAGGTGGCCTCGTGCTGGCCGCGCTGGCCGCCATGGCCGTGGCCCTTTCCGGCCCCCGGTACGGATTTCACTGGCAGGAGATCGAGCGCCGGGGCATCGACATCCTCATCGCCCTGGACTGTTCCCGTTCCATGCTGGCACAGGATCTCCAGCCCACCCGCCTCGATCGGGCCAAACGGGAGGTAATGGACCTGCTCTCCATGCTCCAGGGGGACCGGGTGGGGCTGGTGGCCTTTTCCGGAACCGCCTTTCTCCAGTGCCCGCTGACCCTCGATTATACCGCCTTCCACCTGTTCCTCGACGTCTTGTCACCGGACTACCTGCCCGTGGGCGGTACCGACATCACCGGGGCACTGACGGTGGCCCGGGACAGCTTCGACCCCCAGTCACCGGCGGAAAAGGCAGTGATCCTGATCACCGACGGCGAGAACACCGGACAGGGCGATCCCGTGGCGGCTGCCCGAAAACTCGACGAAAACGGCATCAAGTTGTTCTGCATCGGTGTCGGCGGCACGGAAGGGGTCCCGGTGCCGGACCCCGACGGCGGCTTCAAAAAAGACGCGGCAGGGGGGATCGTCATGACCCGACTCGATGAGAAAACCCTTGAACAGATGGCCCTGCTCACCGGCGGGACCTACGTCCGGTCCGTGGCCGGCGACATGGACCTGGACGTCATTTACGGAAAGGAGATCCGGGGAAAAATGGAAGCCACCGAACTGGCCGGAGGTCGCAAGCAGGTGTGGGAGGATCGGTATCAATGGTTCCTGGCGATAGCGATCCTCTGCGTGGTCATGGACCTGATGCTGCGGCCGATCCGGCGATCCAACACCGCGGTCATCGGGTGCCTCCTCTGTGTGCTGCCGGGAATACTTTCCCCTCCGTCCCTCGTTGCCGGTCCTTTGGAAGACGGTATCGAAGCCTATAGAGCGGGGGCCTACGAAAAGGCCCTAAACCGGTTCATCGATGCCCAACTCGACGCACCGGACCGACCCGATATCCTCTACAACCTCGGCAACACCTACTATAAACTGGGGGATTACGAAGCCGCATTGACCCACTACGGACAGGTTCTGGAAAAAGATCCGGCCGGTTTAAAGGAAAAAGCCCTTTATAACAAAGGCAACGCCCATTTCAGAAAAAAGGATTACAACGCCGCGATAGAGGCGTATGAAGCGGCCCTGAAGATCGATCCCGATGATCAACAGGCAGTGGAGAACCTCCAGTTCGTCCGCAAGGTGATGGAACAGCAGCAGCAACAACAAGGGCAATCCCAAAAGAACGGGGACCAGGAAAAGGGCGAGAAGGAAAAGCAAGCGGACAATTCCCAACCGGAGGACCGGGAATCGCAAGACAAAGCCCCGGAAGACGCCCGAAACGATCGGCCGTCCGAGACGCCGCCGGAAGAGAAAGGCGATGTACCTGAACCGGGTCCGGAATTCGGCGATGACATGGCGCAGGGCGCCCAATCCCCCCCCCAACCGGAGGAGAAGGCCGACGAGGAAAACAGGCGAAAAACCGCCTCGACGGAGAGCCCCGATGCCCCGCCGGATGATGCGGAACGCCAGGCGGCGGCCCGGGCCCTGAACCGACTCCAAGATCAGCCGGGAAAGGCGCTGATGGCCCCGTCGCCGCACCATGGGCGTCCGGCAGTGGAGAAGGACTGGTGATCCGCCGGTTAAGACGACCCGCCGCCATGGCGATCGTCCTGCTCGCGGCGGCCTTTTTATGGACCACCGCTCCGGCCCGGGCCGCATCGGTCGAGGCCACGGTCGATCGCAACACCCTGGCCCTGGGCGAATCCCTCGACCTCCAGGTGTCGGCGGCCGGCATCGAAAACGGGGAAGTGGATGTGGCGCCGATCCGGGATTTCAAGGTCCTCGCCCGGGGTCAGAGCACCAATATCCGGATCATCAACGGACAGGCGTCCCGGAACATCACCTTCAACTACACCCTTATCCCCCTCAAAGCCGGCGACCTCCGGATTCCGCCCCTCCGCGTCAACACCCCCGAGGGGACCTTCAGGACCCGGCGGATCGACATCACGGTTTCCGAACGCTCACAGGAACGCCGTGAAGATCGCGACATTTTCGTCACGGCGGAGGTCTCCGAAGATTACCCCTATGTGGGGGAGCAACTGGTCTACACCTTCCGGCTCTATCGCACCCGCCGGATCACCGAAGCCCAGTTCCAGAAACCGGAGTTCACGGGCTTCACCGCCGAGCAGACCGGCGAAGAGCGATCCGACGTCACGGTGATCGAGGGGCGGCGGTTCCACACCACCACCCTCTCCTATGTGCTGATCCCCCTCCAGCCGGGCCCGAAAACCATCCAGCCAGCGATCCTCCGGTGCGGCGTCGTCCAGCAGGATCCCCACCGCCGGGGCGGACCCTTCGATTTCGACTCCCTTTTTGGTGGCCCCTTTTTCGGCAGGGGCCGGGTCGAAACCCGGGTCTTCGAGACAGCGCCCATCGATGTCACGATCCGCCCCCTGCCCCAGGCGGCCCCGGACGATTTTTCCGGGTTGGTGGGCACCATGGACATCCGGGCCCAAGTGGAAAAAACCGACCTCAAAACCGGAGACGCCACCACCTTAACCCTTACCATCGAAGGCGCCGGAAACCTCATGGACGCCGAAGCCCCGGACATGGACTTCCCGGAAGAGATCAAGGTATATGGGGACGCCCCCCAGTCGGAAATCACCATCAACCGGGAGGGGTATGTGGGAAAAAAGACGTTCGGAATGGCCCTGGTGCCGCTGACACCCGGAACCTACCGACTGCCTCCGGCGGAAATCACCTATTTCGATACCACGTCGGAGACCTATGTGACCCGCCGGACGGCCGCTTTCACCCTGACGGTTGGCGAAGGAGACGCAGAAGCGGATCTGACCGTGGCTTCACCCCCGACCGACGAAACCGGGCCCGCCAAGCAGGAAGTCGCCTTTACGGGCCGGGACATCCTGCCCATCCGGGACGACCTGAGCGCACTGGATGATCGCCGCCCCCTGTCTCTCCCGCTGTTCCTGGCACTGCTCGGCATTCCGGCGATGCTGTTCGCCGGGATCGGCGGCGTTCTCCGGGTTGCCCGCAGGGGGACGGAGCCGGCCCGCCTCATGGCGCGCCGGGCCCGCACGTCCCTGAAAAAAGCCGCCGCTCCTGGCATCGGGGACGACCGCTTTCTGTCACTCCTCTACCGGGGGCTGGTGTCGGCGATCCGGTCCCGGGCCGGAACGCCGGGAGAATCCCTCACCGGGGCCGAGGCCGAGACGATCCTGCGGGAGACCGGGTTCCCGCCGGAAACCGGGCAGGCGGCGGCCGGATTGCTGGAGCGAATCGAATCCGCGAAATTCGGCGGAGCCGCTCTGGCCTCCGGGGACCGGCAACGGTTGCTTTCGGAAACCCGGCACCTCGTTCGGAGGCTGTCGTGAGAGCCGGAAGTGTCAAGAAGGGCTTTCTGGGGTGGGGAGCCGTCACCGTGATCGGCCTGCTGATCCTGACGGGGTCGGCCGCCGGTGCCGATCGGTCCGCAGCCGCCCGAACCTTCCTGGAAGGCGTGGAAGCCTACCGGGGAGGCGATTACGAGGCGGCTGTCGCCGCGTTCGAGGGCCTCGCCGCCGCCGGTATTCGGAACCCCCATCTCTTTTACAACCTGGGCAACGCCCATCTTAAAAACGGCGATCTGGGGCCGGCCATCCTCTGGTACGAACGGGCGTTGACTCTCGCCCCCGATGATCCGGACCTCCGTTTCAACCACGCCTACGCGGTCTCCCTCGTCACAGACGAGCGGGCGGCCCCGGAGAGCCCGATCTACCGGATCCTCTTCTTCTGGCGGGATCTCCTGGGACCGGATACCGTGGCGGGAACGGCGGTGGGGCTCAACGGTCTGTTCTGGCTCGTGCTGATCGTCCGGTTGATCCGGCGGAAACGGGTGCTGCGGGGGGTCGCCGTCCCGCTCCTGGCGGTCGCCCTTCTTTTCACGGGGACAGCGGTGTACCATTACTACAGCGCCGCTTATGTCCAGGAAGGGATCGTGCTGCCGGACACCCTGCCGGTGCGGTCCGGCCTGTCGGAGGCGGCCACCGAACTGTTCGTCCTCCATGCCGGGGCCAAGGTGGCCATCGAAGGGGAAAAGGAGGGTTTTTACCGGATCTTTTTTTCAGAAGGCAAGATCGGCTGGGTCCGCGCCGGCGATATCGGCACCATCTAAACTACCCGTCCTTGCCCGACTCCATCTCCCTCAGCCGTTTCAACAACCGCCGGGCCAATGCGATGTTTTTCTGGACATTTTCATAGTCCGGGTCGATTTTCCGGACCCTTTCCCATTCCTCGATGGCCTTGACCAGTTGCTCGTTTTCAAAATACCGGATCCCGTTTTTGTAATGGAGATCCTTGTACCGGGCTTCGCTCTCCGCCTTTTTCTCCCGGCAAACGGTGCATGCCTCGTTGTATCGCAATGCATGGCCGAAAGCCTCGGCGGCCCGCAGATACTCCTTTTTCCCGTAGGCCGTTTCCCCCAGGGCCCGGTAACTCCGGGCCAGGTAATCCCGCACGGTCGGATCCTGGGGCCGCAACCGGTGGGCCGCTGAAAGGGGAGTGATGGCGGCGCCATATCCGTTTTGTTCAAAATACCGGCGCCCCTCCACGAGCAGATCCTGGAACCGGCGCTCCTGCCTCTCCTGCCCCTCTTTTTCGGCGGCGGGCGCCGCCGTTTCCGGCTTCGCTTTCTCACGCGGCTTTCGCTTCTTCGGTGCCCCCCGGCGAAAAGGCAACCCCTGGATCCGGGGCAGCAGGATTTCGCTGCCGACCGTGACGCGATCGGAATCGAGTCCGTTGAGACGGGCGATAACATCGGACACCTTGCCCATCCGTTGAATATCCCCGTCGCCCCCGCGCGCCTTCCGGAATTCCGATGTCAGGAACCGCCGGCGCGCGGCATCGTAATAGACATCCGTCAAATACGTATCGTACACATCCATGGCGATGCCGGAAAGGGTCTCGCCGGGACGCACCCGGTGCGGCACATAATCGTCCCCGTTTTTCCGGTATTCGCTCAGGAGGTCATGGCGTTGGACCACCGACGGCGCCGGGGGCGGCACCGGTTCCGGTTGGGGCCGTTGCTGCATGTCGGCGCACCCGCTCCCCAGAAACACCAGAAAAACGATGCCGGCAACCCATTGCCATGGCCGATTGTACTCGGATTTGTTGTTCATGAAACCCGCTCCCTCTGGCTCTGCAGCGCGTTGGGGGAATCCGCCCCCGGCGCGTTCTGTCCCGGTTGTTTCCCTGTTGTAAACAAGATCCCTTGAAATATCAAGTTTTCGGTGCAGCATCACGGCCGTTTTCCGGCACATGAAACGGGCGGGACGGGACACGGGCGTCGTCGGGTCAATAATTCCGGGATCGGATAATGTTGAAAATCAACCACAATCCCAGCAGCGCCGAGACGATGTACCCGATGATGCCGAAGGCCGGATAGCCGAACAGATAGGGCCGGACCCCGGTGGTGATGATCATAGAGGACCCGATGATCAAGGCGCCGATGATGATACCGAAGGTGAGGCGATTGGCGATGTTGTCGAAGGTTTCCTGAAGCCCCTGGAGGTTTTCGTGTTCGAACCGGATGTGGAGTTTGCCGTGTTCCAGCTTCTGGACGATCTTGGCCAGCCGCCGGGGAACCCCGCCCCGGATGGTAAACAGGTCGGCGAGGACGCCGGTCAGATTCCGCCACAAGGCCCTGGGCGTGTAGCGGCCGGCCGCGATCCGCCGGACATAGGGTTCCGCCTCCGAAATCACATCCAGTTCCGGATAGATCCATCGCGCCACCCCTTCCAGGGTGATGAGGGCTTTGATCATGGTGGCCATATCCGGCCGAATGCCCAGGCGGTGTTCCCGCATGGTTTCGGTGATTTCCAGCAACAGTTTTCCCAGATTCAACTCTTTGAGGGGGACGGTCGCATACAGGTCGATGATCTCCAGCAGCTCCCGTTCCAGGCTCCGGGTATTGATCTCCTCGTCCTTGTGAACCGCCACTTTGAGCACGGTATCCAGCAGTGCCTGGCCGTCCCGGTCGGCCAGGGCGCGGATCATGTCCACCAGATCGTATCGGTCTCCGAGGGTCAGCCGCCCCACCATGCCCCAGTCGACGAGGCAAAACCGGTGGCCTTTCGTCAGGATCAAATTGCCCGGATGGGGGTCGGCATGGAAAAACCCGTCCGCGAAGATCTGTTTGACACCGGCCCGGAGTCCGATGCGCGCCATGAGGTGTCTGTCGCCGAGGGCCTCCAGATCGACCTTTTTGAGCCGCTCCCCCTCGATATATTCCATGACCAGCAGTTGAGAGGTGCAGTAGGATTCGTAGACATCCGGAATATAGATTCCCGGCTGGCCGGACATGTTGGACTTGGCGATCCGCAGATACCGGGCCTCGCGCTTGAAATCCAGCTCCCGCAGGAGGGTGCGCCGGGTGACCCGGACGAGTTCAGGCAGGTCGTAAAGGCGCATCTCCTCGAACCGTTGATGAACCCGCCGGGCGATGGCGGAAAAAATGTTGAGGTCCGTCTCCATGGTGTGGCGGATGTTGGGCCGCTGAACCTTGACGGCCACCGCCGGCCCCTGGGGCGACAGGGCGGCCCGGTAGACCTGGGACAGGGAGGCCGCCGCGATCGGTTCGGAATCGAACACCGGAAACACCGATTCCAGGGGGGCGCTCAGGTTGTGGTCGATCACCTTCCGGATATCGGCAAAATCCACCTCCGCCACATCGTCCTGGAGCTTTTCCAGTTCCATGATCAGATCCGGCGGCAGCAGATCCGGCCGCAAGCTCATGATCTGCCCCATCTTGACGAACGTGGGCCCCAGCTCTTCAAAGGCCATGCGCAACCGCTCGTAAGAGTTCAGCCCCGACGCCACCGGACGGGGTTCCGTCACGTTCCGCCCCGGCAACTCAAGGCGATCCACCAAGTCCCTGAATCCGTATTTCATCAGGATAAAGACGATGTCCTTGAACCGCCCCAGATTGCTCAGCGCCTTGATGTCCACCGGTTAGGCCCCTTCTTCCTTTCGGGCTTCCTGGGCCTTTTCCAGGATCGACAACCGGATTTCCAGGGCGTCCAGCTTGTGCTTCACCCGCTCCAGGGTCTCCTGGCGTCCCACCCCCAGATTGTCCAGCCCGTCTTTGAAGGTATCGCTGAACGCTCTTTCCAGTTTGGCGAACTGCTTCTCCCCGCTCTCCACCAGTTCCTCGGTGAGCTTGCGGGCGTCTTCTTCCGACAGTTTGGCCTCTTTCACCAGTCGCCGGGTGATCTCTTCCACCTTTTCCCGGGTCAATACGACCGCGCCGATACCGGCCATCACCCCTTTTCGAATCTCTTTGAACATATGCCCCTCCTTATGGTCACAGCAAAATTGATTGTAAACATTACCAAATTCATCCCGAAAGATAAAGCCTATAAATCCCGCCGTCCAAAAAAGACCCGCCTCGCGGCGACCGGCGTGAATTGCTCTTGACAAATCCCTTATTCCCTATTAATGATTACTTTTTTATATGCGAAATTACTATGGTATCGACGGGATACCTCATGTTAATCAAGAAACCATTTGAAAGGAGAAAAGAGCCAATGTCAAATTTGATTCCTCCCCATGGAGGCAAAGGGCTTACCTGTTGCCTGCTGGAAGGCGCGGAACTGGAGTCGGAAAAGAAAAAGGCGGAGGGCCTCAAGAAAATCGAGATCTCCGCCCGGGTAAAAGGCGATTTGATCATGATGGGCATCGGCGGGTTCAGTCCGCTGACCGGTTTCATGTCCAAGGCCGACTGGGTGAGCGTCTGCGAAAAATGCCTCCTGGCCGACGGCACCTTTTGGCCGGTTCCGGTGACCCTCGATACCGATGACGAGGACGTCAAGGACGGCGACGAAATCGCGCTGGTTCGGGACGGCGAAACCTTCGCGACCATGCTGGTCACCGAGAAATACGAGATGACCACCGCCAATAAAGAGTGGGAATGCGAAAACGTTTACATGGGCGAGGGCACGCCCACGCCTGAGGAATTCTGGAAGATCGCCAAAGAAGATCACCCCGGTGTTCAAATGGTCATGAACCAGGGCAAATACAATCTCGCCGGTCCGGTCAAGGTGGTCAGCGAAGGCGACTATCCCACGAAATACGCCGGCATCTATCAGCGTCCGGAAGAGTCCCGGAAAGAGTTTGAAAAGCGTGGATGGAAAGAAGTGGCCGCCCTGCAGCTCCGGAACCCCATGCACCGGTCCCACGAGTACCTGGCCAAGATCGCCGTTGAGGTCTGCGACGGCCTCTATATCCATTCCCTGGTGGGCAATCTGAAGCCCGGCGACATCCCGGCCGAGGTGCGCGTCAAATGCATCGATGTGCTGGTGAAGAACTATTTCGTGGAAGACAAAGTCGTCCAGGGCGGCTATCCGCTGGATATGCGTTATGCCGGTCCCCGCGAAGGCCTTCTCCACGCCACCTTCCGCCAGAACTATGGCTGCTCCCGGATGATCATCGGCCGGGACCATGCCGGCGTCGGCGATTTCTACGGGATGTTCGAAGCCCAGACCATCTTCGACAAGATCCCATGCCCCGAGGGAGAAGGCAAGGCGCTCCTTTGCACGCCGCTCAAGATCGACTGGACCTTCTACTGTCACAAATGCGACGGCATGGCGTCTCTCAAGACCTGCCCCCATGCCAAGGAAGAGCGCGTCCTGCTTTCCGGCACCATGCTGAGAAAGCTCCTCTCCGAAGGCGGCGAACTCCCCGATCACTTCGGACGCGACGAGGTCGTCGAAATCCTTCGGGATTACTATGAAGGCCTGACCGACAAGGTCGAGATCAAGACCCATAAGGCGGCCACCGGCGCATAGTCGCGCTAAAGCGCTCTAAAAGAAGAACAACGCAAAAGGGAGCCGGAATTCTTTCCCGCTCCCTTTTTTCGTCGCGCCCCCCACGATCCCCGCCTTCACATTTCCGCGCCCAAAAAGACCTCGGAGGTTTTGAAAACCTCGGAGGTCTATGGTTCAACCTCGAAAAAAAAGCCCGTAAAGACGGCTGCATCAGCAGCGCGTCCTTACGGGCTCTAAATGGGCCCAACAAACGTCTAGACTTAAAACTTCCGGCCGCTGTACTCCGCGTAGGCCATGGCCACGGTCCGGTAGACCAGGTGGGCCAGCTTGGAGAAGGGCAGGTACACAAAAAGGGAGAAGACGAAGATCAGGTGGATGAAGTACAGGGTGTAGGAGAGTCCGGCCGCACCGCCCAGGCGGGTCATTTCGGTCAACAGGCCCGTGAGGCCCAGCGCCAGGGCCAACCCGATGAGAGCCCAGTCCTTGTAGGTGGAGACCTGATCCGTCTTGGCCATCCGGTTCTTGATCATCAGGGCCGAACCGATGACCAGGGAGACGCCGGCGATATTGGCCAGCCACTTCACCGGATTGAGCTGGGAATAGGGCCCGTGGATCCCGAACACGTAGAGCACCACGAAGAAAATGCTCGTGACGATGAACAGGCCGATGAATCCGAAAAAGACCATCATGTGGGAGGTGGCCCGCTCCTCGTTCTCGCCGCATTGGGAGAATTTCGTGTGCTTGAGGATCCGGGGGATCACACGGCCCAGGGCCTTGAGGAATTCGCCCGGATCGATCTTTTCTTTGTCCGTCTTTCCCGTCAGCAACGCGTTCTGGTGAATGTCGCCGATAAAGCGTTTGAGGCCCAGCGCAAAGATCACCACCAGCCAGATGGAGGCTGGGATCATGATCAGGTCCACCAGCCAGGTGGAAAAGAAATGGGAATGGACGATCTCGCCGCCGCCAGGTGTAAAATCGAGCAACCCCGTGATGAGCCCCACCACGATGAAGATCAGCGCCGGCACCGCCAACAGGATGGGGAGCTTTTTGGGATCATTCACGGCTCTGGCGATGGATTTGGGCTGGGCGTATTCCGTGACGGCATACGCGCGGATGGCCGCCAGTACATCGCCGGGTTTGGCGTCCCGGGGACACAGGGTGGTGCAGTCCCCGCAGTTGTGGCACAGCCAGATATCCGCATTCCCCACCAGCCGGTCCTTGAGGCCCCATCCCGCCGCGATCATCTCTTTCCGGGGGAATGGTTTGTTGTCCGGCGAAATGGGACAGGCGACCGAACAGGTCGCACATTGATAACATTTTTTCAGGGTGTCGCCCCCCAGCCCGACCACTTCGTTCAGAAATCCAATGTCAGGCTCCACCAGGTATTTATCCGTCATGCCAATACCTCCTTATTGTCATTTGTGGGTTCGCCAGTCTCCTGGCTGTCCGCTGTCATGGCCGGCCGCCGCAGGCGGCGGCCGGCCATGACAAACGATGGACGACCGGGATCCAGTCGAATCAGAATCCCTTGAAAGGGTTCGGGCCGAGTTCCTCGATCTGTTTCACGAAATCGTTGATGATCTCGGGAATCCGGGGATAGTCATCGATGGCCACTTCGTACTGGACCACCCGCTCCTCTTCCAGGGCCAGGCTGGCCAGGGCGTCGCCGATCTTCTTGACCCGGATTTCCGCCAGTTCGGAGCCTTTCACGAAATGGCACTGATAATCGTCGCCGTGCTTGCACCCCAGGAGGAAGACGCCGTCCATCCCCTGGGAGAGGGCGTCCTTGATCCAGATGACGTTCATGGAGCCCAGGCAGCGGATGGGAATGATCCGGACATCCGCTGAATAGGAGATGCGGTTGAGACCGGCGATGTCCAGGGTCGGGTAGGCGTCGTTTTCGCAGACCAGCCCAAGGATCCGGAAAGGCGGCTCGGTATAGTCGTCCTCGGAGGGGACGCCCACCGCCTTGACCATGGAGCCCACGGAGTCGATGCTGTAATCGGAGAAATTGATGATCCGCTCGGGGCAGGCCCCCATGCAGGTGCCGCAGCGCCGGCAGCGGGTCGGGTTCGGTTTCGGCGTGCCCTTGGCATCGTCGTCGATGGCGCCGAAGGGGCATTCCTGGGTGCAGCGCTTGCACTGGGTGCACCGCTGGAAGAAGAAATCCGGGAAGGTCATATCGCCGGACCGGGGATGGACCGACACCCCGCGGTTGACCGACTCCAGGCACTGGATGGCCTTGAGGGCCGCGCCGGAGGCGTCCTCGATGGACTCTTCCATGGTCATGCTCCGCCGGACGGCGCCGGCGGCGTAGATGCCGGTCCGCTGGGTCTCGTAGGGGAAGCAGATGAAGTTGGAGTCCACATACCCGTTGAACAGGTCGATATCCCGGAAGGCCGGTCCCTGCCGATAGGCCATGTTGACCACCGGTTCGTCCTTGGTCAGGGGCACCATGCCGGCGGCCAGGACGACCATGTCGGCCTTCACCTGGAGTTTTTCGCCCAGGAGGGTATCCTCGGCCTCCACGATCAGGCCGTCGCCGTTTTTGGACACCGAGGCGACCTTGCCCTTGGTCATGAAGATGCCCGGGTCCTGCTGGACCTTCTTATAAAAGTTCTCGCTCAGGCCGGGGGTCCGCATGTGCTGATAGAAGATGAAGGACTTGCCGTCCCCAAAATCCTCCCGGACATACGTGGCCTGCTTGAGGGCCACCATGCTGGTAACCGCGCCGGCGTAGTCGAAATCGGCGTCGCTCTCCAGGCCGGGACTCTGGATAAAAACCACCGACTTGGCTTCCTTGCCGTCCGACGGGCGGACAATTTTGCCCTCGGCGGCGATTTCTTCAAACTTGTGGTTGGTGACCACGTCCGGCAACTCGCCGTAGCCGAGGTGGGCGAATTCGTCCTTTTTCGGCTCGTAGGGCCGCCATCCGGCGGCCAGGATCACGGCGCCGAACATCTCGCCGTCGGGGTCGAGGGTGAGGATGTCCCGGCGTCCCTCGTTGTACTCCATGAATTTCTGATGGAGGGTTTCCGGGTCGAGTTCCTTGCCGCTTTCATCGACGGTCATCTCTTCGGGCAGGGGATAGGGCACGTCGAATTCGATCTTTTCGCCCGGCTTTTTGAGGGTCACCGTGAACTCGCCGGGCTGGCCGGCGATCCGGGCCACCACCGTCTCGGTCCGGACGGTAATCTTGGATTCTTTTTCCACCGCGTCGATGCAGGACTGAACGATGGGGGAAATGGGGGTTTCATAGGGATCTTTCAAGGGCAGCTGTTTCCGGATCTTGGCCGCATACCCGCCCAGAGTGGCATTCTTCTCGACGATGGTGACTTCGTACCCGGCCTTGGCCGCATCCACAGCCGCGGACATTCCGGTGACGCCGCCGCCGATAACCAGGATCTTCCGGTTGAGGGTATCCAGTTGATAGGGTTCGGGCAGCTTGATCCGTTCGACCCGGGCCATGCCCATGCGCAGGTAGTCTTCGGCCATCATCTGAACGCGGTCGAAGTTCTCCTCGTCTTCCTTCTCTTCTTCGGTGAGGGCCGGGAATTCGGACCGCGGATGGGACCAGACCACCCCTTCCCGGAGATTCACCCGGTCGAGGATGCAGCCGTCGAACCGGAAGATATCATAGTTGACCCGCCGGGAACAGGCCGCGAGGACCAGCGTGTTGACCCCGCCGTCCACCTCGGATTTCAGCAGGTCCACCCCCTCTTTGCCGCAGAACATGGAGTGGGTCTTGCATGTCAACCCCTCTTCCTCCGCCACGTCGCACAGTGCGGCAACATCGAGGGAATCCCCGATGCCGCAACCGGTGCAGATATAGACACCAAATTTTTTATCCATGGATTACCTCCTACCTTCTCACCAGGGTTTGAATCGCTTTCAGGGCCATACCGGTCGCGTTCTGGTTGGACGACATGACGTCGGCCGGTTTGTTGGCGCATCCCGCGGCAAACATCCCGCCCTTTTCAAAATCGTTGACGATGAAGCCGTCCGCATTGAAAGTGAGATCCGCAGGAAGTTTGGTCGTCGCGGCGGTCGGCTGCATACCGGTGGCGAGGACCACCATGTCCACGGTCTGACGGGTCTTCTCGCCGGTCACGGCATTTTCGGCCACCACGGTGATATTCTTGGTATCCGGATCCTCCTCCACCTCGGCCACTTTGCCCTTGATGAGGAAGATGTTCTCGTCCGCCTTGATCTCCTGGTAGAACTTTTCATACCGCTGGCCCGGGGTGCGGATGTCGATATAGAAAATGTAGATCTTGGCATCGGGAAACTGCTCCCGCACGTAGGTGGCCTGCTTGAGGGAGGCCATGCAGCAGATGTAGGAACAATAGGGCAGATGGTTTTCGTCCCGGGAGCCGGCGCACTGGACAAAGGCCACGCTCTCGGGGGCCTTGTCGTCCGACGGCCGCTGGAGCTTTCCCTTGGTGGGGCCGTTAGGGGCCGACAGCCGCTCCATCATCATGTTGGTGATGATGTTGGGGTACCGGCCGTAGCCCAGGTTGTCGATCCGGTTGGCGTCGTAGGGCTCCCATCCGGTGGCCCAGACCACGGCACCGACGTCGAGATTCAGGGTTTTGGCGGTCATCTCCAGATCCACCGCGTCGTATTTGCAGGCGTCCTTGGCCCGCTGGGCATCCTCGGTGCCGATGATCTGGGGCGATATCACATAGCGGGCCGGGAAGGCCATCTCATGGGGCAGATAGGCCCCCTTGATCCGGTCCATGCCGAAGTTGAAATCGTTGGAAACCTCCATCTTGCAGGCGCTGGCGCACTCGCCGCAGAGGGTGCAGTTCTCGTTGACGTACCGGGGATTGACCTTGATCTCCACTTTATAATTGCCGGGGCCGCCGGAGACCTTCTCCACGTCGGCCATTGTGAGGACTTTGATTCTCGGATTGTCCTTAATGCGCCGGAAATTGATCTCCAGCCCGCAGGTGGGGGGGCACAATTTGGGGAAATACTGCTTCAACTGGGCCACTCTCCCGCCCAAGTAGGGGTTCTTTTCCACCAGGAATACCTCGTACCCGACTTCTGCAGCTTCCAGGGCCGTGGTCAACCCGCTGATGCCCCCTCCGACGACCAGGATGGACCCGCTCGCAGGAGCTTGCTTATCATCTGTCATGCTATCCCTCCATTATCTTCCGGTGATAGAGTTCGGGGTTTTCGGTTACAGGTCACGGGTTATGGGTTATGGGTGATAGGCGATGGGGTGTGGTCGCCCATCACCCATGACCCACAACCTGTTCCATGTCCCCCGCTTCTTAATAAAAACCTCCAGGCGCCTTACGACGCCTGGAGGTATTCTCAAATCAATCCACTCGGACGATCGTCTTAGCGACTACCGAATGATTAGTCGGGGATGATCTTGACATAATCCCGCTTGAAGGTATCCCATTTCTGGGCCTTGGGATCATATTTTGAGTTGGTGAAGCAGAACCAGTTCGCGTCATCCTGTTTCGGATAGTCGGCCTGATAGTAGAAACCGGGATACCGGGTCTCTTTCCGGAACTGGATGTGGCGCAGATGGGATTCCACCGTCCAGATACGATGGTAGATCTCCCAAGCTCTCATCAGCTCGTGGAGGTCGCCGGCGGCCAGCTTTTCGCAGTCTTCCCGCATGGTCTCCAGCAGATCCATGACGATCTCGAGGTTCTTGGAGGTCGTCTGGTAGAAGGTCGCTGTGCCGGCGCCGTACTCATGGGTCGCCTTCATCAGCCGGTACATCATGCCTTCGGGCTTGAGATAGTTCGGGTTGATGTCGATGGCGGTGGTGTACTCGCAGTTGTCCAGGAAAACGCGGACCGGCTTGTAGACCATGTCCACCAGCTCTTCTTTGGACTGGGAGATGGACGGGGTGAAGTCCTTGTTGTCCCGCACGAACTTTACCATCGCCTTGGCGGCCATGCGGCCTTCGGCGTGGGAGCCGGAGGAGAACTTGTGGCCGGAGCAGCCGACGCCGTCGCCGGAGGTGAACAGACCCACAACAGTGGTCATCCGGTTGTAGACTTTGCCGTTGTGGCCCCATTTGTAGGCATCCGGGACCCAGTCGTAATCGGGGCCGGAGCACCACAGACCGCAGCAGCCGGAGTGGGAGCCCAGCAGGTAGGGCTCGGTCGGCATGATCTCGGAGTTCTTCTTCTCCGGTTCGGTGTTGGTGGCGCACCACAGGTTGGCCTGGCCGCAGGTCATGTCGAGGAAGT
>CAYPCE010000061.1:0-18555 GCA_964409085.1 uncultured Desulfobacteraceae bacterium | reverse complement strand
CGGTTCATCGGGTGGCGCGGGTTCGGCATCGGCACGCTCTCCATGTGCATATCGTCTTTCACCATCACGGTGCTGGCCCTGACGGTCGTCATCGAAATCGATCCCTGGTACGAACCCCAGTACGCGATCCCGCTGCTGGGAATGCTCCTGGGCAACACCATGAACGGCATCGCCATCGGCCTGGACCGGCTGACCGGCATGGCCCGGGACCTGCGCGCCACCATCGAGGGGCGGCTGATGCTGGGGCAGACGGCCCGGGAGGCCATCGGCGACATCCGGCGGGAGAGCATCCGGGGCGGGCTCATTCCCATCATCAATTCCATGTCGGCCGCGGGCCTCGTCAGCCTTCCGGGGATGATGACCGGCCAGATCCTGGGCGGCAACCCGCCCATGGAGGCGGTCAAGTATCAGATTCTGGTCATGTTTCTGATTGCCGGCGGCACCGGGTTCGGGACCATGACGGCCGTCTGGCTGGGCTCCCGCCGGCTATTCGACGAGCGGGAGCGGTTGCGGTTGGATCGGTTGAAGATTGTGCGGAAATAAGCAGAGCCGATAATTGGGAATGGATTGGAGGCTAATCTAAAAGGCTCAACTGAACCGCCTTTTTCTTCCACTCGCCCTCCTTCTTGGCCCGCTTTTTCTTTGCGCCAGCCGGTGGTGTTGCGTCTTCTTTCTTTTTTGCCGCGGATTCGGGTTGGTTTTGTTTCAGTTCCAGTGGTGCATGGGAGGCGCTCAGTTCGTCCTCGTCCATCTGCACCACCGAACGCAATTCCTGGAAGACCAGGTCCGCCTCCTGTTTGGTGATGACCGGAAACCCGTAAAAATGGTTGGTATGTTTACAGGGGCCTTTGGTCTCGGTCCGCTCCCTGACGAATTCGAGATGGGCGTCGATGCGCTGGCGGAGCCGTTCGTTGGCATGGGCGATGATCTCGTCCGTCTTGGAGAAGATGGCTTCGCTGAAGTTTTTCTCGATCTCGTACCCCACCGAGTTCCGGCAGGCGGCCATGGCGGCGAAGGTGGTGGTGCCGATGCCCAGGAACGGGTCGAGCACCGTGTCGCCGTAAACGGAGAACATGTTGATCAGCCGGTAGGGGAGTTCAAAAGGAAAGGCGGCGGACCGCTGACGCGCATTTTTGTCGAACAAGGCCTGCCGGGTCCCTTTCAATTCCATCCAGACGTCCGAGAACCACTGATTCCGCTCCTCCCAGAAATAGGCGCTGGCGCGTCGGTTCTTTTTGTCCGCGTCCCGGTTGAATTCCCGCTTTCCCCCTTTCCGGAAAATCAGGACGAATTCGTGCTCCAGGGTAACGTAGGCGCCCGGGGGGTACATCCCCGATCCCATGAACTTGTTGGGGGCGTTGGTCTGTTTCCGCCAGAGGATGGCGGGCAGCATGGAAAAGCCGAGTTTCAGCATGCCGGAAACGATCCGGGCATGGCTGGTGTAGAGGGCGAAATCGCCCCGGATGGTCCGGGTGGCGTCGCCGATGTTGATGCAGACAATGCCGCCGGGTTTCACGACGCGTTTCAATTCTTTCCACACGCCGTCCAGTTCCGTGTTCATCAGTTCAAAGGCTTTTGGTCCGTCGCCGCCGCCCAGCGCTTTTTTGATCTCGGGATTCTGGGCGATGAACATCTCGTCCCACATCTCGATCATCGGATAGGGGGGTGAAGTGACCACCAAATCAATGGCGTTATTCGGCGTTTCCGCCATCTTCTGGGCGTTTTGAAAATGGATCTTGTGGGTGGTTTTCATCGTTGTTTTCATATGGTCCCGGTAGATGATGTTTGGCGATTAATATGGCGAATCGAAACATTGAATTGGCATTGCCAATTCAGCATTCGATGATATATTGACTACAGTGTCAATGCGGCGCATAGGGTTCTACAACAATGGAGGCGATATGCCACTAGAAAAAATGGATGAGCGCGTTTCAGCGCAGATCCCCGCTCATGTCTTCGATACAATATCCCAGGCGGCTGATATCACGGGTGCTACGCTAAATCAGTTTCTTGTGCAGGCCGCCCTTGAAAAAGCGAATGCCGTCATCGAGAAAGAAAGTACGATCAAATTGAGCTTGGCGTCGGCGACGGCCTTTTTCGACGCGATCGAAAATCCGCCGGCGCCGAATCGCAGTTTAATCGATGCCGTGAGGCGCTACAAAGAGAAAATGGGGAATGTTTGAAATAGCGCCCCTCACTCGCCTGCACGACAGGCGTCGATTCGACTGCGGGGTTTCCGAACTCAATCATTACCTCCAAAATACCGCCAGACAACACGGCACCAAAGGCATTGCCCGCACCTTTGTTCTTGTAAACGATCAAGAGCCCGGCGTCATCCTTGGATATTATACCTTGTGCGCCTGCGAGGTCGTTACGGAGAAAATGCCCCGCAAACACGCCAAAAAATATCCACCCAAGGCGCCTGCCGCGAAACTTGCCCGATTGGCTGTCGATAAGGGGCAACAGAACAAAGGTTTGGGCTCGTTTTTGATGGTGGATGCCTTCAATAAAATCCTTTCCGCATCCAAAATTCTCGGCATCATCGGCTTCTTTGTGGACGCAAAAGATCAGACCGCGAAGAAATTTTATCTCCGCTATGGATTCATCGAACTCCCCGATGACCCCCTTGAGCTTTATCTCCCTATGGAAACCCTTGCGGCTGCATTCGCGGATTCCCCTCAATCAAACATCGATAGATAATTGGCGAACAAGCGCGGGTGAACCCGGGAAAACCGGTCGAAATCGGCGGTGAGGGCCAGGCCGGGGACGATGGCGCGGACCGCCGGGGTCTCCAGATCGGCCCGAGTGATGTCCACGTAGACCGGCGGGAACCCGTTGGCGGTCAGGAGGGATTCCAGCAACGCCAGATCCCCTTGGGCGGAGCCGGTGCTGTAATCGGGGAGGTCTTCCAGGCGGCGAACCGGCAGGTCGCGGTCGGGAACGACCGACGGCGGGCCTCCGGGAAAGGGGAAGGGGGTTTCCGTCAGGGCCGAGATCAGGGCCCGCTTTCCGTCCAACCCGGCCCCGACACCCTTGGCGATCTCGCCGTCGGGCTGGACCACGAAGCATTTATAGCAGGGGACCCCGTGGGCCGGCGTGATGTCCTGGAACCGGACGTGGATGCCGTAAGACCGGTATTCCTTCAGCAATGCCGCCACGTCGGGATCATCGGATTCGAGCCGGAAGCACGCCTCGGGGTTGAAGGGCGTGGTCCCCTCGGCGTCTCGTTCGATGCACTCCAAAAGCCCGCTGACCTTGGCCCCCGCCAGGGTCAGACCCGAGGCGAGGCCGGTGGAGCCCAGCCCCGAAAAAAGATCGATTTCGTCCAGATTGGAAAAGAGGAAGACGCACTGGACGGGAACCCGCAGGGGAACGCCTCCGGCGGTTTTACCCTCGATCCAGTGGAGGGGTTCGTCTTTGTAGGGCGCTTCCAGGGGCAGGCGGTTGGGGTCCAGGGCGGCGATGTCGTCCCCGGCCAGTTCCGCGTACCGGGCCCGGATGAGGGGATAGGGGCGGGTACGGTCCAGCACGCCCTCGGCCCCCACGCCGGCAAAGGCCGATACCCGTTCCGCCACCTCCATGGCGCAGGCGGCCTGGGCCGGTTCGACCCGGAGCCCCCGGCCGTAGGAGTTCTGGACCCCCGACACCGTGAAATCGTGCCGGCCGTGGCGGACGGCGAAGGAGAGCCGCCACTGGCGGATCAGGGCATAGGGACTCAGGGAGGCGGTGTGGCGCTTTGCATCTTCCATCAGCACGCCGAGGGCCGAGAGGCGGTCCAGGGCCGTCTGGGCCACCTTTTCCGGCGGCGGCGGTGGTTCGGATTCGGTATGGCCGTGGTTGTCGCCGGTGGGCGCCAGGTCGCGGATGTGGACAGCGTCGCTAAGGGACGGCAGCGCGTCGGCCGGGATGGGCGGCGCGATGTCAACTTCCTCGGGCGACTGCAGCGGCCGGTGAAAGCCGATGTTGGGTTCGAAAAACTGCATCCACCGGAGGTGGGCCTCACCGTCCGGCTGTAGGAGGGAACGGATGTAGACCAGCGGCGTATGGTCGGCCAGGATCTCCAGATCTTCCCTTTTGAAGCGGTCCTGGAGCCCCGAAAACTTCCCGTGCATCAGGCAGGCCTCGTACAGCAGGGCCCCAAAGACCGGATCGCCGGGCACGGCCTCCTCGGTCCAGCTTTTGACCTTCGCTTCCGGCAGCACCTTCAGAACATTGAGGAGGTGCTTGTGGAGAAAGCCGTCGAAAGGATGACCGCGCAGATAATCGACCCATGCGCTGAACAGCCGGTCCTGGACCGGTTCGCAGGCAAAGTAGCCGGAACTGGCCGATGTCTCCTGGAGTTCAAGGGCGTATTCGATGGGCCCTTCGGCCCCCGGTCTATCCGTCATCTCCGGCTCCTTTCGCATCCGAGGCCCCTTCGGGTTCCGCTTCATCTTCCAGATCTTCGTCCCACCGCTTCCGGCCGAAGATCCGGGCGCCGATGATGCTCAGTTCGTAGAGAAACATCAGGGGGAAGGCCATCATGACCTGGGTCACCACGTCCGGCGGGGTGAGAATGGCCGAGCCCACGAAGAAAAGCAGGAGGGCGTATTTCCGGTTTTTCTTGAGAAAATCGACGGAGACCATCCCCAGCCGGGCCATGAAGGTGAGGATCAGGGGCAGTTCGAAGGCGATGCCGAAGGCCAGCAACAGCTTGGTGGCGAAGCTCAGGTACTCCTTCATGGAGGGCAGCGGCTGGATGGTGTCGCTGGCAAACCCCAGAAAGAATTTGAATCCCCAGGGAAAAACGATGAAATACCCGAACAGGGCCCCGCCCACGAAAAAAAAGGTGGAGAGGATGACGATGGGGATCATCACCTTTTTTTCTTTCTGGTAAAGGCCCGGCGCCACGAACATCCAGAACTGGTAGAAAATCACCGGGGCCGCCAGTCCGATGCCGGCCAGGAGCGCCACCTTTAAATAGGTGAAAAAAGCCTCGGGCAGGCCGGTGAAAACCAGTTTGTCCCCCGCGCCCATGGCGGATACCAGGGGCTGGGCCAGCACCTGGAAGAGCTGCTCCTTGAAAAAATAACAGATCACGAAGCCCACGCCCACGGCGTAAAAGGACCGGACCAACCGGGTCCGGAGTTCGTCCAAGTGGGCCATGAACGGCATTTTTTCGTCTTCACGGGTCATCGGCGGGCCTTTTTTCCGGTTCGGGTGTGGGGCGGGGGGATTCAGCCGCTTCGGCCGATGGCGAAGCGGGCGTCGTTTCCGGATCGGGCGGTGTCGTCGGAGCGGTTTGGGGTTCCCCCGAGTCCCCTGTCTCGCTGGCCGGATCGGTCCCGGGCGTCGGTCCGGATGCCGAATCGGAATCCGTTGGATCTTCCGGGGCGGTCTCCGTCTTTCCCGCGACCGGGTCGACGGCCGGGGAGGCCGTGGCGTCCTCGAACCGCTTTTTGACGTCGTCGTTCATCTCGTCAAAGGTTTTCCGCACCTCGGAGAGCTGGGAATCGATCTCCATGGTCTCTTTGAAATCATTGGTGGCGCGCTTGAACTCGCCCATGGCCCGGCCCAGGGATTTGGCCAGGTCGGGCAGCTTTTTGGGGCCGATGACGATCAGCGCCACCGCCAGGATGAGCAGTATTTCGGGCATGCCCATGCCAAACATATCGGTCTCCTATTCGATCCGGTTGACGGTCTTTCCAAAACCATCTGTTACTATGGAATTATGCCACGGGATGTCAAGGGGAATCAACCGGCGGAGCCGTCTTCGGCCTTGACGCGGCTGCTGACGCAGGCGTGGCGGGAGCCGGGCCGCGTCCGGCAGGGAGAGGACCCCGGCGGGCGGGTCCGCATTGTCGATTACCAGCAGCGCGTTGCCCTTGTGTTTGATGAAGCGGCCGACGGCCCGGTCCAGGGGGGAATCCCCGGGGACCCGGACCACCTGGTGGCCCATGCTTTCCCCGACGGTGAGGTGGGGCAGGGTGCTTTTCTGGTGGATGAGGGGCATGGGGGGCGGCTTCAGGCCAGTTCGACGGCGAAGTGGTGAAAGAGGAAGAAGATGTGGAGGAGCACCTCGATCCGCGCCGCCGCCCCGGAAAGCGGCATCTCCGGCGAGAGGGGGTAGAACCGGCGGGTCATCACATCCTTTGCGGCGATTTCCACCGTCAGCCTCCCCTGGGTTTCAACACCAGGACGAAGAGGTCGCCGTTGTGGCGCATGTGGCCGGCGGCGATCTCCGCATAGGGGCCGGCGCCCCAGAAGAGGTCGGCCCGGCCCGGCCCCTTGATGGCGCCGCCCGTGTCCTGGGTCAGGACGAACCGGGAGAAGTCGCGCCATTCCACGATCCGGCCGTCACCGTTCACCAGAGGTTTTTCGGTGCGGATAAACGCCAGGGCCGACAGCGGGAGGACCGACCGGTCCACGGCGATGGAGCGGCCCGGGGTCAGCCGGACGTTGAGGGCCCCGTAGGGTCCGTCCTCCTCCACGCTGAAGAAGACATAGGAAGGGTTATGGGTGAGGACCCGGCGGATCTCCTCGGGATGTTCCCTGAAATAGGCCTTGATGGCCTGCATGGACATGGCCTCCAGGGAGACCTTGTCCTCATCGATGAGGAGCTGGCCGATGGAACGGTAGGGGCGTCCGTTTTTGGCATTGTAATGGACGTTGAGGACTTCGCCCGAGATGAGCGCGATTTTGCCCGACCCCTGGATATGGAGGAAAAACAGATCCACCCGGTCGTCCACCCAGGCCAGCACATCGGCTTTCCCCACCAGGGCGCCGCCCTCCATGATGGCGTCCCGGTCGGGGTAGGGGACGAAGGTGTTGTCCGAGACCCGCCCGATGATCCGCTCTCCCTCGTATTTGTCGGAAAACTGGCCCAGGTCCACCACCGCCAGATCCTCGGGCCGGCCGTAGACCGGGTAGCGGTAGGGCCCCTCCGGGATCCGGCTGCCCTTGAGCAACGGTTCGAAATACCCCGTGAAAAGGACCCGGCCCGTCGTTTCCCGGCCGGCGGACCGGTAAACCCGGTAATGGTCCCGGATAAAGCGGTCGATCTCGCCCATGGCCGGCTTCCGGGCGATGAAGGCCAGGAGCCGCTCCATGGACCGGATCATGTGGGAGGCGGGGTAGCGGTCATCGCCGAACCGGAAGGTCCGGTCCGCCGGGATTCGCTTTAGATAGACCAGGCTCTGGCGGACGGCCTCGGCCAGGCCGTCCAGGAACATGTCGTCGGTGAACCGGGGCAAGTCCGCCTCCGCGACCCGGAAGACCGGCCCCTGGACCGGCGGCTTTTCAGGGCCGGGGCACCCGGCCAGCAGAACCAGTGCCGTCAAGGGAAAAAAGATCAGGCGCAACCGTTTCATGTCGGTTCGTCCTCGTCTTCAGGGACCATGCCAAGGTCCGGGCGGATCCAGGCGCCGGTTTTGCCGCCGGATTTCTCCATAAGCCGGATGTCGGAGATGGTCATGGCCCGGTCCGACGCCTTGCACATGTCGTAGATGGTCAGGGCCGCCACCGACACCGCGGTCAGGGCCTCCATCTCCACGCCGGTCTGGCCGGTGATGCGCACCGCCGCCCGGATGTCGATGGCCGGGGCTTCCGGATCGGGAATGAAATCGACCTGGATGTGGGTGAGGTTGAGGGGATGGCACATGGGGATGAGGTCCGCCGTCCGTTTGGCGGCCATGACCCCGGCAATGCGGGCCGTCTCCAGGACGTTGCCCTTCCGGACCCCGTGGCTCAGGATTTTTTCCAAAGTCTCGGCCGTCATGGCGATCCGGCCCCCTGCCAGGGCCTGCCGCCGGGTGGGATGTTTTTCAGACACGTCCACCATCCGGACGCGGCCTTTTTCGTCGATATGGGTAAAGTCCGACATGCCGTGTTGATCCTCCAGAAGAAATTGTAAAACGGAAACCTACCACACGCGGCGGGTTCCATCAATGTTAAAAAACCGAGGGGCGGAAGGCCAACGGGCCGTCGGGAGCTGGCCATCTCCCGCCGGGAATCAGTGTCCGGTACCTGGGGACGGAGCGCCGGCGGGAGGGTCAGATTTCGGATTCGATCTTTTCGGTCAGGTACCGGACCTGTTTTTTGAGCGCGGTGTCGTCCTTGAGCCCTTTTTCCACGGTCCCCACGGACCGGTAAATCGTGGCGTGGTAGCGGTTGAAACTCTTGCCGATGGCCTGGAGGGTGTGGTCGGTCATCTTCCGGGCGAGATAGATGGCGATGTGGCGGGGCCGGGCGATGGCCTGTTTGCGGGACTTGGAAACGATGTCCGCCACGGAAATGCTGAAGTGATGGCAGACCGTTTCTTTGATGAGATCGAGGGTGATGGCCTTCTTGGCCCGGGCGATGTTCTGGGTGACGCCCCGGGCCAGATCCAGGTCGATGGGCTTTCCCAGGAGAGATGCCTTGGCCGTGACGCCGATGAGGCCGCTTTCCAGCTGGCGGACGTTTTCGCACAACTCCCCCGCCAGATATTCCAGGACCTCGCCGGGCAGCGTGTGGCCGTTTTCCACGGCTTTTCGGCGCAAGATCTTCATGCGGGTCTGGAAATCCGGCGGCTGGATGACGGGGATGAGGCCGCAGGACAGCCGCGACCGGAGCTGGTCGTTGATCTTGGGGATGTCCGACGGCAGATAGCAGCTGGAAAAGATGATCTTTTTTTCCGCATCCATGAGGTAGTCCAGGGCCAGGGCCAGTTCGATCTGGGTCCGGTCCTTTCCGGTCAGAAAATGGATGTCTTCCAAAATCAGGACGTCGCATCGGTTCCGGTATTTTTCCTTGAATTTGTCGATGGCGTCGTTCCGGAAGGCGTTGACCATTTCGTTGGTGAAGTCTTCGGCCGTAATATAGTAAACGCTTTCCCGGGGGCATTGGCTCAGAATATGGTGGCCGATCGCCTGGGATAGATGACTTTTCCCGAGGCCGGTTTCCGAAAGCAGAAACAGGGCGTTTTGCTGCATGGAGTGCTGCGTGGCCAGGGAAAGGGCCGCGGAATAGGCAAAGTCATTGTTCCCGGCCACCACGAAATTGTCGAAGGTGAAATTACGGCGCAGCCGCCGGCCGGTGACGGGAGGCAACTGGATGTTGGGGAGCGTGAGCTGCTGATCGGTAATGGGGTCCTGCGGGGGCGCCGGTTTTCGATCCGATACCTGGAACGAGATGGCGAATCGTTTTCCGGCGGCGTCCTGGAACGCATCGTCGATGAGGCGGAAATAATGGTCGCTGACCCGTTTTTTGGAAAAGGAGTTGGGGCAGGCGAGGACCACGCGGTCTCCCCCGTTTTCCTTAAAGGTCAGGGGCTCGATCCACATGCGGTAGCTGTGACTCGGAATCTGCGCTTTGATGCTCGCCTTTGCTTTTTCCCAGATCGCTTCCATGGATACCAGCTGTCTCTCGTTGAAAAGATGTTGTCCATATGAACTTAGGCGTTCACACCGCCTAAAACGAATAGCAGATCACCATTTGCAGTGACTGGAAGGGAGGCCAGTCGGCGATACAAACAGCATTTTCGGTCTGTCCGAATTTATCGACCGTTTGGGGGTTGTTTATTGCATTACGGATTTTTCGTCAAACCGAATGAACACGGTTTAAAAACCGGGATGGGGAAAATTGTCGATCTTTCATATCGTATTGATTATTTGGTTAAAAGTTCCATAACAGTTTCCAACCGCCCCGAAACTGAGCGTTTTTTATTTCGCCGGGCTTATCCAAGCATATTAAGCATCTCTGGACTTCTCAGAAAAAAACGAACAAATGGATATCGCCCTATTTCTTTTTTTTTCATTGAAAATCTTTTAAATTTGAAAATCAAGCGGGGGAAGCGGATGACAAGCCCTTGGCCTGTCGGGAAGCGGGCTGTTTTTGCACAATTTCCGAACAAAACATCCTGAAGATTATAAACATTTAGAATATATTGATATAATTGGATGATCCAAAAAGGGATGGACGGGTGTTCATCGCCAGAATTGGACAATGGAGAACCAGACGCTTCGCAAACAGGGGGGTTATCTGAAGAAAACGTTTATCTCCCGGGGAACATAAGGTCCCATAATCCGCGATTTCGAGCGATAAACGATGCAAGTGCCCGAAGCGAACCGCCTTCGGGTACCGCCGATGCGAGTTCTATTGTCAGTCTATGGTGGTATGGTCGTCAAACGGGGCGACCGGGCCGGTGTTTTTTGGGGGATGCATCGATTTCCGGCGGATTTCTATCGCCTGTGGTCGCTGCGAAAGGGCGCATCCATTTCCGCCGGACCGCCGCCGGCTACAGCGGAACCCGGGGCGTCGGCGGCGGCAGCCCGGGCCGGGCGAAAAGGAAGCCCTGTAAGAAATCGGCCCGGTGCCTCTTCAACCACGCCCATTCTTCCGGTCGTTCGACCCCTTCGGCGATGATCCGGACGTCCAGTTCCCGGGCCAGCCGGATCAGGTTGCTGGCGATGATGGCTTTGTAGGGATCTTCGTCCACGGACCGGACCAGTTCCATGTCCAGTTTGATGAAATCCGGCCGGAGTTTGGACAACAGGTTGAGGGAGCTGTAGCCGGCGCCCAGGTCATCCATGGCCACCCGGAAACCGTGTCGCCGGTAGAAATCCAGGATGTTGATCAAGTGACCGGTATCTTTGATGTCGTCGCTTTCCACGATCTCGAATACGATTTGGTCGTGGGGAATCCCGGCGGTTTCGATGGCCGCCACGGTGGTCTGGAGGCAGTACTCAGGGTCGTAAATGGTGGACGGGTTGAAATTGATGAAAATGTTGCAGGCGATGCCGTGGGCGCTGGCGAACCGGATCGCGGTCATCCGGCAGAGGCGGTCCAGGTGGAAGAGGAGGTCGCCGTCCCGGGCGATGCGGAAGATATCGCCGGGCAGATGGACCCCTCCGTCGGGATGACGGACCCGGATGAGACACTCCTGGGCGAAGACCTCGGACGGGTCGTCCGCGTGGACGATGGGCTGGAACCATGTTTCCAGCCGCTCCGCCGCCATCAGGTCGATGAGCCACTGGCCCTCCATCCGGGCGATCAGGCGGCTCAAGGGCTGCATGTTCATCAGGAGCCGGACGTCGAAGGCCTGGTCTTCGGGAACGATAAAGCATCGGGTGTCGGCCTTTTCCATCTCGCTGAGGGCGGGACAGCACTGGTTGCAAAGGCGGTACAGGTCGCCATGGCCCAGATCGACTTCGTAGATGCCGGTGTAAATCTCCCGGTGGGGCAGCTCCAGCCGATCAAGGCAGGTCACCATGGTGTACCGGGTCGGTTCGATGGGGGGAGAGAGGTAAAGCCTTCCGCTGTCCGGAAGCGCGTCGGGCAGAACTTCGCAACGGCTGCACGTTTTATGGGGCACGGGACGTTCTCGCTGGTTGTCGGTTCATGGGCGCCGCCGATTCGTGAAACCGGAGGCCTGGCTGCCATTATCCACAGCCGGCCGTTTGCCGTCAAGCCCAGAGCGGCCGTCGCCTCGATAAATCCACTCCGCGATCCTCCATTGAGGGCCCCCCGGAGTGTCCCAAAAAACGGTAATGGCTAAACCAGCGGTGTTGCTACTGCCGAGAACGGCCGACAGGGCCGTCATGGGGCTGGATGTGGAAGGAAAACGAATATAACCGGTGAGGAGGAGAGGGCATATAAGGCGAGAGCACAGGCCGGTGAGACGGGAGGCGGAAGCGGCGGTTAAGTAGAATGATTATTACTTGACAATAAAAGATATGGAGGCTATTTAGAAAAGAAATCTCATAACGGCGACGGATCGAAATGATCAATGGTTGCCGTTGAAGCGCCCGAGAAGGCCGGGCAAAAACAAAGGACCCTTAATAAACGGAAGGAGATTGCGTATGGGCGAGGAAATCAAAGCCGGTTGCGCCCGCCCCACAGGCGGTCCCGTCGGTGAACCGGCCCCTGAACCCGCCGGAGAATCCCCCACCCCTCAACCCGCGAAGGAGGCTCAGACCATGATCAAAGTCGGCAGAAAAGCGCCCGATTTCACCGCGCCGGGCTATCAGCAAGGCAAGTTCATCAACGTCAAACTCTCCGATTACCTCGGCAAGTGGGTGGTGCTCTGCTTCTACCCCGGCGACTTCACCTTTGTCTGAGCGACCGAGATTTCGGCGGTCGCCGAAAAATACGGGGAGTTCCAGAAACTGGGCGTGGAAGTGCTTTCCATGAGCATCGACAGCATGTTCGTCCATAAAATGTGGGACGACCACGAACTGTCCAAAATGGTGGACGGCGGGGTTCCGTTCCCGATGTTGTCGGATGCGGGCGGACGCGTGGGCACGGCCTACGGCGTCTACGACGAAGAGGCCGGCGTGGAGACCCGGGGCCGGTTCATCATCGATCCGGACGGCGTGGTCCAGGGCTTCGAGGTGCTGACGCCGCCGGTGGGCCGGAACGTCGGCGAAAGCCTGCGCCAGATCCAGGCGTTCCAGCATGTCCGTCACAGTGAAGGGACCGAGGCCACCCCCTCCGGCTGGAAACCCGGCAAGCTCACCCTCAAGCCCGGGCCTGATTTGGTGGGCAAGGTGTGGGAGGTCTGGAAGACGGAGATGGCGTTCGACTAACCCGCTTCATCCTTCCTAATAATTCACGGCGGCTGCTGAAAGCGCTCTCAGCGGCCGCCGTCATCCGCCAGACGTCACAAGAAGTATTTCCACTCTGGCTCCGGCCCCCGAATGATCTGTTTCCGTTTTTCGGCGCAAACAACGCAACTGCATCCGTTGGTCAACGGATGTTTCCCCTTCTTCACCGCCAGCGCCATGGATGCGTCAATCATCTCGACGATCATGTGGAGTTCTTCTTTTCGCGCCGCTTCGGCTTTTTCTTCGGGCGTCATAGAAAAAACATCCCTTTTGCTTTTTGCTTGCCGGTCGTGGTTTTGAATAGCCGTTCCATTCGCTCTGTTTGACCAAACCGCTCCGCCAGTTTAAGAATTCTATCTCTGTCGATCCCGTCGAATTCTGATTGAATTTGACCATTTTCCGAGGCTTTCAGCACTGAGGCGATATCCGCCTCGTCCCTGGCGGTCCTGTCCGGGTTGTTGGCGATGGCCATCAATTTTAAAATAATGTAATCCGTCGGCTGGATCACGTCCACCTGCCCGAAAACCTCGTCCTGCACGGTCACCCGGTCCTCAAGGATTCGAATGCCTTCCGGGGTGGAGAGAAATAGCAAATCGATTTTTCCCAAGACGCCCATCTCCGAATCAAACTGCCCAAAGCTCCGGGTCATCTGGAAACATCGGTATCCCAGTTTTTCCAGAATCATCCGAATCCGATCCGCATGACGGCCTTCGGCGGCCAGATCGATGTCCGAGGTGTATCTCGGGAAACCGTATACTGCTCGGGCCATGGCCCCGATGAGTCCGAAGGGGATGTTTTCCCTTTTCAGATTGTCGGTGACGATGGCCAATACGTTCGACAGTTTGGGCGGTATAATAGATGCGTCTACCATGGTTTTTATCTACCATGCCCCCCGCAGTTCCGCAAGCTGTCCTTTGCTCGGAAAAAGCCCCTTAAAAAATCCTTGACAATCCCCCGCACCTCCCCCTAATATGTCACATAGTGATCGATTGTCACGCAATGTGAACAAAAGGAGATCATGTCCGTCGCCGGCAAAAAATATTTCGTTATTGGTTCCCTGGAAAAGGGGGTTCGCGTCATTGAGTTGCTCGCTGACCATGACTCATTGAGCGTTTCCGAGACTGCCGGCCATCTGGACATCAACCGGAGCGCCGCGCATCGGTTTCTGGCCACCCTCCGGGAGCTTGGATGGGCTGAAAAAAACAACGAGGGAAAGTATCGGCTCACCTTCCGCGTTCTTGAACAGGGCATGAAGGTGGCGGATCGTTTCGAGATTCGTCGTATGGCCCGGCCGTTCATGCAGCGGCTGGCCGGCCTTACCAATGAAACGGTCAATCTTGGCTACTGGGACGGTCAGGGCATCGTCCACTTGGATAAAATCGACAGCCAGAACATATTGCGGATGGATTCCCGCATCGGCTCCCATGCCCCGGCTTACTGCACAGCCCTGGGAAAGGCGATTTTGGCGTTTCTGCCGAAGGCGGATATCGAAGCCTATATGGCGGCCGCCGAATTTGCGGCGACCGGCCCCAACACCATCACCGAGCCGGCACCCCTTGAGGCGGAGCTGGCGAAAATTCGCAAAAAGGGCGTTGCCGTGGACGATGAAGAGATGGCGCCGGGTCTCCGGTGCGTGGCGGCGCCGGTGTTCGATTACACGGATCATCCGCGCTACGCGCTGTCGGTCTCCGGGCCGGCCATGCGCATGAAAAAGTCCCTGATCGCCAAGATCGAGGGGGACCTGAAAGCCGCATGCGCCGAACTCTCGTCCCAGCTGGGGAAACCCGGCAGGGGGCGGTCCTGAATCGGAACGACTGCGCCCGCCGGGCGCGCGCAACACCCATATCGAGGAGACGACCATGAGCAAGAAAAAGCATTCACGATTCGAATTGCAGAAACTGAAGGACGAGGGCAAACCCGCCGTCTGGATCACCGCCTACGACTACTGGACCGCCGCCTTTGCCGAAGAAGCCGGCATGGACATGATCCTGGTGGGCGATTCACTGGGGATGTGCATTTATGGCTATTCGGGTACCGTGCCGGTAACCATGGACCAGTGCATCTACCATTCCGAAGCGGTCCGCCGCGGCGCGCCCAACACCTTCATCATCGGCGACATGCCGTTTCTTTCCTACCAGGTGAGCGTGGAGGAAGCGGTCAGAAACGCCGGCCGGTTCCACAAGGAAGCGGGCGTGGACGCCATCAAGCTGGAAGGCGGCCTGCGGGTCTGCCCCCAGATCCGGGCCATCGCCGACGGCGGCATGCTGGTCATGGGCCACATCGGCCTGACGCCCCAGAGTTCCGGCCAACTGGGCGGCTTCAAGGCCCAGGGCCGGACCGCCGAGACCGCCATGGAACTCATCCAGGACGCCCGGGAGATCGAAAAGGCCGGGGCCTTCGCCCTGCTGGTGGAAGCCGTGCCCCCCGAAGTGGGCAAGATCATCCGGGACGACCTCTCCATCCCGGTCTACAGCATCGGCGCCGGCATCGACGTGGACGGCCAGCTCATGATCTGTTCCGACGTTCTGGGCATCTTCCAGGCATTTACGCCCAAGTTCGTCAAGAAGTACGAAAACCTCGGTAAAAAGACGGTGGACGCCTTTACCGCGTACGCTGATGACGTCCGAAACCGGAAATTCCCCGAGGACAGTCACACGTACAAGATGGTGGAGGGGGAGATGCCGAAGTTGGAGAAATTGCTGAAGGGGTAAAACTTCTTCGGCTGTCATTTGGACCGACAACCGTAACATCATCATCTTAAGAATTCAGGCAGAGGGAATTAAAGACCCTTTGTGCCTCTGTGCCTTTGTCCCTCAAACAAAAGGAGCACCCAACACATGTCCGAAACACTCAAAAAAATCCGTGATTTCATGGAAAAACAGGGCATTCCCGGCCGGGACGCCCATGACCTTCCCACCAGCGCCAAGCGCTTCCCGGACGGCGCCAATTACCGGATCGAGATCGCCGGAGTGGAGCGGGCCTCCACCATGAAGGCCATGATCGACGAGGCCGGCCGGCGGGGCGTAACGGTCCACCGGGCCATCGCGGCGGTGGGCGGGTCCACCTACTGCGATTTCGGGGAACTCAAGGATATGGCCGCCATGGCCAACGAGGCCAATATCGAGGTCATCATGACCGTGGGCCACCGGAAGGCGTGGGACGTGGGGTCCAAGGAGATCTCCACCTCCGAGGGCGCCATGCAGGCGTTTCGGCTCCGCGGGTCGGACAGCATCTCCTACCACATCGCCGACATGATGCGGTCCATCGACGCCGGATTCCGGGGCTTCCTGGTGTATGACGAAGGCGTTTTGCTCATCCTCAACAAGATGCGGGAAGAAGGTGTCATTCCCAAAGGGACGATTTTCAAGTTTTCGGTGTTCGGCGGCTATTGCAGTGCGGCCGGCGCCAAGGTCATCGAATCCATGGGCGTCAATTCTTTGAATCCCATTTCCGACGTCTCCCTGCCCATTCTCGGGGGCATCCGGAAAGCCGTTGACATCCCGCTGGATATCTACATGATTATCGTCGATTCTTTCGGCGGCATGTTCCGGGCCTACGATGGTCCCGAGATCGCCCGGGTGGCGTCGCCCTGCTACTTCAAATTCGAACCGGGCACCTCCGAGGGCGATATCTACAAGCCCTGGATCGACGAAGGCTTCCATGACAACCTCATCCGCCAGAAGGTGAAGATCGCCCAGATCGTACTGGAGATCATGGAGCGCCACGCCCCGGAAATGAAAACATCGGCCAAGGGTCCGTCGGACCTGGTGCTGCCGGTGAAGGCATAAGGGGGCGGCGATATGGATTTGAAGGAGAAGATGGCCCCCCGGACCCATGAGGTGGAATGGTCGGGGATCCGCGTTATGTTCGCCATGGCCGACGAGATCGACGGCGTGGTCAACCTGGGGATCGGCCAGCCCGATTTCGACACGCCGGTCCACATCCGGGAGGCCGCCAAGACGGCCCTGGACGGAGGCTTCACCCGCTATCCGCCGGCCAAGGGGTTCCGGGACCTGCGGGACGCCATCGCCGAGAAGCTGAAAACCAGAAACGGCATCACGGCCGATCCGGCATCGGAGATCTTCGTGGCCGTGGGCGCCATGCAGGTGATCTTCAACACGATGCTCCACCTGGTGTCCCCGGGCGAGGAGGTCATCGTCATCGATCCGGGATATGATTACTATTCCCAGATCCGGCTCTTCGGCGGGGTCCCGGTGAAGGTGCCCGTGCGGGAGGAGAACGGCTTCAAGCTCGACCCGGCGGACGTGCGCAAAGCGGTCACCGACAAGACCAAGGTGATGATCCTCAACACCCCCGGCAATCCGACAGGCGCCATGTTCGACGAGGCGGACCTGCGGGTGCTGGCGGAGATCGCGCAGGAGCGGGGCATCTTCGTCCTGTCCGACGAGCCCTACGAAGACATCGTATTCGACGGCCGGAAGCACGTGAGCATCGGTGCGTTGCCGGGAATGACGGACCTGACGATCTCGGCGTTCACCCTGTCCAAGTCCTACGCCATGACCGGCTGGCGGGTGGGGTACGCCGTGGCCCCCAAGCCCATCGTGGACGAAATGGAAAAGCTCATGGAGCACATGGTCTCCGGCGTGACGGCCCCGGCCCAGCGGGCCGCCCTGGCCGCCATCACCGGATCCCAGGCGTGCGTGGCCGAGATGCTGGCCGCTTACGAAAAACGTCGCAAAATCGTCTACGACGGATTGAATGCCATCGAGGGCATTTCCTGCCTGGAACCCGAATCGACCTTCTACGCATTCCCCAACATCAAGGGGCTGGGCATGTCTTCCTGGGATCTGGCGAAGTTTCTCGTCAAGGAACACAAGGTCGCTCTGGTGCCGGGGTCGATTTTTGGCGATAACGGGGAAGGGTATATGCGATTGTCCTTCGCGGCTTCCGCAGAACAGCTGGAGGAGGGGTTGCGGCGGATCGCGGCGGGCGCAAAAGAGATTCTGTCCAGATAAGGAGCGCGACATGACGCTGTTTTCAACCGAAGAATACAAAGAACGCATTCGAAAAACGGAGGCCGCCATGGCCGAGGCCGGCGTCGACGTGCTGGTCTCGGCCGACCCGGCCAACATGAACTACCTCACGGGCTACGACGGCTGGTCGTTCTACGTGCCCCAGGTGGTGGTGGTGAGCACCGACGCCGACGAGCCCGTCTGGATCGGTCGGGGGATGGACGTGGCAGGCGCGAAACTCACGACGTTTCTCTCCCACGACAACATCATCGGCTACCCGGACGATTACGTCCAGAACCCGGTGAAGCACCCCCTCCATTTTGTGGCCGACCGGCTCAAGGAGCGGGGATGGGGTAAAAAGCGGATCGGCGTGGAACTGGACGCTTATTACTACACGGCCCGGTCCGACCGGTCGTTGCGAGAGGGGCTGCCGGAGGCGACCATCGTGGACGCCAACCTGCTGGTCAACTGGATCCGGCTGGTCAAATCCGACGCCGAGATCGCCCTCATGAAGGAGGCGGGGAAGATCTCGGAAAAGGTGATGGCCACGGCCCTGGAGCGGGTCCGTCCCGGCGTCCGCGAGTGCGACGCCGTGGCGGCGGTCTACCAGGCCCAGATGTCGGGCACGGATGGCTTCGGCGGGGATTACCCCAGCATCGTTCCTATGATGCCCACAGGCGAAAAGACCGCCACGCCCCACCTGACCTGGACCGACGAACCGTACGGGAACGAAACGGCCATCAACCTGGAGCTGGCGGCCTGCCGCCACCGGTACCACAGCCCCCTGGCCCGCACGGCCTGGATCGGCAAAAGCCCGCCGGAAAAGCTGGTCAACATCGCCGACGTGACGGTGGACGGCCTCAACACGACCCTGGCGGCCATCAAACCCGGCATGCGGTGCGAAGAAGTCGAACTGGTCTGGCGGGAGATCATCGCCAAGGCCGGTCTGGAAAAGGAATCGCGTATCGGCTACCCCATCGGCGTCAACTACCCGCCCGACTGGGGCGAGCACACCGCCA
>CAYPCE010000060.1:0-18655 GCA_964409085.1 uncultured Desulfobacteraceae bacterium | reverse complement strand
AAATCAAAACGTATGATTTGAAAAATCAGCCGGAAAAATACCGGAAACATGGATGCCGATATCGAAACGCCAGAGCATCGCGATAATTTGAGGGCCTCCCACTCCTGGATCAAAAGTTCAGCGCCAGATTGCCAGTCTGTAAAAGATCGGGGACTCGATGGATTCTCATGTTCTCATTCCATATCTCCCAAAAATGACAAATAATGCATCAGAAAATCAATATCACTTTACCTGAACATATCGCACATCTTATTGAACAGATGGCGGATGAAAAGAGCATCAGCAGATTTATCGAAGGTGCTGTGATTTATTACATGAAACATACCGGAAAAATCACTCTGCGGAAGCAGATGAAACAGGGCGCCCTGAAGAGGGCGCAAAGAGATTTAAAACTCTCCCATGAATGGAACAGTCTGGAAGACAGCATACGGATGCCTGACCGAGGGCTTAACAGCGACGGCAGAAAGCGGCCGCTCCTTATGCCCGCTGTTATATTTTCAGTAAATGTAGGCAGAGAGTGAAAGGAGAAATTATTTTGCCATGGGTATATGATCCACACGCCGGTGGAGTTAAGATTCCAGAGCGAACGAAAGAAAATACTAAAAAAAGGATTTTGAATTATGCCCAAAAGCATTATGCTGGCAAATTCACACGTCTTGATATACGTTTTCGCAATCAGTTTTGTTACATAGATGCTTATACTGAACCATATATCCCAGACGATTTTCCGCCACCTGATTTCCCAGAAACAAAGGAGGAATACATTGAAAGGCGTCGCAGCACCCCAATGCAGCTTGTCAGGCTTCGCCATTTTTCTGAGGATCGATGGAGCGTGGCCTACTATTCTTATAGCAAAATGAAATATGATCCATGTGTATTTGAAAGTGGTTCATTCGAAGGGACTCCGGAGGAAGGTTTTGAGGTCGGCGCTATGTATTTAGAGAATCGTTAAGCCTGATATATCCCATAAAAACAGAACCGACCCCGCTTTGCAAACAAGATTAAAACCGCGCTGAGAAAGGGGTCGGATCTTATCCATCTTCAAATCGCTTGGAAAAAACCGTAAAAGAGAAAAGGGATGACGCCACCGCGGGTCCAGCGCGTCGCAACATATACGAGTTCGCCGGTTCTTCCAGTGTTTCCATATGATGGCCCGAATCCGGCGTCCCATCCAATAATCGATGGACCGGAAACCGGCGGCCCCCTCGGCGTGCTGGTACCCCTCCCCCCAACCTCTTGTGTAGGCGTTGAGTCGGGCGATAACCTGCCCAGCGACCAACCCACGGTTTCGCCAAGTGTGCTCGCGCACCCGTTGCATAAACCGCTTGAGATTTTGAGTGGATGCGAATCCTCGGGTTGTCTCGACGGCAGGCGAAACCAACAGCATAGAAACGGGCGCCCTCGGAATTCGCAGTTCAATCTGGTTGGTTACGCCTTTTGATAGGCAAACAAACGGAAGGAGAGTCAACCATGAATTCACGAAAACGCATTGCACTTATCGCATTACCCGTCATCGTCGCCATAGTCGCTCTCGCGGTTATCTTTAGCAGGGTAGAGAAGGATAAAGTAAGAAAGCATAACACTGATTACATTCAGAGCCTCAATTATGACTTGGATGAATTGCTGGCGGTTGACCTTACGCCAAAGTCAATCGACTTCACTGAGGTTGGCGAGTCCCGCGAGACCGGAACGGGAGAAGTCATCATAATAACAAAGAAAAAGCACGATGTGTCATCAAATCTCACAGAAAACGCTTTGTTGAATCCAGGCGCTGGCGTGGTCTTTCCGGGCGCGATACTCAAGCAGGACCGGACTCTGGCTGAAGGACTGCCTACCCCGTACACCTTGGCGCGCGGGCCGCTGACCATCCGTGTCGACCTGCCGGGGTTGGAAGACCAAGGAGTCGTTAGCATACAATCTCCGACAAATGTCAATGTAGAAAAGGAAATTCAAAAGATCACCGGCTACTGGTTCGACAATGTTAGAGACACCCGAGGCTACCAGCCGGCGATCCGTGCTTTTGCCGATTCACATAAAGCGTATACGAAAGAGCAAATAGGAATTGAATGCGGCTTTGGAGCCCAGTGGGGCAAGAGCCAGGCAACAAGCGGCCTGAAGGTTGCGTCGACCGACAAAGAGACCATAGTGTACCGGGCCTTTAAGCAAATTTACTATACCGTCTATGTCGAGGAGCCGCAGGAAGCCGGGGCTATGTTCGGGAGAAGCGTAAAACTCGACGCCACCAATATGCCGCCGACGGAGCCTCCTGGTTTCGTGCGCAGCGTAGACTACGGACGCATTATAATCGTTCAAATGACGACGACTCAGGAAGTGACCGAGCAGGAAGCAGAGGCGACACTTGAATATAAAAGCTTCGGCACGAAGTTCGACTCGAATCTACAGGAGCGTTATGAAAGCATCTCCCAGAATTCGTTGTTCAAAGCCCTGGTCCTGGGAGGCGGAGACACTTCGGCGGAGGTACTGGCGGGCGATATTGGAAAAATGAACGAAGCAATTACCGAAGGTATCCTGTTTTCAAAGGATAGTCCGGCTTATCCGATCTCTTATACAGTAGCCGATCTAAAGACCCGGACTATATCGGAAATGAAAACGACAACGACGTATATCGAGACCATTCGCAAAGTCCTATCGGATCGCAAGATAACGCTCCGCCACGTGGGGGCCTTTGTGGCAAAGTTCTATGTGAAATGGAAGGAAAAAGACGCCAAGGGCGGCATGGTCCCAAAAAGTTACGCCTCGGGTAAGAAAACAGCAGGGTATAGACATGAGATCGTGTTTCCGGGAGATGCCCAGGACATCCGCGTGGAAGCACAGGTGGCAACGGGGCTGATTTGGGACCCTTGGCACCATCATCATAAAAATTACCCCACTCTCGATGGAGACAAGCTCCTCAGACTCAGTGGAACCACCTTAGATTCGTCTTTTACCGACTAGCCGTACGCCAACCTTTGATTTAAAAAGCGAGAAACAATATCGTTCATTCTACATCGCCGTCAAAATGCCATCGGACAAAACAGCTCTTTTAGATGAAAACCGTCGCTCTCCACGATATCCACGGTAAAATCCCCAACCTGGCGCTGATGAAGCTCAGCGCCTACTATAAGCAAAAGGGATATACGCCCGTTCTGTGCAAGAACCAGGAAACGTCCCCACCGCGGGCCACCCGCCACTATGCCTCGTGCGTCTTCCACCACCCCCGGGCAAACCATGCGCTGGCCGAGCTACAAAGCCGCCTCGGCGATGATCTTGTCGCCGGCGGCAGCGGCGTCGATGTGGGGCGGAAACTGCCCCCCGATGTGGACCGCTGCTTTCCCGACTACGCCCTGTACGACTGGCACCGATACGCCCTGGGCTTCCTGTCGCGCGGGTGCAACGTCCGCTGCGGCTTCTGCCTTGTTCCGGAAAAGGAGGGGCGGCTCAAAGAGGACTATGCGGAGTTCGACGATTTTGTTCCGCCCGGGCAACGAAACATCATGCTGCTGGACGCCAACCTGCTCGCGACGAAGAACGCCTGCGAAATCCTCGAAGAGATCACCCGGCGCCGGTACCGCGTCAATTTCAGCCAGACCCTCGACATCCGGTTTCTGACCCGCGACATGGTCTCGCTTCTGGAGAAGGTCCACTCCGTCAATTCCCGCTTCACAAAGCCGATGCACTACTTCAGTTGCAATTCCATGGCCCAGGCGGCCCTCTTCCGGGAGAAACGGGAACTGTTGCGCCGACTCGGACGCGGCAAGGTGACAGTGATCGTCATGTTCGGGTTCAACAAGACGCTGTCGGAGGAATACGCCATTATCCGGACCCTCCGGAAACTCGGGTTGATCCTGTTCCTCCAGGAATATATGCCCCTGCCCGGACGCCCGCCCCGGCCCCCCGCCGACTATTTCGACATCGACATCGACCGGATCGCCGCCATCCGCTTCGGGACGAACGGCCAGAACAACGAGAAATTTCTGTCCTTCGTAAGCCACCGCTACTTCGAGACGTTCGGGCAATACTACATTCCGCTGCTGGAAGCGCGTTACCGGTACAACAGCAAGCACGCTATCAACCGCTACCTGGGCAAGCCCGGGCTCGTGACCCGGCGCAAAGACCCCCATTTCAACGGATAGACCATTTGCCGCCGAAACGCGGGGCCGGCAGACAGTGACTTTTCCACGGTTACAGACGGCGCAATCGCCTCTGCTTTCTTTCGGGCTTGAATTCGGCATCAAAGGGCCCTACCCTTTGGAGGACACGACATGATCCGATGAGACCGAATGGAGGAGATGGAATGAAACGAGTGTCGATCCTCATGATCCTGTTACTGGCGGGATTCGTCTTTCCGGCCGTCGCCCCCGGTCAGGGGGACGTCCGGACGGTGGGGGCGTTCTCCGAAATGAGCCCGGGAAAAGATTTGCCCGATGACTGGGAATCCCTGACCTTCGACGATGTCCCGTCCCATACCCGATACCGTCTGGTGACCGACGGAGGGCGAACCGTCATCCGGGCGGACAGCGACGGATCCGCCTCGGGTCTCATCCGGCGGATCACCATCGATCCGGAGGCCTACCCCATCGTCCAGTGGCGGTGGAAAGCCGACAACATCCTCCAGAAGGGGACCGTCCACGAAAAATCGGGGGACGATTATCCGGCCCGGATTTATATCACATTCGAATATGATCCGGATCGGGTCGACTTTTTCGGCAAAGCGAAATATGAAACCATTAAAATGGTCCGGGGCGAGTATCCCCCGCTGGCGGCCGTCAGTTACCACTGGGCCAGCAACACGCCGGAAGGAACAATGGTGCCGAACCCCTTCACGGAGGCGGTAATGATGTTCGTGGTGGAAAGCGGGCGGGAAAATGCAGGGACCTGGGTGACGGAGGAGCGGAATGTCTATGAGGATTACAAAACCGCATTCGGGGAGGAGCCGCCCATGATTTCGGGGGTGGCCCTTATGACGGACACCGACAACACCGGTGAGACCGCTACCGCATACTACGGGGATATTCGATTCGTGGGAGCTGAATAACGGGTGTGGGGGCAGAGAAATCCGCCCCCATGGGGCGGCTTACTCTTTCACCCGTTCCACATACTGACCGGTTCGGGTGTCGATGCGGATCTTCTCGCCTTCGTTGACGAAGGGCGGCACCTGGAGCACATAGCCTGTTTCCAGTTTGGCGGGCTTGGTGCTGCCGGCGGCGGTGTCGCCCTTGGCCCAGGGTTCCGCCTCGGTGACGCGAAGGTCCACGAAGTTGGGCAGTGAAATGCCGATGGCCTTGCCATCGAACATCAGAACGTTGCAAACGGTGTTTTCCTTGAGCAGGTCCTTGGCGTCGCCCAGCTGGGATTCGGTCATCAGATCCTGGTTGTAGTTGGAGGTGTTCATGAAGCAATAGGCGTCGCCGTCGTAATAGAGGTATTCCATCTCCACCTCTTCGAGGTTGGCCTCGTTGAATTTTTCGCCGGACCGGTAGGTTTTGTCGAACTGGACCCCGGTCACCATGTTTTTAAGCTTGCACTTGTACAGGGCCTGTCCCTTGCCCGGCTTGACAAATTCGAACTGGGTGACGACGTAAGGCTCGCCGTCGATTTCGATTTTCAGACCCTTTCTCAGGTCGCTGGATTCATACATCGGTTGTCCTGCCTCCTCGTGGCGCTGTCGCGCTTTAGGCTGTTTTCCTCGATTGTTTTTATGCGGCGTTGGCCGCCGTTACCATCTGTCGGACCCGGCCGGGGTCTTTTTTGAATCGGATCGGCTGGCCATTCCCGTCCCGGGCGTTGGTGGCGGTGCAGCTGTCCACGCCCGCAGGCCGGGTGCGGCGGATGCCCTCCGCCACGTTCTCAGGCCCGATGCCCCCGGCCAGGATGACCGGTATGGCGCTGGTTTCCACCAGTTCCCGCGCCATCTCCCAATCGCAGGTCCGGCCCGTGATCCCCACAAACCCCGCCACCGGTTGCGCGGCCCCGGACCCGGCCGGGGATGCCGGCATCAGGGTATCGGTCAGGAACAGATCGCTGACCGGTTCGAATAGGCGGGCCAGCTCGATGCTGGGGACCCGGTGGGCCTGACCCGGCTGGGCGATGGGGATGGACCGCATGACCGCCACGTCGGGAAACCGGGACCGGACTCCCTGTTGCAGCCGAATGAGCGGTTCACAGCCGGCCGCGAGATCGGCCGATACCGGAAGGGTCTCGCAAAAGTGGAGGATGTGGGGCTGGTAGTAGTCCACCACCCGGAATACGGTGTCCGGGGTACTGAAGAGGGGGATCAGGCTGCTCTTCCGGCCGGCCTCCCCCGCCACCGCGACGGTTTCCCGGATGGCCGGGACCTGCCATCCGTCTTCCGACAGGAGCACACTGCCGATATGGTCCACCCCCAATTCGATCATGGATCGGGCTTCTTCCGGGGTTTGAATTTCATAAATCTGCACCCGCATGGGCATCCTTCCGTCTCTCGCCATCCGTTGCCGGCTCAAAATACGGTTGACATTTGAGGCCGTGTTTAACATATTCCCTATATTTGCGCAAACCCTTTGGTGGAAAGGATGCGGCTCCGATTTACATGATACTGATAATCGATTTCGGCTCCCAATATAACCAGCTCATCGCCCGTAGGGTTCGTGAACAGCGGGTCTACTGCCGGATTCTCCCCCCCACCGTGGAGGCCCGGGAGATCGAACGTCTCCGGCCCCATGGCCTCATCCTCTCCGGCGGCCCGGCATCCATTTACGAGCCGGACAGCCCCAGAATGGACACGGGGGTTTTGGATCTGGGGATCCCCATCCTCGGCATCTGCTACGGGATGCAGTTCATGATCGATGCCCTGGGCGGTGAGGTGAGGGCGGCCGGACGCCGCGAATACGGGTTCGCGCAACTCGATGGGGTCAAAGAGGGCGGGCTTTTCGAGGGCGTGACCGGCCCGGCCGATTGCTGGATGAGCCACGGGGATTCGGTCATCTCCCTGCCGGAGGGCTTCGAGACGATCGCCGCCACTTCCAATACGCCCATCGCCGCCATCGCTGACCCAAAGCGCCGGCTCTACGGGCTCCAGTTCCACCCCGAGGTGGAGCACACCCCCAAGGGGACGGTCCTGCTCCGGAATTTTCTCTACGATATCTGTGGTTGCCAGGGCACCTGGACCATGGAATCCTTCGCCCGGGAGGCCATGGACCGGATCCGGGAAACCGTAGGGGACAAACGGGTGATCCTCGGCCTGAGCGGCGGGGTCGATTCCACGGTGACGGCCCTCCTGATCCACCGGGCCATCGGAAAGAACCTCACCGGCATCTTCGTGGACAACGGGCTCCTTCGCCAGGACGAGGGCAAACAACTCAAGGAGCGATTCGCCCGCCACCTGCATCTCAACGTCCGGTCTGTCCGGGCCGGCGGAAAGTTTCTGGCGGGGCTCAAAGGGGTGCTCGATCCGGAAAAAAAGCGGAAGATCATCGGCCGGATCTTCATGGAGGTCTTTGAAGCGGAGGCCAAAAAGATCCGGGATGCCGAGTTTCTGGCCCAGGGGACCCTCTATCCGGATGTGATCGAATCGGTCTCCCCCTTCGGCGGCCCGTCCGCCGTCATCAAATCCCACCACAACGTGGGCGGGCTCCCCAAACGGATGAAGCTGAAACTGGTGGAGCCGCTCCGGGAGCTGTTCAAGGATGAAGTGCGGCGCCTGGGCGCGGAACTCGGCCTGCCCGGCGAGCTGATCTGGCGGCAGCCGTTTCCCGGCCCCGGACTGGCCATCCGCATCCTGGGGGAAGTCACCGCCAGGCGGCTCAAGATTCTCCGGGAGGCCGACGCGGTCCTTCTTGCGGTCATCCGGGAACGGGGATACTATGGGAAACTGTGGCAGTCCTTTGCCGTGCTGATTCCCGCCAAAAGCGTGGGGGTCATGGGGGACAGCCGCACCTACGAGCACATCATCGCCATCCGGGCCGTCACCAGCAAGGACGCCATGACCGCCGACTGGGCCCGGCTGCCCCATGACCTGCTGGGGGAGGCCGCCAACCGCATCATCAACGAGGTGCGGGGGGTCAACCGGGTGGTCTACGATATCTCTTCCAAGCCGCCCAGCACCATCGAGTGGGAATGATCATGAGTGCCAACGGCCCTTCGGATTTCAAATTCAGCAGCGGCGACGAGCAGCAGGACGCCATCCTCCAGCGGAAGCGGAAGAATCGGCGGGTGGCCAAATCCGGTGCCCGGTTGACGGTGTTTTTCATCTTCCTTCTCCTGGTGCTGGGGGCGCTGTTCGCCTTCGCCTACATGGACATCAAGAAGCGGGTGGCCCTTCTGGAAGAGGCCGGTGAGCGAAATGTCCAGGAGATGGTCGCGGAAATGGAGTCCCAAGTGGCCCGGGTGACCGAACGCTACGACGAACTCCAGAAATCCCTGACCAAAAAAGTCTTCCCCATGGACGAGATCTTTTTGGCCCTGGAAAGCAGCACATCGGCCCTGGAAAAAGAACTCAAGACCCTTGAAACAAGGGTAACGGCCATCCAGAAGACGCAGTCGGATAAAGCGGACAGCGCCGCGCTGGACAAAGCCGTTGCCCAAATGACCGAGTCCCTGCCGCCCGTCCAGGAGAAGATCGAGACCCTGACCGCCCGCCTCAAAGCGGTGGAGACCGCCGGGGCCGAAAGACAGGCGGCGCTGGACGCCCGGATGGCGTCCCATGAGGAAAAACTGGCCACGCTGACCGCCGCGGTGCAGGAGTACGCCGATGCGGCGGCCAAAGCGGGGGGGATCGTCGATGAGAACCTGTCGACCCTCAACGGGGAGATCGCTTCCGTAAAGACGGCGGTGTCGGCCCTGACATCGGTGGCCATCGATCAAAAGACCCTGGATGAGGCCCTGGAAAGCCAGAGCGCCGCGCTGAGAAAACGAATCGAGCGGTTGTCGACCGCCATGAATCAGAATGAAACGGCCATCGGCCGCCTCCGGAGCCGGGTCGACCGGGTGGCGGCCATGGCGGAATCGTCGGCCAAAGCCCTGAAAGAGCGTCCGGCCAAGACCGTTCAGGTGCCGCCGCAGCCGGGCACATTTCTGGAACAGGACATTGAATAACCGCGTCAACCAGGCGACGGGCGACGGGCCGGTCGCCGCCAATCGATAGAGAGGGGGGATTTGATGAAAAAAACGGTCATGTGCGTGGCCATCTCCTTGGGGATGTTGTTCGGACCCCTGCCGGTTTCGGTGGCGGGGTCCCTGCAAGAAGACTACCAGGTGGTGGTAAAAAAACGTCGGGATCTGGAAAAGAAGCGGATGGATTACGAGCGCCGCCTGGAAGCCGTCAGTGCGGAAATGCGGCAGGTCACGAAGGAGTTGAATGACTGCATCTACAAAACGCGCATGCGGGCCCTCGAAAAGCGAAAACACAAAATCTACGAAAGCTGGCGGAACATTTGGGAATCCCGCCTGAAAGAAGCGGAAATGGCCCGGCGGTCCGCGGAAGAGGTCCGCCGGAGCCTCAAACAGCTCTGGCGGGACTTGAGTGATACCCGGAAGCGATTTGAAGAGCGCCGCCAGAAGATCGAAAACCAACATACCTACAAAGGGCCGGGCACGCCTTATGAAAGGGAATTCCGGGCCTATATGGCGGACATGGAAACGGCCTATTTCGACCGCATCGAGAAGGAGTTGTTCGCCGGATACGACGAATACCTCAAAGGGGCCAGGGGATATGTGAAGCTTTTGACCAACTCCCTCCAAATGTGCCGGGAAAACGATCTGGGCCTTCCCCAGGACGAGAGTTCATAAAAGGAGAAGGGCCATCGTCCGGTTTCATGGGGGCGCCGCGGACCTTCCACCATCCGATTCCGGGCGCCCCCGCTTTGTATGAAACGGGCCGCTGCGGAGGGACGAGGGGACCGTCATGAGGAAAGAAGACAACACAGAGGCAACGCTCATTGCGGAGCTGGCGGAAACCCGAAAGGAGGCGGACCGGCTCCGGGCCAAAGTGGCGCAACTGGAATCCCGGCTTTCGGAAAACACCCGTCCACCGCATCCCCGTCCGCCCCGGCGGGAAATCCAGGCGGTCATTGAGTTCATCGCCGATTTCGATTTGGTCGAGGCCCGTGGGGTCGATCTGTCCGAGGGCGGCATCTGCTTTGAAACCGACCGGGACCTCCCCTTCGAAATGCAGTTCGATTTGGCGGGAGGCCGGTATCAAAAACGGGCCCACCTCGTCTGGGTCCGACGCATCGGCGGCAGCCGGTATCGCCTGGGGTTGCAGTTTGTGGAGCCCGAACCGGCCCCCGAGTTTTAAATCCGGTCCGAACCCCTCATCTGTTGATCCAGGGCGGCGTTCCCGCGATTCTCCCTATCCAGCACCTCCCGCACCACCGTGGCCAGTTCCCGCCAAACCAGGGGTTTCAAGGCCACCGCTTTGATGCTGGGCAGGTCCCGGGATAATGCTCCGGAAATACGGCTGTTGTCGCCGGTGCAGATGATCACCGGCAGATCGGGCCGGATGGCCGTCACCTGCCGCACCAGGGCATCCCCGGTCATCCCCGGCATGGTCATATCGGAGACCAGGAGATCGAACCGGTCCGGAGTGTCCCGGATCCGCCCCAGAACCGCCATCGGATCGGTTTCCGCTGTCACGTCATACCCCATCTGGGTCAACATTTCCATTGCCATGTCAGCAAGAAAGGGTTCGTCATCCACCAGGAGGATGGATTCCGTACCGGTGGGGATTGGATCGGCCTTCTCGGCAACGGGCGCAGCCGACTCGGGCTGTGCCGGCAGGAAGATATGGATGGCCGTTCCCTCTCCCCGGCCACTCTCGACCCGGATCCCCCCGCCGTGGCTTGCCACGATGCCGTGAACCACCGCCAGGCCCATGCCGGTGCCCACCCCCGGTTCTTTGGTGGTGAAATAGGGGTCGAAGATCCGGTCCTGAATCTCCCGGGGGATGCCCTCTCCGGTGTCCTGGACCGCCAGGCGGAGCCAATCGCCCGCCGGCAGGTCTTCCGGGAGGTGGCCGGGTTCGGGATCATCGATGCGGATGTCGAGTCGGCCGCCGGTTTCCCCCATGGCATGGGCCGCATTGGCGCAGAGGTTCATCAGAATCTGATGGATCTGCGAGGGATCCCCCATGATCGTATCCGATTCGGCGGTGACCGACTCGCGGATCTCCACCGTGGTGGGGATCGATGCCCGCAGGAGGCTCAGGGAGTCGGAAACGGCGGCGGAAAGACGGAGGGGCCGGCGCCGGGGCTCGCTTTTCCGGCTGAAGCTGAGGAGCTGCCGGATCACGTCCCGGGCATGGAGGCTGGCGGTCCCGATCCGTTCCAGGTGACGGGCCGCGGGGTGTTCCGGGGCCACGGACCCCTGGGCGAGTTCCGCATTGCCGAGGATGACCCCCAGCATGTTGTTGAAGTCATGGGCGATGCCGCCGGTGAGGTTGCCGATGGCTTCCATTTTCTGGGCCTGGCGGAGCCGGGCTTCCAGTCCCTTCTTTTCCGCGTCGGCCCGTTTCCGGTCGGTCAGGTCGAAGCCGATGGCCCAGGTGGACCATCCCGGCACCGGAAAATGTTTCGAGATGTTGGACCATGCCACCGTTTTCCGCTCTCCGTTCCGGGCTGTCAACTCCCATTCCAGATCGCGGAAATGGTAGTCCCTTTCGGTGATCTCCTCCAGCATGCGTTCCCGGTACGCCGGGTCGGGGTAGAGCAGGCGGAGGGGGTCGGGATGGGAGAGGACCTCTGACGCCGAATATCCCGTGACCCGTTCGCATTCGGTATTCCAGACGATAATCCGCATGCTTTCATCAAATGCGTTGAGCATCACCGGCATATTCTGAATCACTTCCCGGAGGTGCTCCCGGCTCTGGGCCAGGGCCTCGGTGGCCTGGAATCGTTCGGTGACGTCGGTGGCGATGAGCAGCAAACCGGCGAGGGTCCCATCGTGATCCATGACCGGTTCGGCCTTTTCTTCCCAGACCGCTCCGCCCTCCCGCCGGATCGTCCGCTGTTGCCTCCGGCCCGTCTGGAGGACCGCCTCCGCCGGGCAGTCGTCGCAGGGCGTGGCCGGGCACCCCCAGAGATGCTGACAGCCGCGGCCAGAAGATAGGGTGTCGTTTCCAATGGTGGAATGGTTGGTCCAGATGATCCGGAGATCGGTGTTCAGGTAAGCGAGGCGGGTCCCGATGCCCGTGAGGATGGCGTTTTTCTGGGCTTCGCTCTGGCGAAGGGCCTCCTCCCGCCGGCGGACGGACTCGGTCATGGTGCGGAAATGCTCCGCCAGATCGTTGTATTCCCGGTAACTGTCGATCTCCAGGCCGAGATGATATTCGCCTGCGGCGATTTTCTGGGTGCCCCGGGTCAGCGTCAGGAGCGGCGCCAAAGTCTGCTTGAGGCTGATGATGGCCGCGGCCCCGGCCAGGGACAGGGCCGCCATCATACCGAAAAACAAGAGACTCCGGATTTTGGCCACCGGGGCGAAGGCTTCCGCCACCGACTGGACCACGATGATCGACCAACCGGTCCGGGGTTCCGATATCACGCTGCCGATGGTGCTGACCCCGTTCAACGGAAAGGTGTAACTGCCCGTTTCACCGGCCATGCCGGCCCGGACCGGCGGGAGATGGCTGAAATTCCATTGTTCCAGAACGAAACGCCGCCGGGGATGGGAAATGACGGTCCCTTCCCCGTCGACCATAAAGGCGTACCCGGTTTTCCCGATGCGGATCTGGTCTCCCATGGCGTTCAGGGCATCGATGTCGAGATAGCCGACGATGGTCTGGACGCCTTGGGGGATGCTCAGGGTGATGGTCGGCTTGCCGGTCTCCTGGGAGATGAAGGCCGAAGACCAGTGGGGACGGCCCGCGGTTCGGGTGGCGCGGTAGAAAGCGTGGCCGGACATGTCGCTTCCCAGCAGGGCCGGTTCCAGCGGGGCGATGTGGCGGAGTTTGCCCTGGCCGTCAATGATCTGGACCATGTTGAAAAACCGATAGTCGGTGGTGATCGTTTTCAGATAGTGGTCGATCGCCCAGTCGTCCCGAAGCAGCCGGTCGGGTCCGACAACGGACCGAATGTGTTGCAGCAGCATCAGGGGCTCTCCCAGAAAGCGGCTCACTTCGCCGCTCAGGGATCGGGCCAAAAGTCGGTTTTTGTTCCGGATCCCGTCCGACATGTGGCTGCTGAGCACATGCAGGGCCACGACGCCCACCAGCAGCAGCGGCAGGACGGCAACGACCATGAAGCGCAAAGTCAGGGCCAGTTTGAGGCTGATGGGCCGCCGGATCATTCCGCCTCCAGCAGGGTGAACCGCCCGTTTCGAACAGACACCAGGAATCGCCGGCGATCCGCATCGCCGTACGGGTCGATGCGGATCAGCCCCTGGACTCCCTGGAGGGTACCCACCGAAAGGATCGCCGCCTTGAGGTCCGAAGCGGCTGTTGAATTTTCCAGGGCTTTGAACAGGAGCTGGCCCGCTTCGTAAGCGCACGCCGCGGCAAAATCCGGTTGGCCGCCGAAGCGCTGTTGATATCGGTCCATAAATGCGAGGTTTGAGGGCAGACGGCTGTTTCGATCGAATATCGACGAGTAGACGATGCCCTCGACGGCGCTGCCGCCATGGCGGATCAGGTCCATGGTCCTGGACCACCCGGCGGCGATGATGGGCAGGTTTGCGCCCAGCTTCCGGAGCTGCTGGCAGATCATGGCCGTGTCGATGGCGCCTCCGATGACCACCAGGCCCGCCGGATCGGCCCCGAGGAGCTGCTGGATCAATGCCAGATAGGGGGCGTCGCTCCCGGACGTGAAGGTTTCCGAAAACACCACTGTTCCGCCCCGGTCCGTGAACCGCGCGGTGAAATTCCGCTGCCAGCCTTTGGTATACACCGGATTCGACAGGTCATAGACGAGGGCGATGGTATCGAGGCCAAGGTCGTCACGGGCATAATCCGCCAGGTGATTGGATTCATGGCGATTGGGGGGCATCACCCGGAAGAAGTAATCGTCGATGTCGGCCAGTTGATTGGTGCTGGTGGTGGGGCTGATCATGGGCAGTCGGGCCTCGTTGATGACCGGCATGACGGCCATGGACATGGAGCTGGTCATGTGGCCGATGATGGCGGTGACGCCGGCGGCGATCAGTTCCCGGTCGACCCGGATCGCCGCTTCCGGTTCGTGGCGATCGTTTTTCACGATCAATTCAATCCGCCGCCCGTCGATGCCGCCGTTATCGTTGCGTTCCGCCACCGCCAGCATCACGCCGTTCCGACCGGAGACCCCCAGGTCCGAAAGCCGGCCGGTCAGACAGCCGGCGAATCCCACCCGGATGGGCGCCGGTTCTTTGCAGCCGGCCCAGAGGAGGAGGATCGTGCAGAGGAGGATGCATCGGACCCGGCACCGTCGAACCGGCGACGGTTGGCGCCTTTCAGGATTCGTCTTCATGGCGTCCGCCTCTCTCCGGGGAGATGCCCCCGTGTTGGAACCGTTGTTCATTGACCCGAACCCCCCAGCCTTCGCCGGCCCGTTGATCCACGAGCCGGAACCCGTATTGCTCGTACAGATGCCGGGCCGCGTGCAGCCCTTCGAAGGTCCAGAGATAGACGGCGGGATAGTTCCTTTTCCGGCAACATGCCATGGCGGCTGTCAGGAGACGATGACCGGCACCGATTCCCCGTAAGGCGTCGGAAAGGATGAACCACCGGAGGTGGGCCCCCTCCGATTCGGCGTGGATGGCATCGATGACGATGGCCCCCTCGATCCGGCCACATTGGGAAACGGTCCAGAACCCGTCGCGGTCCCCGTCGTATCGGTCCATGAAGGCGGCCAGCTCGGTCGCCACTTTGACTTCGAAATAGCGGCCGAATCGCCAGTGGTGATGATAATAGACGCCGTGGAGTTCCGTAATCCGCCCGATGGCGCCGGGGATGTACCCGCTGGCCAGGTGGATGTCAGTCATGATGTCGCTCCTTCGGTCCGGGGAAGTGGGGCATGGGATGCGTGGACCTGTTGATGAACCTCCCGAAACGGTCGACGCTGGTGTTATCGATCGATTATAGGGGATGGACGGAAAAATTTCAATCCCTGCAATCCGCGCTGCGGCAGCGACAAGGGGTTCCGGCCCCATCGGTGGCCGGACGGCGGGGATGGGATGCCGGACGCGGGACGATACAGGCCGTATGCCGAAAAGATAAAGAATTCACCCCATGTTTTATCGGTCCTTTCCGGCTATAATGGGGACGGATACGGAAAAGGATGGCCAGGGAAGCCGGGGAAAGAGACCCACGAGAAGGAGAGTCCATTATGAGCGATTATGAGAAGGCCAGAGAACGAATGGTGATGGAACAGCTCGTTTCCCGCGGGATCACGGACGAGCGGGTGCTCACCGCCATGGGGACAGTGCCCAGGCAGCGCTTTGTGGAGCCGGGGCAAGAGGCGATCGCCTATTCGGACCGGCCCTTGCCCATCGGTCATCACCAGACCATCTCACAGCCCTATATCGTGGCGCGGATGACCGAAGAGCTGGAACTGGCACCGGATGACCGGGTCCTGGAGATCGGCACCGGCAGCGGCTACCAGGCGGCGGTGCTGGCTGAACTGGTGCAGCAGGTCTACACCGTCGAAAAGATCGAACCGCTTCTGAAACAGGCCCAAAGGATACTGGCGGAACTGGGATATGACAACGTCTTCACCAAACGCCTCGACGGGACCCGGGGATGGCCGGAATCGGCCCCCTTCGATGCGATCCTGGTGACCGCCGGGGCCCCGAATGTTCCCCGGCCGCTGGTGGAGCAACTGGCGGACGGGGGGCGGATGATCATCCCCGTGGGCGATCAGAGCTTGCAGGAACTCAGCAAGGTGACCAAGAAAGGCGGAAAGGCCAGGGAGGAAAAACTGGGTGGATGCCGTTTTGTGCCCCTGTTGGGGGCGCATGGGTGGTAGGGCATCACCGGTTTCCGGGGGGAAACGATCATGGGGCGCAGTCAATGGGAGGACCGGGGCACAACGGCTCCGGAACGGCTGTTGCCCCATCCGCAGTGCCGAAACCGCCGGACGATTTGAGGGGGCTGGATCTTTTCAGGCTTCCGGGTCGGCGGATGGGCCGGATCCGGTGATCAACAATACCGGAGCCCCACGCCGTATCGGCGCTGGATCCCACCGGGTCTTTCGCGGCACCACCGAACCTCCGCCACCTTGAAAGGCTTGAGCAGGTGCCCTTTTTTCCCCAGGGAAGCGGTTCGAGGGGTGCGCTTTTTCCGAATGCAGACCATCTGACCCGGAGACATCTTGTAGAGGGTGTCCATACAGAGGCCGTTGTCGCTGCAGTTGCGTGCCATCGCGTCGAAGGTGCGGGAGGAGAAGGTTTTCAGGAAAGAATAGGCAACGGGAACCTCGACCTCGGTCCGATGGGCCGTGCGCCGCTCGGAAATTGCCTGGGCTTCGGCGGGCCTGTGTAACGCCTTCTGCATAACCGTGCTCCTTTCGCAAAGGCGCCATGCCGGTCGCATGACGGGGTGTTGAATAAGTACAGTGTATCGGAAACGGGGGAAAACGCCAAATGAAATCGTATAACTCGTTAAATTGCTGGCTGATAACAGCTTTCGACATCCTTTCAGGTATTCGGCTGCGGAGCCCCGGCCATTTCTTTCCGGACGAGGCCCGGAAGAAGATGGCTTCGGTCAGAAAGCAGGTTGACTTCCCTCATTGGAATTGGTAGGGAATACATGTTTTTATGGTTCAATATTTAATGAACACCCATTTAGTCACTGAAACAGCAAAGGAGGCGCGTATGAAACGATGGCTTAAACTGACGGCGGTAGCGGTTTTGGCCGTGTCCATGATGGTGGGCACAGCCGGAGCCAAGGATCTGGTGGTGGGCGTGGACGCCAACTTCATGCCCTTTGAATTCAAGGTGGACGGCAAGCTGACCGGCTTCGACGTGGAACTGTTCGAGGCCATCGCAAAGGAGATCGGCATTGATTTCAAATGGCAGACCATGGACTTCAATGGAATCATCCCGGCCCTCCAGTCCCGGAGTATCGACGCGGCCATCGCCGGGATCACCATCAAGTCCGACCGGGAAAAGGTGGTCGATTTCTCCCATCCCTATTATGATTCGGGTCTGATCATCCTCGTGGCCGCGGACAACAGCGAGATCAAGGTCCTGGAGGATCTGGCGGGTAAGCGCGTGGCCACGAAACTGGGCACCACCAGTGTCGATTTCCTCAAGAACAACGTGGAAATGGAGGAGTTGAAGCTGCTCCCCAATACCGACAACCTGTTCATGGAACTGATCTCCGGCGGCGTGGACGCCGTATTTTTCGATTCGCCGCCGCTACTGTACTATGCCCAGAATCAGGGCAAAGGCAAGGTCAAGACCGTCGGCCCCCTTTACCAGGGACAGCCTTACGGCATCGCGTTTCCCCAGGGCAGCGACCTGCGGGAGAAGGTCAACATCGCCCTCTTGAAGTTCATGGAGGAAGGGACCTACGCGAAGCTGTATGAAAAATGGTTCGGAGAATCTCCCAAATAATTGAATTTCAATTAAGTTCGTATTTGCATGGAAACCGCAGGGGCGAAAACTATTTCGCCCCTGCCTTATGCGCGATAGGAAACGGAACCAATGGGCAGCGGTTTTGATTTCAAGGCAAGCGTCATGTGGGAGTCGATCCCCCTTCTGCTCACCGGGGTGAAGCTGACCATCATCATTACGGTGCTCGGTCTTCTTGCGGGGTTCATTCTGGGCACCGTCTTCGGCCTGATGAAGCTTTCCCGGAACCTGTTTTTCCGCAAGCTGGGCGGCTTTTACATCGAAAGCATCCGGGGAACGCCCTTGATGGTGCAGGTCATGTTCATCTATTTCGGCCTGCCCCTGGCCATCGGCATGCGGGTGCCCCCCATGTTGGCCGGCGTCACGGCCATCGGCGTCAATTCCGGGGCCTATATCGCCGAGATCGTCCGGGGGGCTTTCCAGTCCATCGAGCGGGGGCAGACCGAGGCCGGACGCTCCATCGGCCTGACCCACCTCCAGACCCTTTATTACGTGATCTGGCCCCAGGCCTTCAAACGGATGATTCCGCCCCTGGGCAATCAGTTCATCATCAGCCTCAAGGACACATCGCTCCTGGTGGTGGTGGGAGTGGGCGAACTGACCCGGACGGGTCAAGAGATCATCGCGGCCAATTTCCGGGCTTTTGAGATCTGGCTCACGGTGGCGGTGATGTATTTTATCATGACCATGTCCATTGCCAAGGTGTTGAACGTCATTGAACGAAAGCTGGAAATATGACCATGATCGAGATCCGTAATCTGCACAAGCGCTTCGGTGACCTGGAGGTCCTGAAGGGAATCGACCTGACCGTTTCCGCCGGAGAGGTGACCGTCATCATGGGACCCAGCGGCTCGGGAAAGTCCACCCTCCTGCGCTGCATCAACCGCCTGGAAGAGATCACCTCCGGCACGGCCATTGTGGACGGCTACGACGTGATGGATCCGGAGACGAACATCAATTTTGTTCGGACCGAGGCGGGGATGGTTTTCCAGCAGTTCAACCTCTTTCCCCACATGACCGCCCTGGGCAATGTCACCCTGGGGCCCCTCAAGGTCCGGAAAATGGAAAAACGCGAGGCCGATGCGCTGGGGCGGGAACTCCTCCAGAAGGTGGGGCTCAGCGACAAGGCCGACGTCTACCC
>CAYPCE010000059.1:0-18798 GCA_964409085.1 uncultured Desulfobacteraceae bacterium | reverse complement strand
GCACCGGCTGGGCCCGCTGCAGGTGCGTGTAACCGGGCATCATCACGTCGATGTGTGTTTCGGCCGCCGTCGTAAGGACCCGCCGCAGCCGCCCCAGCATGGCGATGATTTCCCGGGTCTCGGCCCGCAGGTACATTCGAATGTCCAGGGCGATCTGGTCGTTGCGGCTCCGGGCCGTGTGGAGCTTCCGCGCCACCGAGCCAACATGATCGAACAATCGGGACTCCACGTGCATGTGGATGTCCTCCAGGCTGTCGTCGTAGACGAAATCCCCGGCTTCGATCTCTTTTCGGATGGTCTCTAAACCCCTCGCCAGGGTCTCGGCCTCTTCATCCGTCAACACCCCCACTTTTGCCAGCATCCGGCAATGGGCGATGCTCCCGTCGATGTCGTAGCTATACAAACGCTTGTCGATGTCGATGGAGGAGGTAAACGCCTCGACCAGTTTGTCGGTCTTTTGGGAGAAGCGGCCGTCCCAGGGTTTATCGGGCATGACCATCTCCAACAACTTGAATGCGTCTGTTGGGCCATTGGCGATTTGGCTTGTCTGACAATTTCGGATTCATTTCAAGAGCAATATCCGTGAAAGCACAAAGCATTTCCATTCTTTCGGAAAGTAGCAACGATTTGAACCAGCGTGTTTTGGCCTCTATGGATTCCTCCTTCCGATCATGCGCAACAGGATTGGCAACCATCGATAGTAATCACCAGATTCTTTTGACGCCTTCATATTGATCAAAAAGGTCATCGCGTCCAAGGATTGACGCCTCTTCAACAATGCTCTTACTTATAATCAGTCGATCGAACGGGTCTTTATGATGAAATGGTAAAACGCGCAGAATATCCATGTACGCCACAGAAATATTCAGCATTTCAATCGCATTCCCTTCGATATGGTCCTTGTGCAGTTGATCAAAGGTCACGTTCAGCCGAAGTTTCCCCAAGCTGGATTTAATAGCCATTTCCCAGAGGCTGGCAACACTCAAGAATCGAAAGTTTTGTTTATCTTCGATAAGTTCTTTCGCTTTGCCGCTGAGTCGCTCATCACCTCGGATAAACCAGAGGAAAGTGTGCGTGTCCAACAGAAGTTTCACGGCATGTAATCCGCAAAGTCCTCAAGAGGCTCATCAAAATCATCCGACATCTCGATCAATCCCTTTGCGCTGCCGAATTTCGGAGTCGGAGCGCTAGCGGGTACGATCTTGAACGCCTCCCCTTTTTCGTTCAAGATGACCACTTCTTCCCCGGAAGACACAATGCCGAGCAATTCGGGAAGGCGGGAGGTTGCCTCATCTATGGCGATTTGGCGCATAATTTTTTATGATTTCTCCAACATCTTCCGAATCCGCAACCGGAGCGCGTTCAGGCGGATGAAGCCTTCGGCGTCCTTCTGGCTGTAGACCTGATCGTCTTCAAATGTCGCAAAGTCTTCGTTGTAGAGGGATCGATCCGACTTCCGGCCCAGGACCGTGCAGTTGCCTTTGTACAGTTCCAGCCGCACTTTGCCCGACACCTCGGTCTGGGTCTCGTCGATCATGGTCTGCATGATCCGCATTTCCGGGGTGAACCAGAAGCCGTAGTAGATCATCTCGGCGTATTTGGGGACAAAGGAATCCCGCAGGTGCATCACTTCCCGGTCCATGGTGATGGATTCCAGGGCCAGGTGGGCGGTGCGGAGAATCGTCCCCCCCGGCGTCTCGTAGACGCCCCGGGATTTCATGCCCACGAACCGGTTCTCCACGATGTCGGCCCGGCCGATGCCGTGGCGGCCGCCCAGGACGTTGAGCATCTTGAGGAGTTTGGCCGGCGAAAGCCGTTCGCCGTTGACGGCCACGGGGTCCCCCTTCTCGAAGTCGATCTCGATGGTTTCCGGCGCGTCCGGGGCCTTTTGGGGCGACGCCGTAAGGGTGAAGATGTCCTCGGTGGGCGGCTGCCAGGGGTCTTCCAGAATCCCGCCTTCATAGCTGATGTGGAGCAGGTTCCGGTCCGTGCTGTAGGGCTTTTTCCGGGTCGAGAGCACCGGGATGCCGTGTTTCTCGGCAAAGGCCATCAGGGCGGTTCTGGAGTTGAGATCCCATTCCCGCCAGGGGGCGATGATCTTGATGGCCGGGTCGATGCCCAGGTAGGCGAGTTCGAACCGGACCTGGTCGTTGCCCTTGCCGGTGGCGCCGTGGCTCACCGCGTCGGCGCCTTCCATGGCCGCGATCTCCATCTGGCGTTTGGCGATCAGGGGGCGGGCCAGGGAGGTCCCCAGCAGGTACTGGCCTTCGTAAATGGCGTTGGCGCGGAAGGCCGGAAAGACGAAGTCCCGGACGAATTCCTCTTTCAGATCGTCGATGTAGACCTTGACCGCCCCGGTTTTGAAGGCCTTTTCCTCCACCGTTTCCAGTTCTTCTTCCTGGCCGATATCCGCGGAAAAGGCGACCACCTCGCAGTCGTAGGTTTCGATGAGCCACTTCAAAATGACGGACGTGTCGAGGCCGCCCGAGTACGCCAGCACAACCTTTTTCACTTTTTCAGACAACGATCACTCCTTGGGGTTGCGGGTTTGTGGGTTGCGGGTTTTCGAGTTGCGAGTTGCGGGTTGCGAATTAATAGAGAGTCGACCGAAATTACGGCAGTATTTCATCCAGACAGTCGATCAGGCTGTCGATGTGCGCTTTTCCGATGGTGAGGGGCGGCGCGAACCGCAGGATCCGGTTCTGGATGCAGTTGATCAGAAATCCCTCGGCCATGGCGGCGGCGACAACGGTCTCGCCTTCGGTTTCCAGCTCCATGCCCAGCAGCAAGCCCATGCCGCGGACGTCGATCACCGTTTCATGGCGGTCTTTCAGCCATTGCAGCCGTTCCTTGAAATAGGCGCCTTTTTCCCGACAGCCCTCGATGAGCTGTTTCTCCACCAGGGCTTTCAATGTGGCCAGGGCGGCGGCCGATACGATGGGCGTGCCGCCGAAGGTGGAGGCGTGGGCCCCCAGGCCGAAGGCCGAAGCCGCCCATTCCTTGGCCAGCATGGCTCCCATGGGCAGGCCGTTGGCCAGGGCCTTGGCCAGGGTCATGATGTCGGGGACGATGCCGAAATGCTCGTGGGCAAAGAGCCTGCCGGTGCGGCCGATGCCGGTCTGGATCTCGTCGAAAATGAGCAGAATGCCGGCTTCGTCGCAGATGCGGCGGACCGCCGGCAGATAATCGGGGGACGGAACTCTGACCCCGCCTTCGCCCTGGATCGGCTCCAACAGCACCGCGCAGGTGTCCGGGCCGATGGCGTCCCGCAGGGCGCCGGCGTCGTTGAAGGGGACGAAGTCGAACCCCCGGAGCACCGGATGGAACCCCTTGCGGATTTTCTCCTGCCCGGTCGCCGACAGGGTGGCCATGGTGCGGCCGTGGAAAGACCCCTCGGCGGCGATGATCCGGTACCGCTCTTCGCCTTTTTCGTAAAAAAACCGGCGGGCCAGTTTGATGGCCGCCTCGTTGGCCTCGGCGCCGCTGTTGCAGAAAAAGACCCGGTCGGCGAAGCTGTGCGCCGTCAGCCACTCGGCCAGCTCCGTCTGGGGCAGCGTGTAGTAGAGGTTGGAGACGTGGAGAAGGGTCCGGGCCTGCCCGGTCACCGCCGCCGTCACTTTGGGATGGCAGTGGCCCAGGTTGCAGACGGCGATGCCCGCCAGAAAATCGGTGTAGGTCTTGCCCGCCGCGTCCGTAAGGACGCAGTCTTCGCCCCGCACCAGGGCGATGGGGAACCGCTTGTAGGTCGCCGCGATGGCCGCGTCGGCCCGGGTCATGATATCCGGGTTCATACCGTCACTTCCGTACCGATGCCCCGGTCGGTGAACAGTTCCAGGATCAGGGCGTGGCGTTTTTTTCCGTTGATGATATGGGTTTTGCCGACGCCGGCCTTTAGGGCCGCCAGGGCGTGTTCCAGTTTGGGGATCATGCCGCCGGACACCGAGCCGTCCGTGATCATCCGCCCGATCCGGTCGGCGTCGATGGAAGAGATCAGCCGCCCGTCGGCGTCGGCCACGCCGTCCACATCGGTCAGCAGGATGAGCCGGCCCGCCGACAGGGCGCCGGCGATGCTGGCCGCCACCAGATCGGCGTTGATGTTGTAGGTCTCCCCGGCCTCCCCCACGCCCACCGGAGCGATGACCGGAATGAACCCCTGGGCGGTCAGGGTGTCGATGACGTCCGGGTTGACGTGGGTGACCTCCCCCACCATGCCGGGGTCGATGATCTCCGGCGGCGCGTTTTCATCCGCCTGGTGGACGATGCGCAGCTTCCCGGCCCGGATGAGGTCCCCGTCCTTGCCGCTGAGGCCCACGGCCTTGCCCCCCTGGCGGTTGATCTGGCTCACGATGGCCTTGTTGATCTTGCCCCCCAGGACCATCTCCACCACGTCCATGGTCTCCGGGTCGGTTTTCCGCATGCCCCGGACGAACTGGGGCCGGATGCCCATCCGGTCCATGACCTGGTTGATCTGGGGGCCGCCGCCGTGGACCACCACCGGGTTGAGCCCGATGAATTTGAGAAGGACGATGTCCTCCGCAAAGGCCGTCTTCAGCTCTTCGTCCACCATGGCGTGCCCCCCGTACTTGATGACGATGGTCATGCCGTAGAACCGGCGGATGTAAGGAAGGGCCTCGATGAGGATGTCGGCGATGTTGTTCATTTTTTATAAGGGGTGTTGAAAAATCCGATATACCATACCGCGCGTAGGGGCGAAAAATCTTTCGCCCTGCAGTCCATTCAGCACGCAGGGGCGAAAGATTTTTCGCCCCTACACTGTTACAAAATATAGCGACTCAGATCCTCGTCGCTCTTGATTTCTTCCAGCTTGTCGTTGACATAGGCCGCGTCGATGACCACCCGCTGCTGGACGTCGTCGGGGGCGTCAAAGAGAACGTCTTCCAGAAGATGTTCCATGAGGGTATGGAGGCGGCGGGCGCCGATGTTTTCCGTCAGGTTGTTGACCTCTTCGGCGATGGCCGACAGCCGGGTCACGGCCTCGTCTTCAAAGACCACGTCCACCCCTTCGGTGCGCAGCAGGGCGATGTACTGGAGGACCAGGGCGTTTTTGGGCTCGGTGAGGATCCGGTAGAATTCCGCCTGACCCAGGGAATCCAGCTCGACCCGGATGGGGAACCGGCCCTGGAGTTCGGGGATCAGGTCCGAGGGTTTGACGGTGTGGAAGGCCCCGGAGGCGATGAAGAGGATGTGGTCGCTCCGGACCGGGCCGTATTTGGTGGTGACGGTGGAGCCCTCCACCAGGGGCAGGAGGTCCCGCTGGACCCCTTCCCTGGAGACGTCGGGGCCGGTCCCCCCGCCCTCTTTTCCGGCGATCTTGTCGATCTCGTCCAGGAATATGATGCCGGACTGCTCCACCTTGCGGATCGCTTCCTGTACCACCTTGTCCATGTCCACCAGGTTCTGGGCCTCCTCCTGGGTCAGGATCTTGACGGCCTCCTTGATCTTCATTTTGCGCCGCTTGGAGGATTTGGGCATGAGATTGGAGAACATGTCCTTGAAATTGAGCCCCATCTCCTCCATGCCGACGTTGGAGAAGATCTCCACCATGGGCATGGACTTGTCGGTCACGTCTACATCCACGTACCGGTCATCCAGCTTCCCGGCCCGGAGCATCCGCCGGAGCTTTTCCCGGGTGCTGTGGGATTCCGACTCGGTCCCGTCGGTCACCAGTTCGAAGCTCGGTTCCTTCCCGCCTTCCCCTTCTTCCCGGGAGGACGATGCCCGGGGCTTGGGCAGCAACATGTCGAGGATGCGTTCCTCGGCGATCCGGCCGGCTTTCTCCTGGACCGCCGCCTGCTCGCGGACCTTCAGGTCGTTGACCGTCAGTTCCACCAGGTCCCGGACCATGGATTCCACATCCCGGCCCACGTACCCCACTTCGGTGAACTTGGAGGCCTCGACCTTGGAAAAGGGAGAGTCGGTCAATCGGGACAACCGCCGGGCGATCTCGGTCTTGCCCACGCCGGTGGGGCCGATGAGGATGATGTTTTTTGGGGCGATCTCGTCCCGGAGATCTTCGTCCACCTGGCGGCGGCGCCACCGGTTGCGCAGGGCGATGGCTACGCTCCGCTTGGCCCCGTTCTGGCCGATAATGTACTTGTCCAGCTCCCGTACGATTTCCGATGGTTTCAGATCGCTCATCCGCCGCTCACATCTCTTCGACCGTCAGGGTCGTGTTGGTGTAGATGCACAGGGAGGCCGCAATCCCCATGGCTTCGGCCACGATCTCCCGGGGCGGAAGATCGGTGTGTTTCATCAGGGCCATGGCCGCGGCCTGGGCCGGGGGGCCGCCGGACCCGATGGCGATCACCCCTTCGTCCGGCTCGATGACGTCGCCATTGCCGGACACCAGAAAGAGGCGGGATTCGTCCGCCGCGACCATGATGGCCTCCAGCCGGCGCAGATATTTGTCGGTGCGCCAGTCCCGGGCCAGTTCCACGGCGCTGCGGGTCAGGTTGCCGTTGTACCGCTCCAGCTTCCCTTCCAGCTTCTCGGACAAGGTCAGGGCGTCGGCCGTGGCCCCGGCAAAGCCCACAATGATCCGGTCGTTGTAGATCTTCCGCACCTTCCGGGCCTGGTGCTTGATCACCGTCCGGTCCAGGGTTACCTGCCCGTCGCCGCCCACGGCCAGGGCGTCGCCCCGCCGTACCGCCAGAATCGTCGTGCCATGAAACCCGTTCATCTGATGATTACCCATTCATACATCGCCATTGCGGTTCGGCCCACCTTGGTGGACGGGGTGGACGGAGTGGACTTGGTGGACAAACAGCCAACCCGCCCTTTGTGCCTTTGTGCCTCTGTGCCTTTGCCCCTCTTCAAATCCGAATCATCCCCCGCAACTCCTCCCAATCGCCTACTTCCCGATAGGGATGCGGCTGCCGGTTCCAGGGCTGCCGGAAAACGATGGGGGTGATGCCCCGTTCGGCCAGTTGATGGCAGGTCTCCAGCCGGTCCTCCACGAACCATTCGACCCCTTTGGCCAGCAGGACGTCGGCCTTGGCCTCGAAGGCGCCGGTGGCCACGGCGTCGATGGCGGTGTCGGGCAGGGGGATCCTGTCCCGCAGCCAGCGCTCGATGGGCCCCAGGGTCGGGCGGGCCGTCACGAACCGGACGGGTTCGCAACACCGGCCGATGGCCGTCAGGACCGCCACGGCACCGGGAAGGGGCGTCAGGGCCGCGGTGTGCTCCTCGTCCAGCAACCGGACGACCAGCTCTTTCAGGGTCTCGGGGTCGATATCGAGGCACTCGGTCAGCTCGTAGGAGGTGATGTCCTCGTACCGCAGGTCCGGCATGCCGTACCCGTCCCGGGCCATGGCCACGAACAGGGTCATGGTATCGGCCACCACCCCGTCCACGTCGAAGGCCACCCCACTGGGATCGATCAAATCGTCCATGGGACCCCGTTCATCAGGCCGCCCGCCGGCTCTTTTTCTTCAACCGGATGATCCGCTTCCGGAGGATGCCCGCCATTTTCTCGTCCTCATTTTCCAGGGCCGTTTCCCGCTTGACCTTCAGTTCCTTGATCTGTTTCTTGATCTCCCGGACCTGGCCGCTCTTGCCCGCGCTGCCGTCTTCTTCGATACCCCGGGACTGTTTTATGGCGGAAATGAGTTCCGCCTTGTTCATGCCGTGGGCCCCCACGATATCGGGGAGTTCCATGGCCAGCTCCCGGAGTTCCTTGGACGTCATCTTCTCCAGCGGTTTTTCCTTGACTTCCTTTTTCTTGCCTCCCATGCCTCCTGTCGCTCCTTTCGATACGGCCGCCCCCGCCGGGGGGACGGCGGCCCGCCAAGCGGAAAGCGGCGGGCGTTCGGTTCGATCATGCCATCGGGCCATTGAAAATCGAAAGCGGAGGCATGCCTCCGCTTTCGGCCCGTTCGTACAACAACGTCAAATTGGCTATTATTGATCGAAAACTGGTTGCTGTCAATCGGTTTTTTGGCCCGGAATTTCGATACCAGGCGGCATCGAAGGGCTGAATCCACGATTTAGATAGGGTCATATTCACCCTGGATTCATGTTCGCGCGGCGTATTCCAGATCCTTGAACCGGATGTGGAAGGCGACGCCCCCCTCTGTGTCCATCGTAAGATCGCCCTCCAGTTGCTGTTCCACCAGCCCCCTGACCAGCTTGAGGCCTATGGTGTCGGCGGCGTCCATGTCGAAATCCGCCGGCAGGCCCCCGCCGTCGTCGGAGACGGTGAGGCGGACCCCGCCGTTGTCCGACGGGCCGAGGGCGACCCGGACGCTTCCCTCTTCCGCGCCGTCGAACCCGTGTTTCATGGCGTTTGCGAGGAGTTCGTTGACCACGAGTCCGCAGGGGATGGCCGTGTCGATGGAGACCGAAACGGGCTCGATGTCGGTTTCCAGCCGGATGTTCTGATGGCCCGACCGGTAGGAGATGAACAGGTCCTTGACCAGATCCCGGATGTAGCCGGCCAGGTCCACCGTCTCCAGGCTTTCGGACCGGTAGAGCTTTTCGTGGATCATCGACATGGACGCGATCCGGTTGACGTTGTCCGCCAGCATGTCGCGGACCCCTTCGTCGGAGAGGGTCGCCGACTGGAGCCGCAACATGCTGGACACCATCTGGAGGTTGTTTTTCACCCGGTGATGGACCTCCCGCAACAGCAGCTCCTTTTCCCGGAGCTGGGCCCGCTGCTTTTCGGCCTCCTTTAACCGGGTGACGTCCCGGGCCGTCCCCTGGTATTCGGTCCGGTTCCCGTCGTCGTCGAAAAAGGCCCGGAAAATCCACTGCTGGACGCTGACCGCGTCATCTTCTGCCCGGACCCGGATTTCGATGGCGCAGGTGGGCTGCGCCCGGGTCAGCCCCTCCAGGCAATCTTCCAGTTCCCCTTTGTCTTCGTCCAGGACCGCCAGGGTGAACTTTTGACCGATGAGGGAGTCGGGCGTCTTGCCGAAACTCCGGGCGTAGGCGTTGTTGACCACCGTCAGCCGCCGGTCTTCGGTGAACCGGCAGACCATGTCGGGCAGGTCCTCCAGGACGGTCCGGTAGAGGGCCTCGCTGTGTTCCAGCCGGTCCTCCAGGGCTTTCTGCTCGGTGATGTCCCGGCCCGTGCCCAAGATTTCCTGGGGCCGGCCGTCGTGGTCCCGCCGGAAGACCACCTCCCCCACCCGGAGCCACCGCCATCCGCCGTCGGCGTGGCGGACCCGGTATTCGGCTTCCAGAAGGTCGTCGTCCGACGCTTTCCGCATCCGGGCCAGGTGGTCTTCGATGTCGCCCGTGTCATCGGGATGGATCAGGATCGAGAACATGTCGCCGCCCATCTCCCCGATCTCTTCCCGGCTGTAGCCGAGCATGTGGTGGACCTGGCGGTTGATGTAGATATTGCGTTTTTCTTTGATATGGTAGACGTAAAGGACCATGGGCACGGCGTCGGCCACCTGCTCCATGTAATTCCGGTTTTTTTGCAAGTCCCGGGCCGCCTCCTGCCGGTCGATTTCCTGGGCCAGGTGGTTGGCCGCCACCTGGAGGGTCTCCACCGCCGATTCCAGATCCTGGCGCTCCCCGAAATCCGCGATCCCGACGGTGCCGTCCACATCGCCGTCCCTCAGCATGGGGACCACCAGCACCGTCCGGACGCCGATCCGCTTCAACCGGGAGTCCTGGTGATCGGACCTCCGCCCGGCGTCGAGGTCGAAAACCGGTTGCCGGGTCTTGACCACCGTCCCCCCGATGGTCCCCCCCACCGGCAGCCGCACCGGTTCGCCTTCTCCGCCCGGCAGTCCCACGGAGCCCAAAGCCAGGAGCGACTCGCTTTCCGGCTCGTACCGGGTGACCGCCGCCACCGGAACCCCGAACCGGTCGGCGAGGATGTCGGCGACGGACTGGTAAATCTCGGCCAAATCCAGGTTTTTCAGGAAAAGCTGGGAAATGGACCCGATGGTGGCCTTTTCCCGCTCCGACATGGCGATCCGGGTTTTGTCGACGAAGCTGAGCAACGCGCCCGAGGGGGCTTCACGGCCGTTGACCCGGTAGGGTTGGCACCGCATGGCATAGATCCGGCGGCCGATCCGGACCTCCCGGTCGATCCGGTCGCCCCTTTTGACGACCCCCATCAGGCTTTCCCGGAGATCGGGCAGATCGACCCGGCTGGGCAGGGCCGTGGTGGTGAGGCTTTCCCCCATGTCCTCGCTGCCGAGGTCGAAGATCTCCGAAGCCGCCCCGTTAAACCGGCGGACCCGCAGGTCCTTGTCCACCATGATCAGCGGGAATTCGATCTGGCCGAGGATGTTCTCCAGATCGGCGTTGGCAGCGGACAGCTCCGCCGACTTGACCTGGAGTTCCTGGTTGACCGTGGTCAGCTCTTCGTTGGTGGACTGGAGTTCCTCGTTGGAGGTCTCCAGCTCCTCGTTGGAAGACTGGAGTTCCTCGTTGGCCGACTGGACCTCTTCGTTCAGGGACATCAGCTCTTCGTTGGAGGTCTCCAGCTCCTCCACCGTGGTCTGGAGGTGCTCCCTGGTGCTGGCCAGCTCCTGCTCCAGTTCGTAGATCCGGGGGTCTTCCGCTTCGCCGTCGGCGGCGGGGGATGGGCCGTCGTCCGCCGCCGCCTCCCCCAGCTCCTCGAAGGCGACCAGCAACAGTTCCTCCGGCGCATCGGCCGCTTCCAGGGGCTGGGCGTGGATCACAACCCGGCGCCGCTTTCCGCCGGTCTCGACCCGGATTTCGCCGCTCTCGACCCGCTCCTTTTCCCGGCGGCACCGGTGGATGAGGGTCCGCAGATCGAGCCGGACCTGATCCCGGGCCAGATCCAGGACGTTTAGGCCCGCGCTGCCGGGCCGAAACGACAGGTAGGGCTCAACGTCGCCGTGGATGTAGACGATTTCCAGTTGGCTGTCCAGGAGGATGCTGGTGGGGCCGAAGGCGTCGGCCACCGCCTCGGTCAGCGCCGCTCTGGGCGAGAATGCGGGTGGGGTTTTGTCCCCTTTTCGCTTTTTGACGGCGGGAGCGGTGTGAAAGTGGCCGAAATCGAGGGAGGGCGCCCGGACCGAACTGCGGCGCCGGTAAATCTTCCACCGGTTGTACACCGTCTCGAAGAGTTCCGAAAACTGGCTGACGTTCTCGGATTTCCCCAGCATGAGATACCCTTGGGGATTGAGGACGTAATGGAACAGAGGCGCGATCCGTTCCTGGAGCCGGGCGTTGAAATAGATAAAGACGTTCCGGCAGGTGATAAGGTCGAGGCGCGAATAGGGCGGGTCCCGGATCAGATCGTGGCGGGCGAACACGATGATCTCCCGGATGGCGTCGTCGATCTGAAAGCCATTCTCTTTCCGATGGAAATACCGGTCCAGCAGATCCGGATCCACTTCGGCCACCGACGCCTCCGGGTAGCCCCCCCACCGTGCCGATTCGATGGCGTCGCCGTCGAGATCGGTGCCGAAGATCTGGACATTGTAGTCGTCCAGCCGGTCGTTCAGAATCCGGGACAACAGAATGCCGACCGAATAGGCCTCTTCCCCGGTGGCGCATCCCGCGGCCCACACCCGGATGGGGTCTCCTTTTTTCTTGTCCTTCACTACCCGCTCCAGGACCCCGGCCAGGGCGTCGAAGGCCTCCTTGTCCCGGAAAAAGCTGGTGACCGAGATGAGGATGTCCTTGGAGAGCCTGTCCACCTCCTCCGGGTCGTCTTCCAGGGCCGCGATGTAGTCCGACAATTCTTCGACTTTCCGGAGGGCCATCCGCCGGCCGATGCGGCGGTTGACGGTGCTGATCTTGTATTCCGAGAAATCGCAGCCGGTCCTCTCCCGCAGGATGTCGAAGACCCGCTCCAGGTCGTCGGCCGGTTCGGTGTCGTCCCGCCCGGGCACGGGAAGGGCCGCCGGGGAGGCGAGCAGGGAAATGAGTTCCCCGCCCATCCGGTCGGGGGTCACCACGAGATCCACCGGGCCGGCGCTGATGGCGGCGTGGGGCATGCCGTCGTATTTGGCCGATTCCCGGGACTGGACCACCGTGATGCCGCCCGCGGCTTTGACGGCCCGGACCCCGTGGGACCCGTCGCTGCCCGTGCCCGACAGGATCACCGCCACGGCCCGGTCCCCGCGGTCTTCGGCCAGGCTTTTCAGAAACCGGTTGATGGAGGGCTTGGGGCCGTGGGCGGACGTGGGCTTGCTGAGGTGGAGGATGGATTCGGAAATGGTCACGTTCCGGTCCGGCGGGGTGACGTAGATCCGTCCGCCGGTCGCCGTCTGGCCGTCCTGGATCTCCACCACCGGCAGGTCGGTGTACCGCTCCAGCAGACTGATGAGCATGGTGGGGTGTTTGGGGTCCAGGTGCTGGACGATGACGTAGGCGAGACGGTCTTCATCCGGCAGGTTAGGCAGCATCGATTGGAACGCCTCCAGCCCGCCGGCGGAGGCGCCGATGCCCACCACCACGAGTTGGTTTCTGTTTCTGGCCCGCCCGGCGCCGGCGGCTGCGTCTTTTTGTTCCATGGAAAAACTCCGGGAAATCCGTTTCTTGAGGGTGCACAGGGACCCGCTCGGCGCCCCCGTCGGCGTTTCACTCGGTCTTGGCCGGCCAGGAGGCCATGATCTTCATGCCGTCGCCGGGGACCGACTTGACCTCGAACCGGCCGCCGGAAAAATGGGTCCGCTCCTGCATGGACCGGAGCCCCATGCCGCTCAGATGATCGTCGTCTTCCAATTTTTCCAGGTCGCACCCGACCCCGCTGTCGGCCACGGTCAGATGGATGCGGCCCGCCGCCACGGTCAGTTCGACCTGCACGGTGTCCGACTCGCTGTATTTGGCCGCATTGTTGAGGCTTTCCTGGATAATACGGTAGATGACGATCTTGAGGGCTTCGGCGATGCGTTCTTCGTCGATTTCCAGCCGAAGGTCGATGGCCATGTCGGTGTAGACCTTCTGGAATTCCTCGGTGAGCCATCGGATGGTGGGCAGCAGCCCCAGGTCGTCGATGAGGGAGGGACGAAGGTTGGAAGAGATCCGGCGGGACTCCTCGATGGCCCCCTGGACCATGGCGATGACCTTCTGCATCGATGCCAGCACCCCGTTCCGGTCCTGGTTGAGATGGAGGACCGTCTCCTCCAGGCTGAACTTGATGGCGGCCAGGCTCGATCCGATGCTGTCGTGGATCTCGTCGGCCAGGCGTTTCCGCTCCCGCTCCTGGGCGTCCAGAAGCCGGGACGACAGCACCCGCAACTGCCGGGAGGTGTCGTCCAGCCGCGATTCCGCCATCTCCCGCCGGGCGATCTCCTTCCGGAGGTACTCGTTGAGGTCGATGACCTCCTCGGCCTCCCTGACCTTCCGCTTCATCTCGGCCTTGTAAAGCGCCATGTGGATGTTGGCGTCCATCTCCCGGTCCCGGAAAGGCTTGAGGAGATAGCCGAAGGATTCGGTCAACTGGGCCCGCTCCAGGGTGACGGCGTCCGCGTAGGCCGACAGATAGATGACCGGGATGTCGTATTTGGCCAGGATGTGCTCGGCGGTTTCGATGCCGTCCATGTCGCCCTTGAGGACCACGTCCATCAGGACCACGTCCGGCCACAGATCGCCGGCCAGCTGGATGGCGTGCTCCCCTGAGTCCGCCACCCCGCAGACCGTGTGACCCAGCCGGTCGATGCTCGCCCGGATGTCCTGCACGGTGATGTATTCATCTTCGACGATGAGAATGCGCGTTTTCGCCATGCTGTATCGTTTCCTGTCTGTCCGTTTCCGGCGCCGGTTCAGCTCTCTCCGGGTCCGCCCATGAGGGCCCGCACGTCGGTATGATCGCCGAAGGCCGCGATGGCCGCATCGAGGTCCGCCAACAGCGGATCGGTCGGTTCCAGCCGCGCGCCGTTCGCTTTGGCCTCAATTTTTTGGGCGATGTCCCGCACCGCCGGGGCCGAGATATTGGCGGCCATGCCCTTGAGGGTGTGGGCATGGCGCCGGGCCGTCTCCGGGTCCCCGGCCGCCAGGGCCGCATCCAGTCCGGTCCGTTCCGCCGGCACGGTGTCGATGAACATGGAGAGCACGCTGGCCACCAGCGTTCGGTCGCCCCCAAGCCGCTGGAGGAGCGACGCCCCGTCGAAGACCGCCGCCGGTTCGGTCATCGGGTCGGGGGCCGCCTCCGCCGGTACGGTCGAGGCAGGCGCCGCGCTCTCGACAGCCTTTCGGAGCCCGTCGATGGAGATGGGTTTGGCCAGATAACCGTTCATCCCGGCCGCCAGATACCGTTCCCGGTCCCCTTTCATGGCGTGGGCCGTCATGGCCACGATGGGCACGCCGGGATCCAGGACCCCGGCATCGGCGGAACGGATGCGCCGCGTGGTCTCCAGACCGTCCATGCCGGGCATCTGGATATCCATCAGCACGGTATCATAGGGGTTTTTTCCCAAAGCGGCAAGCGCTTCTCGTCCATCGGAGGCCGTATCCACCCGGTGCCCCAGTTTTTTCAGGATGCCCTGGGCCACTTTCTGGTTGGCCGGCTGGTCCTCCACCAACAGGATGCGGCGGGAGGCCGTCTCCGGGTTGCCATCCGGAACGGCCGGCATCCGGGTATCGCCGCCGGGCGGCCGATCCGCCCCGCGGGTCGTTTCCAGGACGACGGTAAAACAGAAAACGGCCCCGCCGCCGTCCGGGCGGTCCAGCCAGAGGTCTCCGCCCATAAGCCGGGACAGCTTCCGGGAGATGGCCAGCCCCAGGCCGGTGCCCCCGAATTTCCGGGTCATGGAGGCGTCCGCCTGGGAAAAGGGTTCGAAAATCCGGCGGGCCTGTTCAGGGGAGACGCCGATGCCCGTATCCGCCACCTCGAACCGGAAGCGGTTCCCGCCGGCTGTCTCTTCGTCCCGGCACGCCCGGACGGCGACGGATCCCGACGGTGTGAATTTGATGGCGTTGCTCACCAGGTTCATCAGGATCTGCCGGAGACGGGCCGAATCGCCCCGGACCCGGACCGGGGTTTCCGGATCGGCCCCGGCCCGCAGCGCCAGCCCCTTTTCCCGGGCCGCGGCCGAAAACATGTCCCGGACCTCCCTCACCATCTCGTCCAGCCGGAAGTCGATGGTTTCCAGTTCCATCCGCCCGGCTTCAATCTTGGAAAAATCGAGGATGTCGTTGATGAGGGTCATGAGCACGTCCGACGAGCTGCCGATGATCTCCAGCCATTCCCGCTGTTCGGCGTCCAGATTCGTCCCGGTCAGCAGTTCGGTCATGCCGATGATGGCGTTCATGGGGGTGCGGATCTCGTGGCTCATGTTGGCCAGAAACTCGCTTTTGGCCCGGTTGGCCGCTTCGGCCTCGGCCTTGGCGTCCTTGAGGGCGTCGAAAGTCTGGCGGACCTGGGTTTCGGCCATGCGCCGTTCGGTAATGTTGTGGTGGGCCACCACCGCAAAGGGCCGCCCCCCCTCGAAGAACCGGGTGGCCTGGAGCAGGAACCATCGCTCCTCCTCCGGGCTGTGGCAGGGATATTCCAGGTGAAACGCCGTCCGTTCGTCCCGCAGCAGTTCCCCAAAGGCCGCGGCCACCGACGGGGCCTCCTCGGCATGGTCGCCGCAGGCCCGCCGGCAGACCTCCAGATAATTGGCCCCCACGCCGTAATCGGGGTCCGCCATGTCGTTTCCCCTGGCAAAGCCGCGCCAGGCCGCGTTCACGGCCACGATGACGCCCTCGCCGTCCAGGATGGCGATGTGGGATGGCAGGGCGTCCACCACTGCCTGCAAAAACCCCTCCGTTACCGGCATCCGACGTTGCAACCCGTTCATATCCGTCATCCACCTCCTCCATCTGTCCAAAAACCGCCGAAATTCCGTCCCCCGACGCGACCGCCGATCCGCTCCCGATCTGTTTATTGACGATTCAGCAATCCTGCACTATGATACCGCCTTTGACCTTCAACGCAAGGGGAAACTGGCATGCGCGACGACAAACAAAGGGCGGTGGAAACGGCCGCCTACCTTCGGGAACGGATCGCTTCCCTCCCCCGGATCGGGTTTCTCACCGGCACCGGCCTGGGGGACAGCGCCGCCTTTCTCAACCCGTCGGCCGCCTTCGAGTACGCCGATCTGCCCCATTTTTCCCGCTCCACGGTCGAAAGCCACAAGGGGCAGCTCCTTTTCGGCGAGGTCGCCGGCCGGGCCGTGGCGGCCATGCTGGGACGGTTTCACCTCTACGAGGGCTATTCCCCCCAACAGGTGGCCTTCCCCATCCGGGTCATGCAGGAGCTGGGGGTCCGCACCCTGATCGTCTCCAACGCCTCGGGGGGCCTCAACCCGTCCTTTACCTCCGGCGACATCATGATCATCCGGGACCATATCAACCTCACCGGCGAAAACCCGCTGGTGGGCCCCAACGAGGAGAGCTGGGGGATCCGCTTCCCCGACATGGGCGCCGCCTATGATCCCGATCTTGCCAGGCTGGCCGGAAAGATCGCCGACGCCGCGGAGATTCCCTGGCAAACGGGGGTCTACGCCGGCCTCAAGGGGCCCTCCCTGGAAACGCCGGCCGAGGTGCGGTTCCTTCGGACCGCCGGCGCGGATGCGGTGGGGTTTTCCACGGTACAGGAAACCATCGCCGCGGTCCACGCCGGTATGCGGGTGATGGGGCTCTCCACGGTCACCAACGTCCACAATCCCGACGCCCCGGCCCCCGCCACCCTGGAGGAGATCCTGGAAACGGCCGCCGGGGCCACGCCCCGGCTGGGGGCCCTCGTCCGGAGCCTGATGGAGGCCGTCCGTGTCGATTGATCTGCTCATCCATAACGGCATCGTCCTCACCATGGACGGCGAAGACCGGCGGTTCAGGCGCGGTGCCGTGTCCGTCTCCGGCAACGCCATCGTCGCCGTGGGGCCCGAAGAAGCGGTGGCCGCCGACGGGCCCGCCAGGGTCATCGACGCCCGGGGCGGCATCATCATGCCCGGTCTGGTCAACACCCACACCCACGCCGCCATGACGCTTTTCCGGGGGCTGGCCGACGACCTGCCCCTCATGGAATGGCTCCAGGACCACATCTTCCCGGCCGAAGCCCGCCTGGACGCCGAAAAAGTCTACGCCGGATCGACCCTGGCCTGCGCCGAGATGATCATGGGCGGCACAACCTGCTTCTGCGACATGTACCTCTTTGAAGGGGCCGTGGCCAGGGCCGCCAAAGACGCCGGGGTCCGGGCCGTGGTGGGCGAGGTACTCTACGACTTCCCCTCCCCCCATTACGGGTCCATCGAAAAAGGATTCAAATACACCGAAGCGCTCATCGAAGAATGGCGGGGCGACCCCCTGGTGACCATCGCCGTGGAGCCCCATTCCCCCTATCTCTGCGCACCGGACCTCTTAAAACGGGCCGAGGCGATTTCGAAGACATACGACATCCCCCTCGTCATCCACGTCGCCGAAACCCGGGGTGAAGTGGACCAGATGAAGGAGCGGTACGGCAAGACCCCGGTGGGCCACCTGGCGGACCTGGGGCTCCTTTCCCCCCGCCTCCTGGCCTGCCACTGCGTGGCCCTCAGCGACGAGGACATGGCCCTGCTCCGGGACCACGGCGTCAAGGTGGCCCACAACCCCGAGAGCAACATGAAGCTGGCCTCGGGCGTCGCGCCGATCCCCCGGCTCCTGGACGCCGGGGTCTGCGTGGCCCTGGGCACTGACGGGTGTTCCAGCAACAACAACCTCGATATGTTCGGCGAGATGGACACGGCCGCCAAGCTCCACAAGGTCCACACCCTGGACCCCACGGTGCTGGACGCTGACACCGTGCTCGGCATGGCCACCATCGACGGGGCCCGGGCCCTGGGGCTGGGCGACGTCACCGGCTCACTGGAGCCCGGCAAGCGGGCCGACATCATCGTCATCGACACGGACAAGCCCCACCTGACGCCCATGTACCACCCCGAATCCCACCTGGTCTACGCGGTGCGGGGGAGCGACGTGGCCCATACGGTCATCGACGGCCGGGTGGTCATGACCGACCGGCGCCTCGCCACCATCGACCGGGCCGCCCTGTATGCCCAAATTGCGGATATCGGCCGCGAAATCCGGGCCTTCAACGGACAGCGGAACTGACCATGGGCCCCTGCGTCAACCACCCGGACCGGGAAACGCCGTACCGCTGCACCAAGCACGAAATCTACATGTGCGAAGACTGCATGCACTGCCGCGACCCCGAAATCTACTGCAAGTTCCGCTCGTCGTGCCCCATCCATTTCATGGAAAAGGAAAACAGGCGGGCCGCCGGAAACCCGGGCAGCGATTGACCCCGGACAGGAAAACGCGTTATGCCTCCCATCATTTCCATCGTCGGCACGTCCCATTCCGGCAAGACCACCCTGCTGGAAAAGCTGATCCCCGAGCTGAAGCGCCGCGGCTACCGGATCGGAACCATCAAGCACGCCTCTCATGTCGTTGAAATGGACAAAAAGGGAAAGGACAGTTGGCGGCACAAATCCGCCGGCGCCGACACCGTCGTCGTGGCCGGACCCGGCCGCATCGCCATGGTCAAGGACAACGGCTGCGACTCCCTGGACAGTCTCGCCCTCTACTTCCAGGACATGGACCTGATCATCGCCGAAGGCTACAAACGGGAACCCCGGCCCAAAATCGAAGTCTTCCGAGAAGCCACCGGCAAGCCCCCTATCTTCCCCCGCCACCCCGACCTGGCCGCATTCGTCACCGACGCCGATATGGATCTGGACGTGCCCGTTTTCGGATTGGACGATGTGTTGGCATTGGCGGATTTTATCGAAAAAAGATTTTTGTAGGCGAAGACCTACGAGGTTTTTAAAACCTCGCAGGTCAGGTTCGGCCCCATCCCCATCCTGATTATCC
>CAYPCE010000058.1:0-19093 GCA_964409085.1 uncultured Desulfobacteraceae bacterium | reverse complement strand
CTGATCCTGCTGACCCGGGAGACCCCCCTGAGCGCGATTCACCTGGAAAACATGCGCCGGGCCGCGGCGGCCGGCGCCACCATCATGCCGCCGTGCCCCGGGTTTTATTTCGGGCCGGAAACCATCGAGGATCTCGTCGATCATACGGTGGCCCGGGTGCTGGATCACCTGGGCATCGAACAGGATCTCGTCGGACAGTGGGGGACGGATGACGCACTATAACAACCTGAAGGAATTTCTCGACCGGCTGGAATCGGCCGGCGAACTCAACCGCATCGCCGATCCGGTGTCGCCGTATCTGGACATCAGCCAATACACCGACGCGGAATCCAAAAGTCCGGGGGGCGGCAGGGGATTGCTCTTCACCAATGTCCGGGGATACAAGTTTCCGGTGGCCACCAACATCTTCGGCAGCGACCGGCGGATCCGCATGGCCCTCGGGGTGGATCATCTGGACGACCTGGCAAACCGGGTCCGGGAATACATCGAATTCAACCCGCCGTCAGGGCTGCGGGATGCCATCGGGGCGCTGCCCATGGCCATGGACCTGGCCAAATTTCCGCCCCGGAATTTCAAGGGAAAAAAGCCGCCGTGCCAGGAGGTGGTCTGGAAAGGCGGCGAGGTGGACCTGTCCATCCTGCCCGTCCTACACTGCTGGCCCAAGGACGCCGGGCCGTTCATCACCCTTCCCCTGGTCATCACCCGGAGCCTTGTCACGGGCCGCCGCAACGTGGGGATGTACCGCCTCCAAGTCTTCGACCGGAACACCACCGGAATGCACTGGCACATCCACAAGGACGGTTCCCACTACTACAACGAATACGCCAAAGCCGGAAAGCGGATGCCGGTGGCGGTGGCCATCGGCGCCGATCCCGCGACGGTCTATTCGGCCACGGCCCCCATGCCCCGGGGGATCGACGAGATGATGCTGGCCGGCTTCATCCGGAAAAAGCCGGTGCGGATGGCCAAATGCCTGACGGTTGATCTGGAGGTTCCCGCAGAGGCGGAGTTCGTTCTGGAAGGGTATGTCGACCCCGGCGAGCTACGGCGGGAAGGCCCCTTCGGCGATCATACCGGCTATTATTCCCTGGCCGACGACTACCCGGTTTTCCACGTCACGGCCGTGACCCATCGGAAAGATCCCGTCTACAACGCCACCCTCGTGGGCCGGCCGCCCATGGAGGACTGCTACCTGGCCAAGGCCACGGAGCGGCTCTTTCTGCCCATGCTCCAGACGGTCTTTCCGGAAATAAAGGACTACTGGTTTCCGTGGGAGGGCGTGTTCCACAACATCGTGGTGGTGGCGCTGGAGAAAGAATATCCCGGCCATGCCCAGAAGATCATGAGCGGCCTGTGGGGCCAGGGCCAGATGAGTTTTTGCAAGGCCATCGCCGTGGTGGACGCCGATGTCGATCCTTCGGACCCGGCCGCGGTCCTCCGGCAACTGGCCCTGCGGTTCGACCTGTCGTCCGACATCACCATAACCAAAGGCGTGCTGGACGTGTTGGATCACTCCTCGCCCGTCGCCAATTTCGGCAACAAGATCGGTCTCGACCTCACGGCCCGGTTCACGGGAGAGCCGCCCAGGGATCGACAGTTGCCGTCGATGGCGCCGCCGTCGGATGCCTATCTGGCCGGCGTGATCAAAAACAAAATTCCGGGCGCCGTTGCGCACCGCCGACTGATGGAGGAGGCCGATCCCGCCGCCAACCGGGTTCTGGCCGTGGCCGTGGAGAAGCGGCAAGACCGGGGCGGACGGTATTTCTCCGATGTGCTATTCTACCTGGGAGAGCTGTCCGCCTTCAACATCTTCATTCTCTTCGACGCGGAAATCGACCTCCACGACGATTCGCTCATCCTCTGGAAACTGTTCAACAACACCGATCCCGGCCGCGACCTGATGATACGCAACGACCGCCTGGTGGTGGATGCCTGCAAAAAAGGCCCGGCGGACGGGCATGAACGGGAATGGCCGGATGAACTCACTTTTGACGCATTTTGATGTTATATGTTTAAATTGAAGTAGGAGAAAGCCATGGCGCAGTTAGCGGTCAGAGGCGTATTTGAGAACGGTAAAATCATCCCGCTTGAAGACATATCGTCTCAGGAACCCGGAAACGTCATGATTGTCTTTTTGGACGACGATCAATCCCGCTACCAAACAAAGAGCTGGCAGACAGCAGAGAAACAAGCAACGGAAGACTATCGGTCCGGCAAGATTGAGTCAGCCGCAAACGTCGATGAGATGTTTGAGCAGATCGAGGGCCGGATTGATGGAGATTAAATGGTCCCGGAGCTTTGAAAAAGCGCTGAGGCGCTTTGACAAGTCGATGCGGGAAAAAGTCAAGACAAAACTGAAATTGTTACTCGAAAACAGACAACATCCATCGCTTCGTTTTAAGAAGGTACAGGCGCTCAAAAGTGAAAAGCCGCCGGTCTATGAAATTTCCGTGGACATGGAGGTCCGCGTCACTTTACAGTTTTTCGACGACCATATCTATCTGAGAAACATCGGTGGACACGATATCCTGCCTTGATGGAAGACGGAAGGTGCGAGCATGGCCAAACAATACTGGACCCTAACAGAAGTGGTTGAATATTTTGATCTGGATGAACGGTTTCTCCGGGATCTGGAATCCGAGGAGATCGTCTGCGCCGAGATGGAAGCGGACGAATCCGCGCGGCGGTTCTGTATGGAGGAACTGGAAAAGCTGCGCATGGCCAAAATCCTGGTGGAGGATATGGATGTGAATCTGCCGGGGGTGGAGGTCATCCTCCGGATGCGCCAGAATATGCTCGACATGCGCCGGCAGTTCGACGCCATCCTGGAGGATGTCAACCGGCATCTCCGGGACCGGTTTCCGGAGGATTTCTAACCCGCCGCGCTATAGCCGCAGGTCTTTCCGAATATCTTCTTTGTAGTATTCTTCCAGCGTTTCCGCCGCCTTCAGCGCGTCGGCTGCATCGGTCTTGGGCGGTCGGACCACGATGTGGGCCAGCAAATCCCCCCGGGCCTTGGTCTTGGTGTTGACCGCCCCCTTTCCTTTGAGTTTCAGCGTCCTTCCGCTCTGGCTCCCCGCCGGAATCTTTAGGTTGACCTGACCGTCCACCGTGGGAACCGTCGCCGTGCCGCCGGCCATGGCCTCGTGGATGGTGACCGGCACGTCGATGTGAAGGTCGTCGCCGTCCCGCCTGAGCAGTGGGTGAGGCTTGATGTGGACCACCAGGAAGAGGTCCCCCGGCGGGCCGCCGCCGGCGCCCGGCTCCCCTTTTCCGGAGACCCGCACCTTGGCGTCTTCCTTGACGCCCGATGGAATGGTGACCCGGATCTTCTCGATTCCCGTGGTCTGGCCTGAGCCCTTGCACTGGGGGCAGATGGCGCGGCTCTGACCGGCGCCGCCGCACTCCGGGCAGATCTTGGTGAAATTCATGGGGCCGTCGCCGATGTTCATCCGGCCGGTTCCGCCGCAGGAGGCGCAGGTGGAAACGCTGCTGTCGGGATCGTCGCCGCTGCCGCCGCACCGGCCGCAGGCCCTGGCTTTTTGCATGGAGAGTTCGGTTTCGAATCCGCGCAGGGCCGACATCATGTCGATGGTCATCTCGTGTTCGAGGTTCCGGCCTTTGGTCGTCCGTTGGCGCCCGGCGGAAAACCCCTGGGGACCGCCGCCTCCGCCGCCGAATCCGAAAAGATCCCCGAAGATATCCTCGTAGCTTTGATACTGGCCGAACCCCTGACCGCCGGCGGCCCGGCTCCGGGTCCCCGCGCCGCCGCCGAAGGATTGCCATTTCTTGTATTCCCGGGCCTGCTCGGCGTTGAATCCGGCCTGGAGCCCTTCGGCCCCGAACTCGTCGTACAGCTTCCGCTTTTCCGCGTTGCCCAGGGCGTCGTGGGCTTCCGATATGTCCTTGAATTTCTTTTCCGCCTTCTCGTCTCCGGGGTTGATGTCCGGATGCCATTTCCTGGCCAGTTTCCGGTAGGCTTTTTTAATCTCGTCCTGGGAGGCGGTTTTGGAAACGCCTAAGATTTTATAATAGTCCTTCGCCATATATTGATCCTCGATTGGGTCGCGCTCAAGATGTCTCACTCCTCATCATGTCAACTCGCATATCATGTTATCACGATGGCGATGGATTCTCAATATCCCACTCCTTTGCAAACACGGCCCCGTCAAAGTCCCACCTGAATCCCGATGAGCCTTAACACCCCGATTCCAAGCCTTGTGCATGCCCGGCAGGCTGCTGGAATATAAAGGGCACCGGCCATTCTCAGCATTGAAATGGCCAAATTCAGTACTTCAAAAAACGGCATGCTGAGGCATTCTGATAACCTGAACAACGCCGCGCTTCTTGCGAATAGCGTCTCTGAAAAGGTTGCAAAAGAAATCCAAAGGCAAAACAGATGGATCGATCAAACGTCCGCCTCGGCGCGGCTTGGCAAGTTTTCTCCATCGAATGGTGAGCCATAAATTGATCAGAACAAAGGCCGCCGTTACCAACAACCACCGATATTTTGGGTCCCGGCTGGATGTTCTGGCCCAGACGGAATTTATCATCCGGTAATCCGCCTCGATGCCGAAGCGTCTGCGATATGTTTCAGCCAAATTGGAAGAGGCTCCTTTCCATTTGCGGCCTAAGGGTATTGGCTTTTTCAAATATAGCGTTTAAGCAAAAATATATTGTACAGAGATCACGGTAAATCGCCTTGATTCTCAAAATTAAATGTGCAGCCCTTTTTTGGTGTAATCGCCAAAGTAGCCTTGTATTTTAATAAAGTGGCGGGTAAACTCAGTTTTTAGCCTCAGATTTCGCGTACAACGCCTTAATTTTGCTTATAAACGCTTGGCGGCAAAACAGGAAACCGACAGCAAAATGATGGAAAGGATCGTCAACAATCCTTTTTTCAACATGCGCTGCCTCCTTGTCGTCTGCGTGGCAATCCCCCCTCATGCTGCCCGGAAAGAAGGGCGGGGCGCCGGCTCGATCCCTCACAGGTCAAAAAAGAAGCGGAACGGCCGATGGCGAATCCGTTTCCAGCCGTTTCCGCCATTTCTCGTCCGTCAACCGGTCCCCGTAGGGCGCTTTGAATTCGTAGTAGGTGTAGACGCCGCCGAAAAATAAGGCCGGTTTGCCGTTGATGTCCATGAGAACGATGATTTTTCCCGGAAACCCCACCGCTACGGTCAACACCTCCGGCATTCGAGTGTGGACGTCGGCGGCCAGGGCCATGTCCCCGTCTTTCCCGATGTTCAGGGCTTGCGCCGCCGCCTCGGGCAACCGGATGGCGGTTTCCAGTTTTCCGCTCACCCCCGCCAGAAACTGCGCGTCTTCGCCGAAGGGGGGGGCGCCTGCCAACTCGGCTTCGGCGATGGTCGCCAGCCGGTCCAGGATATCGGCCAAATCCCCGTAGGCCTTTCGGAGGTAATCCGGCACCGTAAGCCGATCATCGGTTTTCAACAGGGCGACGACCCCGGCCATCCGCCGGAAGGCCTCGGGATTCGGCTCCAGGTAGGCCAGGGGCAATTCGGCGTATCTCCCGCCCCGGGGCACCGGCGTATAGCTCTGTTTGCCATAGAGGACCGTATCGTGGCGGAGTTCCGTCCAGGCCCCCAGGGCGGTGTTGAGGCATTTCCGGTCCCATACCGCCGACCTCATGAAGGCCGGGGCCGGTTCCGGGACGTTAAAAATCGGCGTGAAGGCCGACAGCATCCATTCGAAGGCGTTGGGGCCCGGTGAAAAACCGGCCATCTTCTGTTTCAACGCCGCCAGGCGGGCCGGGTAATGGTTGTAGGCGGCGTCGCCGTTTTCCGCCAGCAAAGTCTCCGCCGTCGCCGACCCCAGGACCGCCATCAGGTCCAGCCCCCTTGGGAACCCGCGGACCTCGCCAAAGACGCCGTCCTTGGCCCACGTGAACGGTTTGTCGGCCGCCGTTCCCGTATAGGGGAGCGGATGGGTCCGGCTGTGGACCAGTTGCCGAAAAATGGCGGCGTCTGGAATGGCCCGCTGCCCCAGAAGCGTCAATCCCTTTCGCCCCAGTCCGGTGTTGTCGATGGTCGGCGAGCCGGTGGCAGTGGCGGCCGTTTTGGCAAAGGCATACAGTTTGTCCAGGTCGGTCAGATCGGCGGGCCCCCAGTCCTCTCCATAGGCCGATCGGAGCGCTTTTGACAGCCCCGCCGCCTCCATGTCGTCGGTGGTCCCCACCAGCAGATCCAACGGCGCCTTGAGGGCCCGGTATACGGCCATGGCGGGCTGTCCATCGATTTCATGATGTTCGAGCAAGTGGACCAGAAGACAGGCCGACAGGATTTCGTTGCGGGCGATCTCCGGGAAGGTGTCCGTACCGGTTTTTCCCCACCATCCCTTCAGCGACGGCGTGTCGAGGGGGCCGCCCGCCCCTTCGGGTGTGGTCTCGTCGAACCGGAACATCCGCCGGCCGTACCACATGGCGGCGGGGAAATACCGTTCCAGGGCATCGTGTTTCGCATAGTGGCCGCGGACGGCGTATTGTGAAAAATCTTCTTTTTGGGGCAGCACCTTGGAAAATGCAAATCCCTCGTGGGCGCGGATCAGGGCGATCTCCTCCCCGACCCTCTCCGACAGATCCGCCGGCAGCGCGATGTCGGCCCCCATCAGGACGGCCGGAACGGCAAAATAAGCGGCCAGTTGCCGGAGGGCGGGAATCAGGGCCTCATCGGTTTCAGATGCGGCTGCCATCGCCATGGCGGCATTATACATCTCCGACGAAAACCGAGTGAGCAGAGGGAGTTGTTCCAACTCCACAGCTTTCAGCGATCGCTCGAACACCTTGTGAAGGGTGTGGAACAACAGATCCGTGGTGATAAAGACCGGCTGAAGGTTGGTCCGGTAATCGGCATAGAGCGCGTAAATGTTCCGGGCGCCGGAATCGGCCGACAGCACGACCCCGTTTTCCGCCAGGGGCCGGGCCAGTTCCCGGGGTTCTGTAAATCCTTGGAGGGTCACCTCCAGATCGGACAGATCCTCGGCCGTTTTTCCCCCGGCCGGCGCCGGGGTCGTTCCGCCGAGAGAGGGGCCGGCAAAAAGGAGGAGCACCGAACAGATCATGACCGTTTTCAACATCCTGCATTGGCGTATTTTCATAAACCATCTCCTGAACGACCCAGCGGTTGCCCCTGCCTTTCCATCCCAGGGAAACAGCAGCGGCGGGAAAGATCGCGTCAAAAGGTCAAAAGAAAGATCCGGAAAAATTTGGAATCCCGCATTACGGCCGGTGGTTGAGACGGTGGACAGGTCGTCTAAGCGGTTCATGGTCTGGGAGATGTCACCGCTTTGGGGTTGATGGTAGCCGCCGTTGGACACGGGTTGACAAGGATTGGCGCTACCTGAATGAACGTTGAACAGTGGAATCGGGATCGATCCCGAAGAGGAACTCGATCGTGGTGAGTCCGTGGCCGGCAGAAGGCATCAACCGGCTTTACGGGCGGATTCACAAGAAAATACAGGGGACGGAACAGCGCCATTCCTCGAACGGGAAGGGGCGTCGCATGTTACTTTTTGATCTTGAAATAGAAATCGCCCGTCAACGATGACAATTCCCATGGGGTCTGGTCGCCGCTGGATCGCGCCATCACGGCCGTTCTGACTTTTTTAAAGACGCTTTCGATGGAGAGATTGGGGGTTTGAATGTATTCCAGCAGGGCAGAGGTGTACAGACCGTTCATCCCTTCCCCGTCGGCGGCGGTGCTGCCCGGCGACGTGCTGTAGGCGATCAAAGACCCGTGGGGTGCATTCATTTGGGCCAGCCCCTTCTTTTTTTTGATCCCCCGGGACCAGCTTCTTTCAAACGGGTTGTCGCGGCAGGCATCGAGGATGACGATATTGACCCGAGATCCGGAATCTTCCATGTTCATGAGGATTCTTTCCGCATCGACGCCGTCATATTCCACCTGCTTTTTGCTTTTGAGCTGGGCGTCGATGGGGATGAGATAGTTTCGGCCATCCACCTGTATGCCGTGCCCGGCATAATAGACCAGGCCCACGTCATACCCTTTGAGCTTGGACCCGAACCGGTCGATGGTCATTTTCATCTGTTTCTGGTCTGCGTCCAGTGTTTCCATCACCTCGAACCGCAGCGCTTTCAGGGCCCGGGCCATCCCTTTGGCGTCATTGACCGGGTTTCTCAGATAGGCGGCGCCGGGATATGCGGAATTGCCGATCACCAGTGCCAGTCGCCTTTCGTTGGGATTGGCATCCGGCAGCGGTTGAGGAGGTGGGGTGAACGTCTTGGCAAGAGATGCGGAAGGGCCGCCGGGATTGACGGCCGTGCCCGCATCCGCCGGCCGCGCGGAGGGGGCGCCCGATTGGGAGGGGGGCATCGGCCGCGGGCTTGAAATATAATCGTATTTTCGCGTCATTTTTTCAGCGACCGACGCCCTGGTCACCGTCACGGGGGTTCCCCCTTGACACCCCGCCAGAACGATACAGGCCAAGGCGACCCAACAGATGCATGTGGTTTTCATCTCGGTCTACTCCTTATCCCGGAATTCCTTCCTATGGCGACGAAGAACGATCCCGGTTGCTGTCATAGATTCCGGGTCTGTCCACCCAGCCGTCTCTGGCGCGCCTCGGCCTTTCGGACCCGTTCCCTGGCCTCGATGTACAGCTCCCTTTCAGGCAACAGCAGATTGGCTTCCTCGAACATCGATTTGGCCTTATCGAACTCCCCTCTCGCCTCCATGACAACACCGATGTTGTAATGGGCGGCGGCGATGTCCTCGGGATCGTCCGATTTTTCCAGCACTTCCCTCCAAATCAATATGGCCTGGTCGGGGCTGTTGTTTTCCAGATATTTGTTGCCCAGTCGAATGCTCTTATCGCTGCCCTTTTCGAGTGTGCGGGTAACGGTCTCTTTGTGGGGCGACACGGCCCAGACGATTTCCCGGGAAACCTTTTCCAATATCCCGTGAAGTATTTGTTCGTTGGATACTGCCTGGGCCTTGGCGTCGGATGGGCTGTTGCTGGAACGCCATTTATTGTCAAAGGAATATGAAAACGAATCGCCGACAATGACCCGGTTGGACTTCTGGTCGATGAGTGAAAAATTGCCGGTGACAGGCAATTTTTTGGTATAATAATAAACATACTCAATGCCGTCATCGGTTTCATAACTATTTCGGTAACTGTCGGCTTGGAGCTTTCCGATGGTCAGATCCCCTTTGACCAGCGCGTCACCGCCCGTTTCCAGTGCCCGGATATAGCCCTCCTGGGCGATCCCGTTTTTGATCATGTGTTGTAACTGTTTGGCCTCATCCCTGTGATGGCTCGAATTGACATCAAAAGCCTGAACCTGAATGGATTGGATATCCCAGGTCGCCGGATACGCAGCCGGCGCATCAACGGTAAAAGTGGCCTTTTGAGGCAAGACCATGTCGGCAAAATTGCTTATTCCGGTTTCAAGAGTGGTGCAGGATGGAAAAAAGGTGAGGCATCCGATCAACAGAAAACAGCAGATGGTGATCCCGGAATTCGGAAAACGATCTGAACACATGATTCCTCCCTCTTTTTGATGAAAATTTCAATGGAATGATTTAGGGTTGATTTAACGGTTTTCATTACATCAATTTTCAGAAAAATGCAAGCACTATTCGAGGGGGAAACAATGCCGACACGCTTTTGGAAATGAGGTCGTGAAATTTGGAATACACAAGCGGCAGCAAGGAGCGCGGCACCCGCCGTCATCTCAAATCCTGAATCAAATACCCGAAGGCTTCCAACCGGTTTCTGACTTTACTGAGATGGGTGTGGGGGATGAGGATGTGGTAGCCCTCGGCCTTGAGGATGTATTGTTTCAGTTCCGGGTCCCGGGCCACCAGGGAAATGAGTTCCTGATTTTCTTTCAATCGAAAGACGGCCATGGACCGGACCGGGACCAGGGGATCGACCTTGCCTTCCACGTCGTCCAGGAACGCCTTCCAGATGCCGGTCGGCTCGGCTTCGATGTGCTGCTGGAAGAGGGCCTTCCGCTGCCGGATCCCGGCTTCGGTGGTGCAGCCCTGCAAAAACGACCCGAAGCTGACCTTGTAGAGGTTTTCCGCCACCCGCTCGGCGATCTGGGACAGGGCCATCTCCTTGATCGGGTCCCGGCCGTGGAGATGGATCAGGAGCCGGTTGTCGTCCAGGGAAACGGTGGCTGTTTCGGGGGGCGCCGCCGCCTCGTAGGTTTCCGACTTGCCGGCCACGAACGCGCCGAGCGTCGTCGGGCGAACATATCGAAGCCCGTCCCAGACGGAGATGCGCCGATTCTCCTCCCCCTGGGCAATGGTGATCCGGGGCCGGTCATAGAGGATCTCCACCAGTCCGAAGGCGGCAAAAAAGAACAGGACGGCTTTGAGGAAGGGTGTCGCCACCATCGGGTCGTAGAGGGGTTTGCCGGCGTAGCGGGACCGATGGACGGCCTCCAGATCGATGTCCCGGCAACGGCAGTGTTTGAGCAGCGTGTCCACATCGACCCATCGGGCATCCGGCAGGTTCCGGAGCAGTTTCGGCAGGGATGCCCGGACCGATATGTCCCGTTCGGAAAGCGTGCCCCGGCTGATTTGCCTGCGATAACCCATCCCCTTGAGGTGCGCCAGCAGGCTGTCCAGAGATAGGGTTTTATGGGTCTCGCCGCTGAAAAACCCGTCGAAGGCCGCTTTCAGGGCCTCGGGGGTCCCTTCCGTCAGCGGGGCTTTTTTCTCCGACGAGAGGAAGTTGGCCATCAGGTGACCGCGCAGATAGTCGAGGTCCCGCTCCACGTCCGGGTAGAACTCCCGGAGACGGCAGGTTTCCACCATCTGGCGCAGGGAGTTTTTGAGCACCCTGTCGCCGCTTTTGGTGAATTTGAGGCCGTCCTGCCGGATAAAGGTCGAAACGGCCTCGATCTGGGCGAGGACGCGGTCTCCGTCCTTAAATCGGAACCGGGTCTTTTTGACCTCCGTCGTCCCTTCCAGGTGGTATTCGGGCGGCGGCGCCAGGCGGCTTTTGAGTAAGGTCCGCACCTCGTCGGGGAGGGAAACAATGAACCGGCTTTGGGAAGGGCTCCGGCTCTCGCGCCAGTCGTACTCCTCGACAATGGGCAGGATGAAATAAGCGGGGTTGGGCTTCTCGATATAGATTTCGCGGCCGTACCGGGTCTCCTCGACGAGGGTGAAAAACGGCGGGTCGATGCCCCGGAATTCCGACATTTCCCTGGCGCGGCCCTCCCACACCAGCGCGTCCAGGACGGTCTTCACCCCGTCGGGCATCTGTCCGTAAAGACTCCGGAACCGCTGTTTGTGGGAAAACGCCTCCGCCAGGGCCTTGACCAGATCGGATTTGCGGAGCCTGTTGAGGGAGAAAGGGCCGTCGATGTCGAACCAGTCCTCGTCAAAGAGGGACGACAGGTAGGTCTGGTAGACCATTTTGAGGGTGGCGACATTGTAGGCGCCGTTGATGGCCGACTCCAGGGGCGTGAGGGGAGGGGATTTTTTCCGGGGGGCGGGTTGCGGCTCGGGCGTCTTTTGTGAAGGCCCCCGCTGGGGGGCGCGCTCCCGCTGGCCGGCGCGGATTTGGGCCACGGCCTCCCGGACCAGGGGGTTGGGGTCGCGCCCCAGTTTGTCCAGAAGCTGCATGGCCCAGTAGGCGTCGTGGAGTCCGACGCCCCGGGCCGCGCAGATCCTCACGCTGGGGCTCGAATTCTCGGCCGCCGCTTTGAGCATCGCTTTGACCTTGGGATGCTCCGGGTTGATGGCGCCGCCGGTCAGCACCTGGTTGGCCGTGAACTGCCAGGGCGCCTTGGGCTTCCGGACGGAGACCAGCAGATCCACGATCCCCTCGCCGACGGCCACGCACGCCTCATGTGCCGCCGTTCGGACCGCTTCGGCCAGGGGGTGGCCGTCCATGTGGCCCAGTTGGTCCAGCAGGAGCCGCCGGATGGTCTCCAGGTTTTCCGGCCCGGTCTGGGCCAGCCGTTCCTCGGCCTCGGCATACCGGAAGAGGACGGTGAACCGGCGGAGGAGGCCGGCCGGCGGCGACAGGGATTCGATGAAATCCCGGGAGGTCCAGTTGCCCAGGGACGCACCCTTGGCGTTCCGCTTGAAGATCTTCACCGCACAGTCGCGGCAGATCCGAGCGTCGTCCCCGTGGTAGACCGGCTCGCCCCCGCGCGGCCCCTTGCAGACGGTGCAGACGGTTTTGGACCGGGACCAGTTCGCCTTGTCCTGGAGCCGTTCCAGGTGGTCGGTGTAGAGGGGGACCGGGATCCGGGCCTTTTTCTTCCGTGCTTTTTTGGGCTTGCCCTTCCGTCTGGCCATCCGCCTCAGTCTCCCAGGATGAACTGGATGTCGGCTTCGTCCAGGGACTTGATGGCCGCGCCGTCGCTGGCGACAAGGCTTTCGAAAAGCGCCCGCTTCTTTTCCTGGAGCTGGAGGATCTTCTCTTCGATGGAGCCCCGGGTGATGAGCTTGTAGGAGAAGACCGTCCGCCGCTGCCCGATCCGGTGGGTCCGGTCCACGGCCTGGTTTTCCGCGGCCCGGTTCCACCAGGGGTCGAAGATGAAGACGTAGTCGGCGGCGGTGAGGTTCAGCCCCAGTCCGCCGGTTTTCAGCGTCATCAGAAAAACCCGGATCGATTCATCCTCCTGGAAGCGGCTCACCAGGCCCTGGCGGTCCTGGGTGGCGCCGGTCATGACCAGGTACGCGATCCCCGCCGCCGTCAGGTCCGACCCGATGCATTCCAGGGCGTGGAGAAAGTTGGCGAAGACCAGGACTTTGTGACCGTTGGCCGCCAGTTCCTCGATGTGTTCCATGAGGGCCTCCCGCTTGGGGGACCGGATGGCGTCCTCGGTTTTGGCCTCGGGAATGGCGGCGATCTGGCGGAGTTCGCTCATGGCCTGGAGCACGAAAAACCGGTATTTGTAAAATTCGCCGCCGGCGATCAGGGCCTGGACGGCGTCCTGGTAATACCGGCGCCGCTCTTCGTAGAACCCCCGCTGGTCGTCGGACATGTCCACATAAAGGACCTGCTCGACCTTGTCGGGCAGGTCGTCGAGCACCTCCTCCTTGAGCCGCCGGAGGATAAACGGATAGATCTTCTTTTTCAGCTCCTTGAGAGCCGACTTGTCCTCGTTTTTCTGGATGGGGGTTCCGTAATGGCGGTTGAAGGCGTCGGCGGACCCGAACATGGACGGGTTGAGGAACCGGAACAGGGCGTAGAGTTCCCCCAGGTGGTTTTCGATGGGGGTGCCGCTCAGGGCGAGACGGTGGTCGGCGTTAAGGAGCATCACCGCCTTGGAGGTCTGGGAATCGATGTTCTTGATGTGCTGGGACTCATCCAGGATGACGCAGTGGAAGGGCGTCTCCCGAACCGTTTCGATGTCGTTTCTCAGGGTGGCGTAGGTGGTAAGGATCACATCCGACCCCAGGGCCGCGCCGAAGTCCCGGTCCATGCCGTGGTGGATGGCGGCGCGGATTTGGGGCGCGAACCGGCCGATTTCGCTTTGCCAGTTGAACAGCAGGCTTTTGGGCATGACCACCAGGGATTTCTTCCCTTCGCCGGGGTAGACGGCGGCCAGGAGGGCGATGGCCTGGAGGGTCTTGCCCAGCCCCATGTCGTCGGCCAGGCACCCGCCCAGCCGGTGCTTGTGCAAGTACCGGAGCCATTTGTACCCCTGTTTCTGGTAGGGCCGCAGGTCGGCTTTCAGGTCCGGATACTTGTAGTTGGCGCCGGCCAGGGTGTTGAAGCCCAGGAAGATGTCCCGGGAGGCCTTGAAATTTTCTTCCGCCGTTTTCTCGTCGATGAGTTCTTCCACCGCCGGGAGATCGAAAAAGGAGACCTTGACCCCGGCTTCGGCCTTTTTGAAGATCCGGTCGAGCCGGTCCATGTAGTCCCTGCGGACGATGGCCTGGGTCCCGTCGCTCAGGGAGATGTAGGATTGCCGGCGGTACTGGTTCAGGGCCGTAAACAGGGGGATCGATTCCCCTTCGATCTCCAAACGGGCGTCCCCCTCCAGGAAATCGATGCCGTGGGACAAAGAGAGGCTGAGCTGAGGCGCGGCGGCCCGGACCTTGTAGCGCTTGAGCTTTTCCGCCCCCAGGATGGCGAACCGGCCGATGAGCCGGGGCAGCTCGGCCCCGATAAAGGCCCGGGCCAGGTCCTCGTCGATGATGAAAAGGGTCTCGTCGGCGTAGAACCCGGCGCCGTTTCCCGTCTCCCGCCGGTGTTTTTTCAAAAGCTTGTCGATCTCCTTGAAGACCGGGCCGATCTCCTCGTGGTGAAGATCGCTCACCGTGATTCGCTTCTCCAGGTCGTTGACGGCGGCCACCCGGGTCACGTCGTAGGCATCGAAAAAATCCGGATCGAAATCGGCCAGCGAAGTCCCCAGCCGCAGGTGGAGGGCGTTGTCCGGATCGATTTTTTCAAAGATCAGGGTCGGTTGGGTCCCGCGCGGCGGCCCCTCGGCCATCCGGTATCCGTCCAGCCGGACCGGGATGTCGCCCAAATACGAAAAGAGCAGGGAGAGATATTTTTCCAGGTTTCCCGGCAGGATCCGGGTCTGGAAAAGGGGCAGCAACCGATAGTTTTCGCCCAGGGGCGGGATGGGATAGATGATGCCGCCGGAAAAAGCGTGGCGCTCGTCGATGAGGACCGGCCGCTCGATGCGCTCTCCGCCGTGGGACAGCACGGACCGGGCCTCGTGGAGCCCGCCTTTTTCTTCGATGATCAGCCGGAGCCGGGCCGTCTCTTCGGCGAAACGGATAGGGGTGAAATCGGCGGTCACCACCCCGTCGCAGTGGCGGAGCCGCCCGATAAGGTGGTCGTTCTCGTCCAGATAGATCCGATCCGACGGTTTTTCCCAGTCGATTCGGAACTGGTTCCGTTCCCGGATCGATTCCAGGGATTTGAGCAGGTCCCGGGTCGGTCCGCCGTAGGACTCGTGGCCCGGTTCCACCTTCCGGCCGTTTTTGTCCACGACCCGGAGAAAGGCGCCCCGGTCGTCGAAATCGAGCTGGAAAAATACCGGGTATCCGCCGTTTTCCCGCTGGATCAGCGGACGGCTTCGTTTCAGGCGGTCGAACAGGTCCGCGCCGGGGTCGGTCATGAGAGCGGGCTCCTCCGTTTTGTCTGTGTTTCGCCTATCCATAAACAATATAAAATAAATCGTGTCCGGAAGAATTCAACCGGCGCCGAATCGCACGTCGGGGATTTTTGGGGGTTGAAATCCCCAAAGCGGTGGTTATAGTGACTGTATTGAAGGGGCGACGCACATGCCGGCTTCTGCGTTTAAGTCCCCTTCGCCGCCCGTCCATTGACAGCGATCCTAGATCCGGGCGGTTACTATTGGATCGCCCCGATGCAGGGGGGCCGCGGCCCCCCGGTCGGGTTATTTTTTGCCCTTACGCACCGCTTTCCCAGCCCAACAGAACGTGATCCTTTATCTCCTTCAAAACAAAATAGCGCGTCAGTGCCCGGGCGATCTCTTCGGGCTCGGGTTCGTCGCCCAGGGTTTCCCCCAGAAACCGGCGGACCGTGCCGATGGCCTCGGCGATGCAGGGTTCGATCTCCGTCATCCGTTCGTTCATGCTGATTCCCTCCGTTTTGTCGAAAGCTGAAGGCCGCCGATGCCCCTCTGGTTGATCCTCGCCCTCCTCACCGCATTCGCCACCGCCTCCCAGGACGCCTGGACCAAGAAGTTCTTCGCCCATAAAAGCCTATACGAGATGGCGGCCTATCCGCTTCTCTACTGCCTGCCGCTGCTGCTGGCCGCCATCCTGTTTGTGGACGTTCCCCCATTGGACTTCACGTTCGCCTGGTGCTATCTGGCCAGCATCCCCTTAAACGGCGTGGCCATCATGCTCTACATGCGGGCCATCCGCACCTCGCCCCTTTCATTGACCCTGCCGTTTCTGGCCTTTACGCCGGTTTTCATGATCCTGACCGGCTATCTGGTGCTGGGGGAGCGGCCCGGCTCCCTCGGGGTGGCGGGCATTCTGGTCATCTGTCTTGGGGGGTACATCCTGAATATCGATCCGCAACAGCGATCTTTCCTGGCCCCCATCCGGGCCGTGGCCCGGGAGCCCGGCTCCTGGACCATGCTTATCGTGGCCTTTATCTACAGTTTCGCCGCCGTTGTGGGGAAAAAAGCGATCCTCCATTCCTCGCCGCTCTTTTTCACCCTCTATTTCTTCGCCCTGTTCAATTTCCTCATGATTCTGTTCTTCCGGAGCACGGGGAAGATCCGCATCCGGTCGATGCTCGCGTCACCCGGAAAAGGCTTCATCGTGGGCGTCCTCATGTTCCTCCACGCCTACTGCCACGCCCTGGCCATCGCCATGACCCAGGCCGCCTACATGGTGGCGGTGAAACGGATGAGCATCGTCTTCGGGGTGCTGTACGGACGGCTGATCTTCCGGGAAGCCAACATGGTGTTTCGGTTGGGCGGGGCGGGGTTGATGGTGCTGGGGACGGCGCTGATAACGCTTCAATCCTGAGAGAGCGGCGGCATCCCGTCGGCCAACCGCCTCAGCAACTCGGGCCGCCGATTGGGCAGAAAATAGCGCATGCGGTGGCCCCGGACCGCGTCCAGGACCGCCCCCGGCAGATCGATCACCAGCATGTCGTCCGCATCGCAAAACAGCCGGTCCATGACCTGCCCGTCCGGCCCGATGGCCACCGCCACGCCGGGGAAAACCAGCCCCCGGCCGTTTTCCCCCACCGGATTGACGGCGATCACAAATAGGCCGTTGTCAAAGGCCCGTGCCGTGAGATGGCGCATCCAGGAATCGAATTTTTCCCGTGGCGTTCCCCGTGGCGAGGCGTGGGGCATGAAGAGGATGTCGGCGCCGTCCAGGGCCATGAGGGTGGTCAACTCCGGGAAATGGGCGTCGTAGCAGAGCTGGATGCCGAAGACGGCCCCGGCGACGGTGAAGACGGAATCGGCGTCTCCGGCGGTAAACCTGCGCTTTTCCGGCGGACCGACGTGGAGTTTGCGGTAGACGTCCCATGATCCGTCCGGGAAGGCGACGAGGTGGCTGGCGAAGATGGGGCCGGCCGCACTGGCTTCAGCCAGCCCGGCCAGGACGGTCAGCCCGTGAGCTTTGGCCCACCCGCAGACCCGATCCGTAGCCGGACCGGGGACCGGCTCGGCGATCTCATGGCCGTCGTCGGCGGCATATCCGGTGATGTTCATCTCCGGGAAAACCACGATGGCGGCATTTCGCTCAGCGGCCCGTTGGATCCATTCCGCCATGCGCGCCAGATTGCCATCCATATCGCCGGCCACGGACCGGCAGACCACCGCGGCGACCCGAACGTCCTTCACGCCGCCGCTTTAGACGTCAAACTGGGCCCGGATCTTGAACACCTTGGTCGCGGGCAGGTTGACGATGTCGGGGACCCCGGTTTCCTCGGAGATCCGGGCGAGGTTCGCTTCGATCTCTTCCATGGAGGGGGCGATGAAGGTGAACCAGACGTTGAAGTGGTTGTCCCGCTGGTAGTTGTGAGTGACGCCGGGGTATCGGTTGACCGCTTCGGCGAAAGCCGACACTTTTTCCTTCGGCACCCTGGCCGCGCAAAGGGTTGAGACGTAACCCAGCTTGTCCGGAAAAAAATTGCCCCCGATCCGGCGGATGATGCCGGTTTCCTTGAGCCGGGCGACCCGGCGCAACACCTCGTCGTGGCTCAGCCCCAAATCGTCGGCCACGGTGCGAAACGGCTCGGGCGTAATCGGAAAATCGGACTGGATGCGGTTCAGGATCTCCCGGTCGGTGTCGTCCAGGATGGGCATGGGGCGGTCTCCATTGTCGGCGCCGTCTGTGTCGGTCCGTGATGGTCTGTGTTCGTCCGTGTTAGCCTTTGTTTTCTGCGATGCCATTCAAGACACAGACGAACACGGACAAGACGGACAAAATGGCAAAGCGCTATTCCTTATTTTATGAACCTAACATGCACCTTTCGGTTCCGGGGGCCGTCGAATTCACAGAAAAAGATGCCCTGCCAGGTGCCGAGCACCAAGCGGCCGCCTTCCACGGTGATGAGTTCCGACGCCCCCACCAGGGTCGATTTGACGTGGGCCGGGGAATTGCCCTCGGCGTGGCGGTAGCCGGCCTTCCAGGGGACGACCTGATTGAGGATCATCAGGATGTCCTCCTTGACGCTGGGGTCGGCGCTTTCGTTGATGGTGATCGCCCCGGTGGTGTGGGGGCAGTAGACCATGCAGAGGCCCTCTTTAAAGCCCTTGGAACGGACCGCGTCTTCTACCTTGGTGGTGATGTCGATGAGTTGTGTTTGATTCTGGGTCTTGACGTCGAGGATCATGGCGCCCCCTCCAATGAAAAAAGCCCTGCCAAAGAGCAGGGCTTTTTTCGTCACACGACAAAAATCTTACAGATACGGGATTAGACGCATCCGGTCGGTTTGGGAAGACCGGCCATCTTACAGGCGCCCTTGCCGGGTCCGCTGGGGAACAGCTCGTAGATGTGCTTCAGTTTGAAGCCGGTCACCTTGGAGAGCACCCGGACCATGGGGGCGATGCCGTTTTTCTCATAGTACTCGCGGAGCACGTCGATGACCTTTTTGTGCTCATCGGTCAATTCCTCGATGCCCTCTTCCTTCTTGACAAACTGGACCCACTCTTCGCACCAGTTGTTATAGTCGTCGATGAACCCGTCCTCATCAACTTTAAACGTCTTTCCTTGAAATTCAACTTCTGGCATTTGAGAGTTCCTCCTTTAAGTGTTTTTCTGTCTTTCTATCCTTACCTTATGGCCTCAGCCGACTATCCCGGTTTCCGTAAAGGCAATTTTTTTATCGTATTCTTGCTTAGATGTCAACATTAAAAAAATGAGCGCTTTCCCGGAACCGATTCTGATCCTTAGTATTCCTTGGGCAGCTTGTTGAGCTGATCCAGCGTGAACACCGGACCGTCCTTGCAAACGAACACGGGCCCCACGTTGCAATGGCTGCACATGCCGATGCCGCACTTCATCCGGTTTTCCAGGGACATAATGATGTGGTCGTGGCCGTATCCCCGGTTGTCGAGCACCGGCTGGGTGAACTTGATCATGATGGGCGGCCCGCAGATGATGGCGTAGGTGTTCTCGTC
>CAYPCE010000057.1:0-19115 GCA_964409085.1 uncultured Desulfobacteraceae bacterium | reverse complement strand
ACCGACCCTTTCCCGAGCCGGATGTGGTCGTCGTGCTTCCCCTTGTTGTCGCTGATGTGGAGATGCTCGATCCGGTCCCCGAAGCGGCGGATGAATGCCAGGGCCCGGCCGCCGGCTTTGTCCCCGATATTGGCGTGGCCCACGTCCAGGGTCATCCGGAAGGCCGGAAACCGCTCGAAGAGGGGGGCGAAATCATCCGGCGCCACAAAGGCATGGCAGTTGGGCGGCATGTTCTCCGCGCAGAGGACCACGCCCGCGGCGGCCGCCGTCTCGGCGATGGCCGCCAGGCCCTCATAGGCGTACCGCAGCGCCATGTCGACTACGAAGGTTCCCATCCCAAAGATATGACCCGGATGGAGCACCGCCTTTTCAATGCCCAGTTCGGCGCAGACCTCGATCGATCGGCGCATCTCTTCCACGGACGCCGCGCGGATCGATTCGGTGAGGTCGGCGATATGGACGAAGGTGGGCAGATGGCCCATCAGCCCCATGTTGAACCGCTCTAACGCCTCCCGGATTTCGGTTTTTTGCTTACGGATGAGACTGTAGTGGGCCCGGGGCGGGTCCAGCGTGAGTTCCAGATAGTCGAATCCGAACCGGCCGTAGGTTTCGACGGCGTCCGCAACAGGATAGATGGGGAAATTCATGGCGCCGAATTGCATGGACGATCCTCCGGAATTTTTGGGTCACGCCAGCGTCGCGCCGGCCGCTTCCATCTGTTCGATGGCGTCCTTGCCGCCTTCGGGGGTCACGGGCTTCATGGCCTCCCGGATGACGAACACCTCGAAGCCGGCTTCCCGGGCGTCCAGGACCGTGGCCAGCACGCAGACGTCCTGGGCCAGGCCGCCGACCCAGAGCCGCCCGATCTTCTCCCGCTTCAAAAAAGCCCCAAATCCCGTCTGATCGAAAACCGAGTTTTGATCCTGGTCGAACCGGGTCCCCTTGGTCACCACCACCACGTCTTCGGGCAGGTTCAGGTCCGCGTGGAAGCCCGCGCCGTCGGTATCCTGCACGCAATGGACCGGCCACTGGCCGCCCTCGTCCTTGAAGCTGATGTGGCGTTTGGGATGCCAGTCCCGGGAAGCGAACAAGGCCACCCCTTTCTCTTCCGCCGCCGCGATCCACTCGTTGAGCACCGGAACCACCCGGTCCCCGCCGTCCACGGCCAGGGCGCCGCCGGGGCAAAAATCTTTTTGAACGTCCACGATCAGCAGACCGTCTCCCTTTTTCATTCCGTCATATGCCGATGTCATGGTCATCTCCTTTCTCCGTTTTTACGGATGTACGTTTCAAGACGGATCCACAGAACCTAATGCAGGCCCCGGCCGCCTTCAACCGCATCGTTTGACCCGGATGATCGCTCTGAAGACCTGCGAGGTTTTAAAAACCTTGCAGGTCCGGGGTCGGTCCGGCCGCTTCCCCTTGGGCCTTCCTGGCGATATGGGTTGATAATTGAGGGATTGTGGCGTATGAAAAGGGAGAAAATTTATGGACGTAAGCCGTATGGCACAGGATATTTCCGCCCATGTATAAAAACTTCTTCGGCTTCAAGGAACGCCCCTTTCAACTGGTTCCGAACCCGGCCTATCTGTTCCTGAGCAAGGGCCACGAGGAGGCCCTGGCCCATCTCACCTACGCCGTCTCCCAGGGGGACGGGTTCGTGGAAATCACCGGCGAGGTGGGCACGGGCAAAACCACCCTCTGCCGGGTGTTTCTGGAAAACCTGGGCAGCGACACCGAGGCCGCCTATATCTTCAACCCCCGACTCGATTCGGTGCAGTTGCTCAAGGCCATCAACGACGAGTTCGACATCCCCTCCCATCCGGACAACACCAAGGAACTCATCGATATCCTCAACGGCTTTCTCATGGAAAAGAAGGCCGAAGGCAAAAAGGTGCTCCTGCTCATCGACGAGGCCCAGAACCTGAGTATGGAGATCCTGGAGCAGCTCCGGCTCCTGTCCAATCTGGAGACCAGCACCAGCAAGCTGCTCCAGATCATTCTGGTGGGCCAGCCGGAACTGGGGCAAATGCTCGATTCCCACGAGTTGCGCCAGCTGGGGCAGCGGATCACCCTGAGCTGCAACCTGAGCCCGCTGGATTTCAACGAGACCCGGGAATACATCCAGCACCGGATCCAGATCGCCTCCCGGAAGCCCGGCGTCAAGTTGACAGTGGGGGCCTACTACGCCATCCACCGGTTTTCCGGCGGCATTCCCCGGCTCATCAACATCGCCTGCGACCGGGCCTTCCTCACCGCTTTTGGGCTCGGCAAACACAAAGTGACCGGGAACATCGCCAATATGGCCATCCGGGAACTCGCCGGCCGCGGGGACCGGCGCAGACACCTGCTCAACCGCCGGAAAGTCCTTTGGGGGCTGGTGTCGCTGCTGCTGGTGACGGCCGTTGTGATGGTGTACGGCCCCTCCCTCTGGCAGAAACCGGCGGGCCCTTTCACGGCCACCATGCCCCCCGTGGCCCCGGAACCCCCGCCCCGACCCGAGACCGAAGCGCCGGAACCGGCGCCGACCCCGGAGGACGATTCCTCCCCCGACCTCCAGGCGCCGGGCGCTGCGGATGAAACAGAGACAGCGGACGATGAACCCGAGACGGCCTCAGCGGACGACGTGACCGCCCCGCCGGCGGACGCGCCGCCGACCCGACCGGCGGTGGCCGACCGCAGTCTCGAAGATTACCTGATGCAGGCCGACGGGGCCGGGTCCCGGGAGTCCGCCCTCCGGGCCGCGCTCGCTCTCTGGGGGGCCGAGGGACTGGTGAGTGCATCCCTGGACACCGTGGACGACCCCGCGACGTTTTTTCGAATCGGCGCCAAGCAGAACGGCCTCCTCATTCACCGGCTGGACGGGGACCTGAGACTGGTGCAGCGGCTCAACGTGCCGGCCATCCTGGAATTCTATCCGCCGGGGGCGGAGATCCCCGTCTATGTCACCCTGGCCCGGATCGAGGAGGGGGGATTTTTGTTTAAAACCGGTGCGGCGGACGACGACATCCGCGCCGAGCCCCATGAGGTGGAGACCTACTGGCAGGGGGGCGCCTTCATTCCCTGGAAGGATTTTTTCGATTTCGGCGGCACGATCCCCCGGAACGCGTCGGAAGATGCGGTCATCAACCTGAAGATGCTCCTCCAGGAGATCGGGTTCCAGGACATCGGCATCAGCCCGGCCTACAACGACCGGGTCCGGCGGGCCGTCGAACGCATCCAGGAGCGCAACGGCCTCGCCGTGGACGGCGTGGTGGGGCCCCGCACCAAGATCGTCCTGTACAACGAGTTGAAAACCCTGAAGGTACCCCATTTGACCAGCACCAGCTGATGCCCGCCACGGCATGAGGTGATCCCGTGAGTTCCATTCTGAACGCCCTGAAAAAACTCGAATCCGAAGCGCCCCCCCGGACGGAGGATGCGGCGCCCGCCCTTCACCGGGCCATGAATGTCCGCGGCACCCTCCACAACCGGTTCAAAAAACCGCGGCTCATCCGGGGTATCGGCCTGGCCCTCGCGGGGGGGATCGCCGTGGCGGTCGGCGTGGGGCTCTATCGCCACCGTGCATTCCTTCCTCCCATCCCCCGCAGCAGCCCCGATAAGGAGGTCGCCCGATCATCGGCCCCGGCCCCCGCCGCCCGGGCCCCGAAGGCCCCTCCGGCCGTCCCCCCGCACCCCACGGATCCACCCGAAGGGGGGATATCCTCTCCGACGCCGGACCCCGGTCCGGCACCGGCAAAACCCCCGCGGGTTGCCCGTAAGGCGCCGGCAGCCGCTGCAAAAGCCCCCGACGAGCGGGCCGCACGGTCCGCCCCGGCGGAGCCGTCCCCCCCCCGGACCGCCCCGGCCTCGTCAACGCCTCTACCGGAACCAAAGGCGGCCCCCCGGCAACGCATTGCGGCGGAAGATCGCGGGATCACGGAAGCGCCCCCGGCACCGGCCGTTTCCCCGGACGGCCCCGCTTCCGGCGTGTCCATCGATCCCCTGGCCGTGAAAACGTCTCCACCGGTTGCGCCGCCGGCCCCCCGTGCCGACACCCCTGCGGTCCTGGAACCGGCCCCATCCGCCCCCCCGATTCCCGCCCGGTTTGCCGACGTGGCCCGCCGTACCGATCCGCGGTTTCACATCCAGGCCCTGGTCTGGTCCGAGGACGCCGCATCCCGGATGGCCATGGTCAACGGGAGCATCGTCAAGACCGGCGATCGGGTGGGCGCGGCAACGATCCGCCATATCGGCGAGAATTTTCTCATCTTCCAGGAAAACGGAGAGACGTGGCGCCACCCCTTCCGGGTCCAGTAGCGTCGCGGCAGGCGGGCGCCGGTCCCGCCCGTTCCCCGCATCCCGACCCGATTTTTCCGGTTTTTCTTTGCAAAACCGGCCATGGTTTTATATTCTGATCCATTCAGGATGGAATCGTTGATCTCAATACCTGTCGGGAGGTGACAATGTCCGAAAAACAATGGATATTTCGTTTCGATGAAATCGCGGCGGCCGAGGACTACGCCGGCGGTTCATGGGAAGGGGTTCGCGCCCTCCTGGGCGGGAAAGGCGCCAACCTGTTCGATATGCACCGCATCGGCGTTCCGGTGCCTCCGGGGTTTACCGCCACCACCGAGGCCTGCAATGCCTTTCTCGATCTCGGCGGATTTTTCCCCGAAGGCCTCTGGGAGCAGGAACAGGCCGCCATGACGGCGCTGGAAGAGGCCACCGGAAAAGTCTTCGGCGATCCGAAGAACCCGCTGCTGGTCTCCTGCCGTTCCGGTGCCAAGGTGTCCATGCCGGGCATGATGGAGACGGTGCTCAATATCGGCCTCAACGACGAGACCGCCCAGGGGTTGGCGGAACTGACCGGCGACCGGCGGTTCGCCCTGGATTCCTACCGGCGCCTGATCCAGATGTTCGGCAATGTGGTCATGGGGATGGAGGACGAGGCGTTCGAAGAGGTCATCACCCAGGCCCGGGAAACGGCCGGTGTCGAGACGGATGCCGAACTATCGGCCGACACATGGCAGACGGTCATCGACCGCTTCAAGGCCCTTTTCAAGGCCCACACGAAACTCGATTTTCCAGAGGACCCGTCCGTCCAGCTCATGCTTGCCACCGAGGCGGTCTTCAAAAGCTGGAACATCAAGCGGGCCGAGGACTACCGGCGGGCCGCCGGGATCCCGGACGACCTGGGCACGGCCGTGAACATCGTGGCCATGGTCTTCGGGAACATGGGCGACGACTGCGCCACCGGCGTGGCCATGACCCGAAACGGCACCACCGGGGAGCCCCGTATCGAAGGGGACTATCTGATCAACGCCCAGGGAGAGGATGTGGTGGCCGGTACCCGGATGACCCAGGACATCGACCGGCTGGCGGAAGAGATGCCCGACGCATGGAAAGAACTCTCCGACATCGCCCGCAAACTGGAGTCCCACTACCAGGAGATGCAGGATGTGGAGTTTACCATCGAAAAGGGCAAACTCTGGATGCTCCAGACCCGGAACGGCAAGCGGACCGCCCAGGCCGCCGTGCGCATCGCGGTGGACATGGCCGAAGAAGGGCTCATCACCAAGGAGACGGCGGTGCTCCGGGTCCAGCCGGAACATGTGGATTTCTTTCTCCACCCGCAGTTTTCCATCGAAGCCCTGGAGACCGCCCGGGAAAAAGGGCAGTTCCTTGCCGAAGGCCTCAATGTCTCCCCGGGGGCGGCTGTCGGCGCCGTGGCCCTGGACGCGGACCTGGCGGAATCCTGGAGCAAGGAAGGCAAGGACGTGATCATGGTCCGGCCGGAAACCAAACCCGACGACGTCCACGGCATGCTGGCGTCCAGGGGGATCCTGACCACCCGGGGCGGCCGCACCAGCCATGCGGCCCTGGTCGCCCGCCAGTTCGGCAAACCGTCGGTAGTGGGGGTCTCGGCGCTCAAAATCGAAATGGGCAAGCGGGAACTCCGCATGGGCGACATCGTCATCCACGAGGGCGACACCATCTCCATCGACGGCACCCTGGGCAAGGTCTATGCCGGGGAGCTGGCCACCACCGTGCCCGACATCAACGACCCGTATCTTCTCAAACTGCTCACCTGGGCCGACGAATTCCGGAAGCTGGGGGTCTGGGCCAATGCCGACTACCCCAAAGACGCCCAGCGGGCCCGGGATTACGGGGCCCAGGGCATCGGCCTTTGCCGGACCGAACACATGTTCATGGAGACGGACCGGCTGCCCATCGTCCAGCGGATGATCATGGCCGAGCTGCCCTATGACCGGCGGGATGCCATTACGGCGCTTCTTCCGTTTCAGCGGGAGGATTTTGCCGGGCTATTCCGGACCATGGACGGATTGCCGGTGGTCGTCCGGCTCATCGATCCGCCCCTCCATGAATTTCTGCCCGATCATGTGCAGCTCATGCGCGATCTGGCGGATCTCAAAATCCGCCTCCAGCATGCAGGGACCATCCGGGAGATTGACGACCTGCTGGAGGAGATCGCCAACAAGCAGCAGATCCTGAAGCGGGTGGAAAGCCTCCGGGAATCCAACCCCATGCTCGGCATGCGGGGCGTCCGTCTGGGCATCCACATCCCCGAGCTGACGCGGATGCAGGTGCGGGCCATTTTCGAGGCGGCCTGCCTGGTCTCCAAGGAAGGTGTCGAAGTCCGCCCCGAGGTGATGATCCCCCTGACCAGCCATGCCAACGAATTGAAACGACAGCGGGAAACCCTGGAAGCCGAGGCCAGGCAGGTGATGGAAGAACAGCGGATGGAAATCGATTACAAATTCGGCACCATGATCGAGATCCCCCGGGCGGCCCTCACCGCCGACGAGATCGCCGAATACGCCGGGTTCTTTTCCTTCGGCACCAACGACCTGACCCAGACCACCTTCGGCATCTCCCGGGACGACGCCGAGTCGGTCTTCCTCATCGAATACATGGAATCGGGCATTCTACCCAACAACCCCTTCGCCAACCTCGACGCCGACGGCGTCGGGGAACTCATGCGGATCGCCATCGGCAAGGGCCGGGCCAAGAACCACCGGCTGGAATGCGGCATCTGCGGCGAACACGGCGGCGATCCCAAATCCATCGGGATCTGCCACCGGCTGGGGCTCAACTACGTCTCCTGTTCGCCATTCCGGGTCCCGGTGGCCCGGCTGGCGGCGGCACACGCGGCGCTGAATGCGAAGAAGGAAGAGTAACATCAAGGGAGCATCATGAACGACGCACAACGACTGGCGGTGCTCATCGACGCGGACAATTCACAGCCGTCGATCATTGACGGCCTCATGGCCGAGATCGCCAAATACGGCACCGCCACCGTCAAACGGATCTACGGCGACTGGACCAATCCGCGCCTCCGGGGGTGGAAGGACCGGCTGCTGTCTTACGCCATCCAGCCCATCCAGCAGTTTTCCTACACCTTCGGGAAAAACGCCACGGACAGCGCCATGATCATCGATGCCATGGACCTGCTCTACAGCGAAAAGCTGGACGGTTTCTGCATCGTCTCCAGCGACAGCGATTTCACCCGTCTGGCCTCCCGGATCCGGGAGGCCGGGCTCACGGTGTATGGATTCGGTGAAAAAAAGACACCGAAACCCTTTGTGGTCGCCTGCGACAAATTCATCTTCACCGAGATCCTGCGCCAGGACGAGCCGCCCTTTCCTCCGCCGCGGAGCGCCGCCGATCTCCAGGAGGAGGGGGATCTGGTCAATCTTCTCCGGTCGGCCGTGGAGGACTCGGCCGACGATTGTTCCTGGGCGTATCTGGGCAATGTGGGGAAAAACCTCATCAAAAAAGCCCCGGAATTCGACCCGCGCAATTACGGCTTCGCCAAGCTGGCGGAGCTGATCCGCGCCTTCGACCTCTTTGAAGTGGATGAGCGATCCTTTGAAAACGCGCCGGGGACGTCGGTGTACATCCGGTACCGGCGGCAGGATCATTGCGTGATTGGGGAGGAGGAAGTGTGAAGGAGGGACAAAGGGACAGAGGGACAAAGGGACAAAGGGAGACGAACGCGTCATCCGCAAAGACCGAAGCGCCGTTGGCGGAGGTGGGACAGAATCTCTTCAATTACGCCATCGAGCGGGACGAGCTGAAGCCGATCCTCCAGAGCCTGCCGGCGGAATCGAAGATCGATCCGGTGGCCATGGAATACGAAATCCAGATCCTCAAAATCGTCAGCGTCGGCTGGGGCATCGCCTATTTCAGCCCGGACGCGGCGCGAAAAGAAGCCCTGGCGCAGGCATACTGGAACATCGTCCAGCAGTTTTCCGGCAACATCTCCGCCATGAGTTCGGCTTCCGCCGGCAAGGACATCGATTATTTCAATGTTCTGAAAGACCGGCTCGACATCTACGTCAAGGCCCTCAACGTCTTTTCCGACGTGGACGACCCGGGCCCGGTCATCGGCCACACCTACGCCAAACTCTGCGGCGACGAAGAAGACATGTACGTCATGATTGCCGGGAAACGGGTGTTCCATCTGTCCCTGGCGGCGGTAAAGGGGTATTTGGAATCGGTGGAGATGGTGTGAGGATGCGGGTATGAATTTCGTATCGGAACCCAAATCGACTTACAGCGCCGGGGTGAACGAATCCACGGTGTTCCAGAGCGACGCCGCCTCGCTCCTCAGCAAACTGCCGGAAAGACTTTTCCGATGCTGCATCACATCTCCGCCCTATTGGGGGCTCCGCGATTACGGCATCGACGGGCAAATCGGCGCGGAGGAGCAGCCGGCAGACTACATCCGGCGGCTGGTCGAGGTTTTCGAGGAAGTTTGGCGCGTCCTCACGGACGACGGCACCCTCTGGCTGAACATCGGCGACTCCTATACTATCGGGAACCGGGGATACCGGGCGCCGGACCGGAAAAACCCGGTGCGCGCCATGACCTATCGCGCCCCTCCGCCGGCAACTTCAACACCTCCCACCGCACAACCGCCCCCCCGTCTTCCCCCTCAAACCTCTCCTCGACGACGATCCGGTCTTTTTGGATTTCGACCACGAAGCCGTTGTTGCGGCCGATGGGCGTTCCTTCCCTTACGATGTACCCTTTTCCGTCGGGAGTTTTCACCAGCGCGCGGTTGACCTGTCGTGAGCGGATGGTGGCGGCGAGGCGCAGTTGGGGTAAATCGTATCGTTGGAGGGGAAGGCCGGTCGGTTCGGGGTCGCTTGTTTGTTCGGCACTGGGTTCTGGATCGGTTTCGATGGTGAACTGATTGAAATGGAGGGTGCCGGAAAGGGGCGGTCCCTTTAGGTCCGTAGAGGTTTCAGCCGGGTTGCGAAGTTCTCGGACCGGGAGCTTGACTTTGAACCGGTCGGGCGTCCCGGATGATCCCTCCATGGGCGGACCGGAGTCGCGGAACGGGCCGGAGAAAACCAGCAAGAGGGCGATACATCCAATGGCCGTTGCCGTGATGAGCCTGACGGGAGATGGCCCGGAGAAGTGGCTTCGGAACCAATCCAGGATGGGATGGGCGGAGATGGTCGAATCGGGCGTTGCCGTTTTGTTGCCGATGGCGGAGGAGGACCGGGGAAGGTCTTCCTCCGCCACCTCCCTGATGGTGCGGAATATGCGGGTTTCCTGACGAATATGATCCATCAGTGCCGGGTCGTTTTGAAGCTCATGGAGGAATCCGGAAATCGATTCCATTTCGTTTTCGGGTGACAGCTGACCGAGGCCGGGACCGTCCCAGTGATCGGCCAGCATATCGAAAGCGTCTTCGGGCAGGTCCGACCATTCCGCATACCATGGAAACAGATCGTGCTGGTCCGGTGGAATGGATCCCAGCGTCTGACGGCGGCGTTCATTCAGGGGAATGAGCCGCATCCAGTTGAATTCGGGTTCGGTCATGATCGTGCCGAAGATTTCTTCGGCGCGCACGTGAATGCCGGATAAAACCGCATCCGCATCGGGGAACGCATCCAGCGCTTCGATGAGGAAAACGATTTTGTCGAGGTTTTTTAGATACGCGTGGATGGCGGGCCAGTCGTCTTCGTCAAGATCCAGGGTGCCGGGGCCGGTCAGAAACCGGATCGACCGTTCAATATCGGTTTCGATCGTCGCCATCTCCTTTCCCAGGACATCGGCCGAAGGCGCCTGAGCGCGCCATCCCTCCGCGATCCATTCCAGCCGGTCGGCTTCCGTCGGATGCAGGAGGCGGGTCTCGCCCCACCAGATCAGCAGTTCAAGGGGCGATATGGATGTCGGTTTGTCGGTTTGCGCGATGGCCATTGTTCGCTTCCTTTCGTCGAGCGGACGTTTCCTTGTTGTTAGTCGATGGATGTCCCGTTTTCGTGACAATTTATTGAAAAACCACCCCGCCGTGTCCGGTTCTTCAGGCTTCCAGGCAGGACCGGAACTGCCGGGACACGGTTTTTCGGCACCGTTTGATCCGCTGGTTGAGGGTGTTGAGCTTCAATCCGAGATCCTCGGCCAGTTCCGCTCGCGTTTTCCCTTCTTTTTCGGACCGGTAAAGCGATGCGAACAGGCCGACGCATCCGGTGTCGTCGGTTTTCAGCAATGTCTCGAAACATTGCCGGATGGCGATCTCCAGTTCCGTGTCCGCGGTCACGTCGCGGGCCGTGCCGGCCTCCATGGCCAGCCGTTCCCGCCAATCCGGTGGCGGGGTCTTTCTGAAATAATCCGTCCGTTTGTTGCGATAGATGCGCCAGATCCAGGTCGAGAGCTTGGCCCCGCTCCGGCCTTCGAACCGATCGATGCTTTTGACGGCATGTTCCACGGTTTCGCTGAAAATGTCCGAACGATCCGCCGGGGAGATGCTTGTGTAGCGTGCGTCAAGGTGATGTGCGATGTTCCGGAGCGTCCTCCGGAACGATTCGCAGAACCCCCTGTCATGGATGCGGCATTCGGCGCAAGCCCGGTCGTCGATCGGGCGATCTATGCAGAGATGGGTAACCATGAGAACATCCCCATCATAGGGGGATTCGCGTCCCCGATCAACCGCTTTGCGGGAATGCGTCGGCGGCTTCGATCATTCCGTGTCACTTTTTTCTCCGGATTCACGACTGTTGGATGGAAAAAAAGGACAACCGTCAACAAAGGAGGAAAAATGATGGCACCGTTGATGAACCATCGGGTGACAACCGTTTGCGCGATCGCTCTGGCATTCGTGCTGTTGAGTTGCAGCAACGAAGTCACATCGACAAACCGCCACCCCGTGCCAAAACCGGTTGCCGGGGACGGCATAGCGGATACCGGGGAGGCCGAAAAGGGCCCCACCGGCGGGGAATCGTCCGCTGTTTTCGGCGAGACCGATGCGGCTTCGGGAAGCGATTTGGCGGATATTCTGGGCCTCACCGAAAAGAAGAGCGGGTATTCTTCAAAAGGCAAAATCGATCCCTTCAAGTCTCTCTATGCAGAAAAAGAGAATAAGGATCCGGGTTTTGCAGATCCGAAGGGCAAGGAAAAGCCGGCGTTATCCCCTGTCAACGATTGCGGCGTTACCCCGTTGACCCAGGTCGGGTTGGAGCAGTTGAATCTGGTGGCCATTTTGAAGGGGGTCAGCGGTGACTATGCGCTGGTGGAGGATGCATCGGGGAAGGGCTATGTGCTCAAAGACCGGGTGTGCATCGGCATCCATTCGGGGCGGGTGGCCAAGATCCAGTCGGACACGGTCATTATCCAGGAGCGGTTCCAGGATCTGGAATTTGTGGATGGCGAGTGGCGGCCGGCAGGAATCCTTACCCGGGAGCGCGAGTTGACCTTTCCGCGCAGAAACGGCGTCTGATCGTCCGACGCGTGGACGGTCGCATCATCGCCGGCCGTCCAGGGCCGTGTCGAGGAGGTACCGGGCGGCCGTATCCGCGCCGTTGGGCCTCTCTTCGGCGACGCGCCCGATGGACAGCAGGCCGTCGAGCCGGGAGACCCATTCGCCCGCCTCGAATTCATCCGGCCCGATGGCCATGGACGGCATCTGCCGCTCGATGAACGCCACGAGGCCCGGCATTTCGGGAAACCCGGGCCGGGGCACGTAGCCGAAAGGGACCCCCGCCTGGAACGCTTCGGCGATGGTGCTATATCCGGCCTTTCCCACCAGGGCGTCGCAGGCGTTGACCAGATCGGGGTGGTAGACGCCCGATCGCTGGGGCAGCAGCAGGAGATTGCCCGCGATCCGCTTTTCCGCCGCGCCGCCCGGGATGACGAATCGGATGTCCGGCCGTTTCCCGAGCTGTTCCAGGAAGCCGTACCGTTTTTCGATGCCGCCCATGGTCACGGCGACCATTTTCTGGTCGTCTCCGATGGACAGTGCGTTCCGGACGTCGGCCCGGCGGTCCCGCAGTTTCCGGCTCATGGGCGGGGCGGCGAGATTCGCATCCATCTTCCGGCAGACCGGCTCGGTCTGGATATGGATATCGGCGTTGTTGAAGGCCGTTTCCAGGTAATCGATGTGCCGTTGAAATGATCCGTTCAATTGGGGATACCCCGCATACAGCCAGTCCCAGGTGAAATTTTCCACGAGCACCGACGGAACCCCCGCTTTCTCCGCCACGGCGATGCCCATCGGTGCGATGTCGCAGATCACCAGACGGGACCCTGCGGCCGACAACCGGGCCGCCAGTTCCGTGGTCGTTTCGTTGTTGAAGGGCAGAAATCCGTCCAGGGCCGTGAGGGTGGCATCCAGATCTTCGTGGAGCGGCGATGTCTGGACAAATCCCACGTCCGTCTTCAGGGAGTGGTATCGAAACGGCGCCGGGAGGGAATCGGCGAAAAACCATTCGGGAACGGTGGTGAAGATGTCGAAGCGGAGATCCGGGGCTCGTTCGGACAGGGCCACCATCAGCGCGGCGGCCCGGGCCGCGTGGCCGAATCCGTGGGGTGAAATGAAGAATGCGACAGGGGACATGGCGTATTTGGCTTTCGAAAACCGTTGGCGGTCCGTCCGGGCCTTGACAGCTCGGGCCGGGCGCTCTATTGAAGGACGCTGATCCACAAAAGGGCGCAGTATACCGTTTGACCGCCCGGTTGGAAAGGAAAATTTCATGACGGACATTTACGGATTTCTGGAGGAAAACGGCATCGACTACCGGCACGTCGAGCACCCGGCGGTGTATACTGTGGCGGAGGCGAATCGCCTGGTTCCGGAGCTGCCGGGCGAAAAAACCAAAAACCTGTTTATCCGGGACGCCAAGGGGAAGCGCCATTTTCTGGTGGTGGTCCCGGCGGAAAAGCAGGTCGATCTGAAGGGATTGAAAGAGGCCCTCGGAACGACGAAACTGGGGTTTGCATCGGCCGACCGGTTGCAGCGGTACCTGGGGGTGGAACCGGGGGCGGTGACGCTGCTGGGCGTGGTCAACGATGCGGCCAGGGCGGTGGAAGTGGTGGTGGATCGGGCCCTTTGGGAGGCCGACGCGATCCAGTCCCATCCCCTGGTGAACACGGCGACCCTGGTGTTGCCCCAAGCCAGCGTCCGGCGGTTTTTGTCCGCCACGGGCCACGAGGTGCGGGTGACGACCGTGCCCGAACGCGGTTGATTCCTGTTTATGGCGCGCTTCTTCGGACCGCGGCCCGGGTGTGGTCTTTTCCGTCGGCCCTCATTGTATCCCGCGATTCAGATTCGTTGATATAAACGCAGTTTCGGCCGCAGGATTTGGCCCGGTAAAGCCCTTCGTCGGCCCCTTGTATCAGTCTCTGGATGGGGATGTCGGGGTGGGGAAAGGTGCAGGCCACGCCCGCGCTGATGGTGACGACCGGAACCACGGAAGAGCGGTCGTGGGGGATCTGCAATTCCTCCACCGACATGCGGATGGCTTCGGCCACGTGGGCGGCGCCCCCGACGGGGGTATCGGGCAGGATGACGGCGAATTCCTCGCCGCCATAGCGGGCCGCCAGGTCGCCGGGCCGCCGGACATTGTCCTGGATGACCCGGGCGATGTCCCGGAGGCAGAGATCGCCGGCCAGATGGCCGTGGCTGTCGTTGTACGCCTTGAAGCAGTCGACGTCGATCATGACCAGGGAGAGCGGCTTCCCCACCCGGGCCAGGCGCCGCCATTCCCGGGCCAGGGCTTCGTCGAACCGGCGGCGGTTGGCCAGACGGGTCAGGGCGTCGACGATGGCGAGGGTTTGCAGTTCCAGGTTGGCCTGCCGGAGATCGGCCTCCGCCTTCTGGCGGACCCGGATCTCCTGCTGCTGTTCGGCATAGAGGCGGGCGTTGTCCAGGGCGATGGAGGCCAGCTCGGCGAACCGGCAGAGGAGCTGCCGTTCTTCTTCGCCGATGGCCTTTTCATGCCGGAAAAATCCCAGACCGATGACCCCCGCCACCTCGGCACCGGACATCAGGGGAATCCCGATGGCCGACCGGAGGTCGTCGAATCCCGAATGGGGCAGCCGGCCGGCCCAGTCGCTGTAGTCGTTGATCACCATCGGCGACCCGTTTTCCCACACCACCCCCGTCAGCCCTTCTCCCCGTCCGACCCGGAGGCGGTCCACGAAGGGTTCGTAGGCCCCGAGACCGATCCGCATCACCATCTCGTTTCCGTCCGGTTCCAGGAGATAGAGAAACCCGTTTTCAGAACCGATCAGCCCGATGGCCCGCTCCACGATGGTCTCCAGCAGTGCCTGCATTTCGAGCCGGTGGATCATGCCCAGGGTCGTTTCCTGGAGGGCCGACAAATAGGTGTTCTGGCGGCGCAGGGCGGTCTCCAGCCGCTTTTTCTGGCGGATGTCGGCGTTGGCTTTGGTGAAGAGAAAAAGCGCCGCAGCGGCCAAGAGGGCGCAGAGCGTCAGGATGAGGATCCGGTTGAACCGCAAAAATGGCGTCTGAAGGCTCGCCATGACCGCCGCCTCGTCGAGCAGGGAATAGATGTGCCAGTCCGTTCCGTGGGGCAGGTCGGCTTTCCGGACCAGGTAGGTCCGGCCCTCCCGGTCCCGGGCCTTTTCCCCGTCGATGCGGGTCAGGCCGGTCCAGGTCCAGGGGCCGTCGCCGAACTGCCGGCTGGCGGCCGCGTCGGCCGCCTGGTCTTCCGTCGCGGGCCAAAGAAACCGGAAGCGCCATTCGTCCCGGCTGGCGGCGAAGATGATGTCGTGCCGGCCGGTCAACAGCCAGTCGCCCCCCTCGGTCTCCCGGATGGACGATTCGATGCCGAGCATGTCCTCCTTGATCACCACCACGCCCGCCGGCGGTCCGTCGGCCGTGGGATAGACCGGATGACTGTAGTAAACGCCCCGCTTGCCGGAGGTGACGCCCAGGGCCATATAGACGTAAGGCCGGCCCGCCATGGCCTCCTGGAAATACGGCCGGAACCCGTAGTTTTTGCCCACGAAACTGTCCGGCGCATCGCGGTTGGAGGCCGCGATGGTGACGCCGTTGGGGTCGATCAGATAACAGACGTCCGCTCCCAGAGCCTTGACGAAGATGTCGAGGTTGGCGTCGGCCAGGGCGAGGTGTTCGGACGCGGGGTCGGCCACTCCACTTTTAATGCCCGGCAGGCCGGCCAGGGCCGTCACCGATCTCAGGTTTTCCGACAGGTAGCTGTTGAACCGGTTTTTGATGGTTTCCGTCTGGAGAATGACCCGTTTCCGGGCTTCGCCGGCCACGGATTTTTTGAGAGAATGGTAGTAGATATACCCCACGCAGAGGGCGGAGAGCAGGGAGAGGGCGGTCAGCAATATCAGAATGGACTGGAGTTTGGATTCCGGTTGGGCCTCCGGCCCCGGAGGTATGTTGCAGGCTGCCGTGTCCGTCACAGGTGACGCCTTCTTTGTCGATGCCGCGGGGCCGAAAAACGACCGCATTACGGCACTCGGGAAAATCGGTTGATAAACACAAGTCGGTCGATCAGGATAAAGCCTTATATCCGCACCATAGACGGTTTTATATGATATCGGGCGGGGGTTTGGCAACCCCCTTTCTGTTGTCGGGAAAAGGGACTAGGGCGCGTCGGCGGGTACATGAAAAAGAGATGGCGGAAGGGGACGTCCCTTCCGCCATCGGTCTGCGGTGCGGTGGACGGAGATGGGGTTATGCCGGGGTCATCCTTTGATGATCCGGGGCAGCATCATCTGATGGTGGGGGCAGATGGAATTCGGGTTCTGATAGGCGGCCCCGGCGAAGGCTTCGAGGTAGCCGCGGATCTCCGTCATTTTGACGATCTCGTCCACCAGCCCGTGCCGGGCGCAGTAGATGGGACGGGAGGTGTCGTGGTATTTCTGGGCCAGCTTGTTCATCTCCTCGATGACCGGCTCCAGGGGCCGGCCGGCGTCCTTTTCCTTGACCAGGCGCCGGGAATAGGTGGCGGCGGAAGCCGTCTCGCCGTGCATGACGTAAATTTCGGTGGTGGGGATGCCCAGGGTGAAGGCGTTGTGCCGGTTGGCCGTGGGGCCGCCCATGACGTAATGGGCCGCGGCGGTGCCTTTCCGGAGAAGGAGCAGCATCATGGGCACATTCGTCTGCTGGATCGAATAAATCAGGGACATGCCCAGCCCCAGCAGTTCAGCCTTTTCGGCGATGTTGCCCACGTCGATGCCGGTGGTGTCCTGGAACCAGACCACGGGAACCCGGTCCCGGCCGCAGTGGGTGATGAATTCGTTCATCTTGATGAGCCCCTGGCGGTAGAGTTTGCCGCCGATGCCGGGGTAGTCCGCGTATTCCGGGTAGTCTTCGCCCAGATAGCCCTGGCGGTTGCCGATGATGCCGATGGGGAACCCGTCGATTTTGACCAGACCCGCGTAGATTTCGGGGCCGTAATCGGGACGGTATTCCATGTGCTCGCTACCGTCCACGAGGCGGGACAGGACCTCTTCGAAACTGTAGATCCGCTTCTGGTTGAAGGGGATGAGCCGGTAGAGATCGTCGGCGGCGAATTTGGGCGGTTTGGGATCGGCGACCCGGAAGAATTTGGGGTTGTAGGCGGGCATGTCGCGCATGAACTCCTTCAGGCCGTCCAGAACCCCCGTCTCTTCCTCGTAGACGTACCGGAAAAACCCGGTCTCGTCGTAGTGGATGTCCACCGTTCCCGGCGGTTTGGCCTTGAACTGCTTGGCGGCGTTGATGAGCTGCTCTGCGCCCTCCAGGTCGAAATGGCCCTTGGGCGACATGCCCGACAAAATGCCGCCGCCGCCCACGGCGATGTTGCAGTTCTTGTGGGCGAAGAGCACCGTGGGGCTGATGCCCTGGTAGCCGCCGCCGGCCGGGTTGGTGCCGTAGATGCCGGCTAAAACGGGGATGCCCATCTGCTCCAGTTCGGCATGACGGAAGAAGGTGGTGCCGCCGCCGCGGCGGCCGGCGTAGAACTTCTCCTGCTCGGTCAGCTTCACGCCGCTGCAGTGGACCAGCCACACCAGGGGAATATTGAGCAGTTTGGCCATGTTGGTGACCTTGAGGATGTTTTCCGACTGCCCCGGCAGCCAGGCCCCGGCCATGACTTTGTTGTCGAACCCGATGACCACGGCCCATTTGCCCGAAATCTTGGCCAGGCCGTCGATGACGTTGGTGGTCCCCTCCTCGTTCTCCTCGGGGTTGTAGAGGGTGTGGAGCGGCCGCCAGGTACCGGGATCGATGAGGTAGTTGAGCCGCTGCCAGACGGTCATCTGGCCCCGGGCGTTGATCTTTTCTTCGGGGAAGCCGGCCTTTTTGACCTTGTCGACGGCTTCCTTGACCTCCCCTTCCACCTTCTTGATCTGTTCGACATTCTCCTCTGTGCTCTTGATTTGCCCCTCGTTCAGGGCCGCGCCGAATTCCGGCATTTTTTCAAAATAGGGTCTCATTCAATGCTCCAATCGCGGTTGAGTCAATTTTAAGTAAATGAAACTTTTGCGTACAAATCTTTAACTGGAACTTTCAAATCAATAGAAATGAAATGAAGTTCATCATTATCTTTCAAAATTTCCATTTCCCATTTTGGTCCGGTTCGCCTGTATATCCAAACTTCAATTTCCTTCTGACTCACCAGGACATATTCTTTCAAAGTCGAAATTTTAAGGTAATTCTCTAATTTATTTCCTCTATCAAAATTCTTGGTCGTTTCCGACAACACCTCGACAATGAGAACCGGTTTTTCCTTAACCACCTCGTCATTATCATCGGGATCGCATTTAACAAAAACATCAGGATAATAGCAATCAAAACCCGCTGACAATTTCATATCGCTTGAATACACATCACACGAGGATTCAAGTAAATGATTTGCAATGTTTCTGAATATATTTCCCGTTATTTTTACATGATTTTCCTTGGCGCCGGCCATTGCATATATTTCACCACTAACCAATTCGTGCTTTGTATCCGATCTTTCTTCCAATAACAGATACTCATCTTTCGTAAACAATTTCTTTTGAGGCAATCCCATTGTCTTTGCCGTCCTTCTCCGTTAGGCGCTTAAAAGGCTCTTAGCGCCTCAATTCCCGAAACAACCGCAGCGGATGCGCCCCGTTTATTCACTCATCATTCCCAATCGGCCACATGTCCCGTTCCTCCAGCACGGACCGGAGGGTTTTGAGGGCGATGTTGGTGGCCGGGACCCCGGCGTAAACCGCCGTCTGGAAGATCGTCTCCGCGATCTCTTCGGGCGAGCAGCCGACGTTGAGGGCCGCCTGGATGTGGAGCCGCAGCTCTTCCGGACGGGACAGGGCGGTCAGCGCCGCCACGGTGACGAGTTGCCGCGTCGTGTGGGGGATTTTTTCCCGGGCGTACATCTGCCCGGTGATAAAAAGGGACAGGTCTTTGGCCATCCCTTTGTCGAAGGACCGCCACAGTTCGTAGGGGCGTTCGTCCGTTACGTCTTTGAAATAGAGGGCCGCGGTTTTTTTGGTTTTTTCAATGAGGTCGTCCGCCATTCTCTCCTTCCGATCCATCTGTTTCCATTACCTTTGTCTTACGTCTCACAAAAAAAGGGGGACTTTACCCGATTCGCATTGATTTGTCCAGAATCAGAACGGGCCGTCCGGGGCAATTGTTTAGGGGATGAACCCCATGACCTTGGGCAGCCACAGCACCACGTCGGGCAGGTAGGTGATGACCATGAGCACGGCGAGTTGGATGACCATGAAGGGCATCACCGCCTTGGAAATGTAGATGATGTCCCGGTTGGCGATGGACCCGGTGATGTAGAGGCTCACCCCCATGGGCGGCGTGCAGTACCCGATGGCCAGGTTGACGGTGAGGATCAGGCCGA
>CAYPCE010000056.1:0-19131 GCA_964409085.1 uncultured Desulfobacteraceae bacterium | reverse complement strand
GGTCGGGGCGAGAGGATTTGAACCTCCGACCCCTTGAACCCCATTCAAGTGCGCTACCAGACTGCGCTACGCCCCGACGCTGACGGATATATAGTACGAACATCGGGGCATGTCAATATGCGATATGGAAATTTTATGACCGACTGGGACCCAGAACGGAAAATCGACACGGCGGGGCCGGATGAGAGGGCGGGGATCGTGCCGCAACCTGTGGCACCGGGCGGCCGGATCGGCATCGTCGCCCCATCGGGTGCCGTTCCCCGGGATCGATTCGAACGGGGTGTGGCGGTTCTCCGATCCATGGGATATACCCCGGTGTTCGGAGACGAGGTCTTTGCCCGGCAACGCTACCTGGCGGGAGAGGACCGGCAGCGGGCCGAAGCCCTCCATCGATGTTTCGGTGATGAGACCATTGATGCGGTCATCTGCGCCAGGGGCGGATATGGAACCCTCCGTCTCCTGCCGTACCTTGATCTGGAGATGATCCGGCACCATCCCAAGCCCTTCATCGGATTCAGTGACATTTCGGTGTTGCACTGGGTCTTTTATCGCTGTTGCGGTATGGCCACTTACCATGGCCCGGTCATTACATCTCTGGGGGAGGCGGGGAGGGCGGATCGGGAATCCCTGATGACGGCCATTGGCTCCCGGCGGCCGATCTGCCTGAACGGCATTCACCGATTAAAGGATGGGACCGGAGTGGGGCCCGTCGTGGGCGGCAATCTGAGCACCCTGAGCCATCTCCTGGGAACCCCTGTCGCGCCTCAGTTCCGAGGGTGCATCCTTTTGCTGGAGGACACGAAGGAGCCGGCCTACAAGATCGACCGGATGCTCTCCCAGATGGTGCTCTCCGGATGTTTCGACGGCCTGTCCGGCCTGGTCTTGGGGACCTTTACCGACTGCGGCCCCATGGCGGCGATCCAGGATCTGGTGATGGAGGTGTTCGAGGGAAAAAACATTCCCATTATGGCGGGTGTGGCGGTGGGCCACGGGCCGGCCAACCGGACGATTCCTCTGGGGATGACAGCGATCCTCCAAAGCGATGCCATGCGGTTGACGGTCGATCGAACCCGAAGTCCGGACGGATGAAGCGCGTCCATCGACTGATGCGGGACGCCGTGGCCGGAGGCGTTTTTCCGGGCGGGGTGCTGCTCGTCTCCCGGGAGGGCCGGATCCGGTTTGTCGGGTCTTATGGGGTGACCTGCTTGCAGACCGCACGCCCGGTCACCCGGGATACGGTTTTCGATCTGGCCTCTTTGACCAAACCCCTGGCGACGACCCTGGCCGTCATGTGGCTGGTCGAATCGGGACGGTTGGATCTGGATCGATCCCTCGGACGGGTTCTGCCCCCTTTTGCCGGCACGGACAAAGCCGGGATAACGGTGCGCCAGTTGCTGTCCCACCGGTCCGGTATCCCGGCGTATCGTCCCTATTTTGTCCCGCTGTGGGAGGTGCCGCACCGGCGACGGAAAGGGGCGCTGGTGGACTGGGTGATCCGGGAACCCCTGTCGGGACGCCCCGGACAGAGCCGGCTCTACAGCGACATCGGGTTCATGATCCTCCAGTGGGTGTTGGAGCGGATCAGCGGGCAATCCCTGGACCGGTTCGTGGCCCGATCGATATATGCTCCCCAGGGCCTGACCGGCCTGTTCTTTCCGGGCGTCGACCCGGTTGCGCCCTTGCCTTTCGCGGCCACCGAGCGATGCGGGTTGCGTCGGCGGATGCTGGTGGGGGAGGTCCATGACGAGAACGCTTTTGTCATGGGCGGGGTGGGCGGTCACGCCGGGTTGTTCGGCACGGTCGATGCCGTATGGAAGATCCTCGTCGGCTTGACAAATATCGTCAAAGGCCGCACAAAAAGAGGGTGGGTCCGACGGGAAACAGTGATGACATTTTTCCGGGATCCCGTGTGTGGCGCCCCCCTGGGTTTCGACACACCGTCTCCCAAGGGCGCCAGTGCCGGCCGGTTTTTCAGCCCCCGAAGCGTCGGACACCTGGGATTCACGGGCACGAGCTTCTGGGCGGACCTGGACCGCGACGTGATCGTCATCCTGTTGACCAACCGGGTCCATCCCACCCGAAACAATGTCAAAATCAAGGCATTTCGGCCGGTCCTCCATGATGAGATCATCAAAACCCTTGCACAGGAGACATAATTCGCGTATCTTTCCCCACTTTATGCTTGTAAAGGAAATCCATTTTTGGTAGCGAGACGGTTGTTGTGGCTGTCGGGGATGTGGATGATACGATGACGACGGATTTTCGGGAACCCCATATGCGGATCGAGGCAACATGAGTCTGTTTTTAGATACGATTTTAGGCATTTTTTCCAACGACTTGGCCATTGACCTGGGAACCGCCAATACCTTGGTCTATGTAAAAGGCAAGGGGATCGTGCTCAGCGAACCGTCGGTGGTGGCTGTGCGGACCGACAACCGGTTGAAGAGCCGGGTGCTGGCGGTGGGCCTGGAAGCGAAGAACATGCTGGGCAAAACCCCCGGAAACATCGTGGCCATCCGTCCCATGCGCGACGGCGTCATCGCCGATTTCGAGGTGACCGAAGCCATGATTCGCCACTTCATCCACAAGGTCCATAACCGCCGGACCTTTGTCCGCCCCCGGATCATCGTGGCCGTCCCGTCGGGCATCACCCAGGTGGAAAAACGGGCGGTTCGGGAATCGGCTGAATCGGCCGGGGCACGGGAGGTGTTTCTCATTGAAGAGCCCATGGCGGCCGCCATCGGCGCCGGGCTGCCCATCACCGAACCCACCTGTAATATGGTGGTGGATATCGGCGGTGGTACCACGGAAGTGGCGGTCATCTCCCTTGCGGGGATCGTTTACAGCCGATCGATCCGCGTGGCGGGGGATAAAATGGATGCCGCCATCATCCAGCACATCAAGCGCAAATACAATCTGCTGATCGGAGAGCGGTCCGCCGAGACCATCAAGACGACGGTGGGCAACGCATACCCCAACCCCCAGAAACTGGAATCCATTGAGGTGAAGGGGCGGGATCTGGTATCGGGTATTCCCAAGATCCTGACCATCGACACCGAGGAGGTCCGGACCGCCATTTCCGAGCAGATCGACGCCATCGTCGAAACCGTAAAGATCGCCCTCGAGCAGACGCCGCCGGAACTGTCGGCCGATATCGTCGATCGGGGGATCGTCCTGACCGGCGGCGGCGGGCAACTCCAGAACCTGGACAAGCTCCTGCGGGAGGAAACGGGCCTTCCGGTCACGGTGACCGACGAACCCATGTCCACCGTGGCCATGGGTTCCGGCAAAGCGCTCGACAGCATCGAAATCCTCAGGCAGGTTGTCATCACCTAACGTATGGTTTCCAAAAAATTGGCCATGTGGGTTGGGATCGGCTTCCTGATCGCAGTCAACCTCATGGCGTTGAGCGTGTCCGCCAGCCGGCGGTATTATTTTACCGGGCCTGCCAATATCGCGATCTCCTTCACGGGTCCGTTCCAGGAGATTGCCACCCGCGCCATCCGGTTTACATCGGGTATCTGGCATCATTATTTCTACCTTGTCACCGTGGCCCAGACCAATGATCGGCTGGAAGCGGCGTTGAGGGGAGCGACTCAGTTTCGGAACCAGTGCATGGAACTGGCGCTTTCCAATCAACGGCTCCGGCATCTGCTCAATTTCAAAGAGAAAAATCCCCGGCCGCTTTTGGCGGCAGAGGTCATTGGCCGGGATCCTTCCCCTTGGTTCAAGAGCGTCACCATCGATAAGGGAACTTCCGAAGGGGTCACCGCCGGGGCCCCCGTGGTCATGGCCGACGGGATCGTGGGCATGGTGACCGATGCATCGAACCACTATGCCAAGGTGCTGTTGATCATCGATCAAAACAGTGCGGTGGATGTGTTGTTGCAGGAAAACCGGGCCCGCGGGGTGAGCAAAGGGGCGTCCGTGGACGAGTGCCGGCTCGACTATGTACTGCGGAAGTACAAGATTGCGGCCGGAGATATCGTTGTCTCCTCCGGGCTGGACGGGGTTTTTCCAAAAGGCTTGCGGGTCGGAAGCGTGGAAAAGGTGGTCAAAAGAAATGCCGGCGTTTTTCAGAAGGTCTATGTCAAACCGTTTGTCGATTTCGATAAGTTGGAAGAGGTGATGGTGGTGTTGCCGCGTCCGGCCGATCTGCGCGATGTCGGCCGATGATCTATGGGTTTTATATCGGCATCGGTTTCCTCCTGATCATTCTTCAGACCTGTTTTGCCCCGTTCACCGCCCTGCCGGGAGACATGTATGACCTCCAGATCCCCCTGATGCTCTACCTCGTCCTCTTCCGGCCCATCCGGGAAATGATTTTTGTCGCGGTGGTCGTGGGCGCGGCCATGGACAGCATGTCCTCGGGTCCGTTTGGCATCTATTCGATGACGTATCTCTTGGTGTCTATCTCGGGCATATGGATCGTGCGGTTTCTCCAGTCCGGGAACCGCTACCTGCTGCCGGTTTTTGTGACATACGGCGTGGTGGTGGAAAACCTCGTGCTCTGGGGGGTCCGGTTTCTTCCGGGTTCGGTGGTCCGCCTCCCGGCCGATGCCATGATTTCTCTGGTGGAGCAGGCGCTCTGGTCGCTGGTGACCGGCGGGTTTCTGGTCAACGGAATCCGGGTGCTCCATCGACAGTGGAGGCGCTGGATGAATCACCTCTTCCACGCCGGGGGGGAACGGGAAGAAGGCTCCGCATGAGCGCCTACATCCGAAGCGGTGACAAGGACTGGTACAAGAAACGCATCAACGGCAGTATCCTGTGCGTGATCGCGGCGTTTTCCGTTTTGACGGCCCGGTTGTTTCACCTCCAGATCATCGATGGGGAGGAGTATCATCGACTGTCCCTGCACAATTGCATCCGATTGCGACCCGTTCCCCCCTCCCGAGGTTTGATATTCGACCGCGGCGGCCGGCTGCTGGTGGACAATCGTCCGACGTTCAATCTCATGCTCGTTTTGAAGGATGCCCGTCCCGTGGAGGAGACGGTCCATCGACTGTCCGCCTGTACCGGTATGGCAGCGCCGGAACTCATGGCCGCCGTCCGCCAGGGAAAACGTCGGAATCCCTATCAGCCGGTGATGCTGGCGGAGGATATCTCCCGGGATGTACTGGCGGCCATCGAAGTCAACCAATACCGGCTGCCCGGCGTCGTCATTGAACCGAAACCCCGGCGGTTTTACGTCCATGGCGAAAGCGCGGCCCATTTGCTCGGTTACATCGGGGAGGTCAGTGCCGAAGAATTGGCCGATGAGCAGCGCCATGGCGATCTGACCGCGGGCGATATGGTGGGCAAGTTCGGCCTGGAAAAATCCATGGATCGGGTCCTGCGGGGCGTTCCGGGCGGTCAGCAGGTGGAGGTGAGTGCCCAGGGCCAGGTGGTCAAGGTATTGCGGACGGTGCCGGCGGAACCGGGGCGGAATCTGTATTTGACCATCGACCAGGAGCTTCAATCCAAGGCAGAAACCTTGATGAAAGGCATCACCGGATCGGTGGTGGCCATGGCGCCGGAAACCGGCCACGTGCTGGCGCTGGTGAGTATGCCCGTTTTCGACCCCAATGATTTTGTGGGCGGCCTGGCCACCGATACATGGGAGGAGATGCTGTTGAATCCCCAGGGTCCGCTGGAAAACCGTTCCATCCGGGGAGAGTATCCGCCGGCCTCCACCTATAAAATCATCACCGCCATGGCCGGGCTGGAAGAAGGGGTCATCGATGAGAAGACGACGTTTTTCTGTCCGGGCTACTACGAGTTCGGGAACCGGGTGTTTCGCTGCTGGAAAAAAGGAGGACACGGGACCGTTGATGTCTTGTCCGCCATTTCCCAGTCGTGTGATGTCTTTTTTTATCAGGTCGGAGAAAAACTCGGCGTGGACCGACTGGCCTCCTATGCCATGGCATCGGGGTTGGGCCGGGCCACGGGGATCCAGTTGGAAAGAGAGGCGGACGGATTGATCCCGACGTCGGCCTGGAAGATGAAGCGGTACGGGGCGCCCTGGGCTGAGGGCGAAACGTTGCCGGTCGCCATCGGCCAAGGCTACGATCTGGTGACACCGTTACAAATGGCGTGCATGATTGCTGCGGTGGGCAATGGTGGACCGATCCCCCGCCCGGTCATCATCCGAGCGATCGAAGACGCGGACGGCCATCCCCAGGCGAATCCCTCCCCATTGGCGGCCGACGGGGAACGACGGACCCTTCCGATCAGCCGGAAAACCCTGGATCTCGTCCGGGAAGGATTGCGGCGGGTGGTCAACGGACCCCGGGGCACGGCCCGGGGGATCAGGCTGAAAGGGGTGGAGATCTGCGGGAAAACCGGTACCGGCCAGGTGATCGGCCGGGAAAGGGGTGAAGAGACCCAAAAGGTGGCGCTGCCGGCCCACCTGATGCCCCATGCTTGGTTCGTGGCCTATGCACCGGCCGAAGACCCCCGGATCGCGGTTGCGGTGATCGTGGAAAACGGGGAACACGGGTCCAGCACGGCGGCGCCCATTGCAAGGGAACTGATCCGCCTGTACCTGCAAACCGAGGCGGCAAAGGAACAGGACGCGGATGTTTGACAGACGGCTTCTGATCTACTTCAACTGGGGGTTCTTTGCTCTGGCCCTGTTTCTCGCCTCCGTCGGGGTCACCACCATCTACAGTGCCGTGGCGGTGGGCACGGCCGGACCACCGGCCAACCTCTGTGTCAAGCAGATCATGTGGTACGGGATCGGGGCCCTGGTTCTATTCGTCATTTTCCTCATTGATTACCGCCGATACGATCGATGGGCCTATGTTGTTTATGGCGTGTGCGTGATGTTGCTGATTGCGGTTCTGGTCTTTGGCCGATACGGTGGCGGGTCGAAGCGATGGCTGGGCTTCGGTCCGATTCATCTCCAACCGTCGGAGCTGGTCAAGATCGCCGTGGTGTTTGTGCTGGCCCATTATTATTCCCGGGTCATGGACCCCAAAGGCCTCACCTTTCGGGAACTGGCCAAGCCCTTGGTGCTGGTGGGGGTCCCCTTCGTCCTGATCGTCCAGCAACCGGATCTGGGCACGGCCATGTCGGTGATGTTGATTGCGATATCCATCACGGTCTTCGTCAAAATCGAGTGGAAGACCCTGGCGTTTCTGGTATTCGCCGGCACCATGTCGGCGGTGTTGGCCTGGATGTTTTTCCTCAAAGAATACCAGAAACAGCGGATTCTGACATTTCTGGACCCGGATCTGGACCCCTTGGGTGCCGGCTACCATATTATCCAATCCAAAATCGCCATCGGCTCCGGACGGATTCTGGGGAAAGGACTTTTCCAGGGCACCCAAAACACCTTGTCGTTTATCCCTGAACAGCATACGGACTTTATCTTTACGGTGTGGGCGGAGGAGTTCGGGTTCATCGGTTCTGTGTGCGTCCTTCTCGCCTTCATGACGGTGATCATCTGGGGCCTTCGGATCGCCCATGAGTGCCGGGACGCTTTTGGGGCGATCCTTTCGGTCGGTGCCACGGCGATGATTTTCTGGCAGGTGGTGATCAATATCGGCATGATCATGGGGTTGATGCCGGTGGTGGGGATGCCGCTGCCGTTTATTTCCTACGGCGGTTCGTCCATCATAGCGATCATTATCTGCATCGGACTCTTGTTGAACGTCAGCACGAGGCGGTTTATCACCAAAGAAGGGCAGGTCATCGGATGAGGAAACAAAAAGCCGGAAAGAAAAAGAAACTCGGGGCGATAACGACCCTTATCGGCGCCGATGCGGTTATCGAAGGGGCGGTGGGGTTTCGGGGCGTGCTGCATCTGGAAGGGACCATCAAAGGCGACATCAAAAGCGAAGATGGCACGCTGATTGTCGGGGAATCCGCCAGGGTCGATGCGGAGGTCTCTGTGGACAGCGCCATCATCAAAGGATCGTTGACCGGGGTAGTAGAGGCCAAAACCAACATCGATGTGACGGGATCGGCCTGCGTGACCGGCGAGATGTACTCGCCCATCATCTCCATTGATCCAGGGGCGGTCTTCAACGGCAACTGCGGGATGAGAAGGGCGGAGGCGAAAACCGAAAAGATCCCGGATTCTCCCGAAATACAAAACGCCGAAGGGGAGATCGCAAACGACCAACAATTTTCAAAAAACCTTTGACAAATTATTGAGGCTGATGTTACATACGCCAAAATTATGAGCAAGGTCACGTGAAGCAGCGATTTCGTCTGGATCTAACCAACTGAATTTATTTGGAGGAAGGACTATGGTCAGCATCGATGGGTCGGTTTTCATTCAGATCATCAACTTTCTTGTGCTTATATGGATTCTGAACATTGTGCTCTATCGGCCGATACGTAACATCTTGCTGCAGCGCAGGGAGAAAGTCTCGGGGCTCGAAAACAACATCGAGGCCGCCAATTCCCGGATGAAAGAAAAAGATGAGGCGTTCTCCAAAGGAATCAAAGAGGCCCGTTCCAAAGGACTCCGGGAAAAGGAGTCCCTGATCAAGGAGGCGGAGGCCGAGGAAAAAGAGATTGTCGGGAAGATCAACGAGAAGGCCCAGGCGGAGTTGGCCCAGGTGAAAGAGAAGATCGCCACAGAGGCTCAAGAGGTCAGAGACTCCTTGATGAAGGAGGTCGATGCCTTTGCAAGTGATATTGGTCAAAAAATTCTGGGGAGGGCTGTTTAATGAGTCTGATGCAGGCAATTCGATCTGAGGAGGATCACCGCAACGCCGGATGGAGGAGGGTTCGAAAAGGGCTGTTGCTCTGCCTCGTCTCGCTGCTCCTGATCGGCGCATCCGTTGCGCTGGCGTCCACGGAGGGCGGCGGCCACGGCGAGGCCGCACCAAAGGGCTGGGTCGCCACCGACACCTACCGGGTGATGAACTTCGCCGTGCTGGCCATTGCGCTGTTTTTCCTTCTCCGCAAACCGGTCTCCCAGGCGCTCAGTTCCCGGGTCCAGGGAATTCGGGAGCAACTGGCGGATCTGGAGAACAAGAAGCGGGAAGCGGAGAAAGCGCTGGCCGAATACGAGGCGAAGATCGCCAACCTGGACGACGAAGCCAAAAAGATCGTCGAGGAGTACATCCAGCAGGGAAAAGAGGCCAAAGAGCGGATCATTAAAGAAGCGGAATCCGCGGCCGACAAGCTGGAGGAACAGGCCAAGCGGAACATTGAACACGAATTCGCCCAGGCCAAGAAGAGACTGCAGGAAGAGGTGCTTGAAAAAGCCATCGCCAAAGCAGAAGAGATTATTCGGCAGAGAATCACCGACGATGATCAGGAACGACTGGTGGATGAATACTTAGAGAAGGTGGTAGCGTAATGAAGAATTTCGCAATCGCAAGGCGTTATGCCAAAGCACTTCTGCTGATCGGGAAAGAAGACGGTCAGGCGGAGACGTATCGGGAAGAACTCGAGGGGCTCGCAACCCTCGTCTCCGGAGAAAAAGCGCTGGAGGCGGCGATCACCAATCCGCTCTACGACACGGCGAGCCGGAAACGGGTGTTGCAGTCGGTCGTCGAAAAGCTGGAGCTGTCCGACGTCATGAGAGCCTTTCTCCTGCTGCTTTTCGACAAGAACCGGATCGGGTTTTTGGACAGCATCAATGAATTCTACCAGATGCTGGCGGACGACCTCAAGGGCATCGCCCGGGCCGATCTGGTCTCGGCCACGGAATTGCCGGATGAAACGGTGGACAAGATCCGCGAAGCGCTGGCGAAGCGGACCGGCAAGGAAGTCCATCTTGAGGTGAAACAGGATCCGTCGCTCATCGGCGGCATCGTGACGCGGATAGGGGACCTTGTATTGGATGGCAGCGTTAAAACGCAATTGCTCAATATGAGAGAATCTTTAAAAAGGGGTGAGAGTGTCTAATGGAACTAAGAGCGGAAGAAATCAGTCAGATAATTAAAGATCAGATTGCGGATTACGACAAGAAGGTCGAACTCAGCGAAACCGGCGTGGTCCTGTCCGTCGGCGACGGCATCGCCCGGGTCTACGGGCTTGAGAAGGCCATGGCCCTCGAGCTGGTGGAGTTCCCAGGCGGCATCCTCGGCCTGGCCCTGAACCTCGAAGAGGACAACGTGGGCGTCGCCATTATGGGGGAAGACATCCATATTAAAGAGGGCGACATCGTTAAACGGACCGGCCGCATCGCGGAGGTGCCCGTGGGGGATGAGGTGCTCGGCCGCGTCGTGACGGCGGTGGGCGAACCCGTGGACGGCAAGGGCGCCATCGACGCCAAGGAATCCCGGCGCGTGGAAATGGTCGCGCCCGGCGTCATCGCCCGGAAGAGCGTTCACGAGCCCTGCTACACCGGGCTCAAGGCCATCGACGCCATGACCCCCGTCGGAAAAGGGCAGCGGGAGCTGATCATCGGCGACCGTCAGATCGGGAAGACGGCCTGCGCCATCGACGCCATCCTCGCCCAGAAAAACACCGACGTCTATTGCATCTACGTGGCCTGCGGACAGAAAAAATCGACCGTGGCCCAGGTGGTCTCCGTTCTGGAGAAGCACGGCGCCATGGAGTACACCACGGTGGTTTCCGCCTGCGCCTCCGACCCGGCGACCCTCCAGTACATCGCCCCTTATGCCGGATGCGCCATGGGCGAATATTACCGCGACAACGGCAAACACGCCCTGATCGTTTACGACGACCTTTCCAAACAGGCCGCCGCCTATCGGCAGGTGTCGCTGTTGCTGCGGCGTCCGCCGGGACGCGAAGCCTACCCCGGCGATATTTTCTACAACCACTCCCGGCTTCTGGAGCGTTCCGCCAAACTGAACGACGAACTCGGCGCCGGCTCTTTGACCGCCCTGCCCATCATCGAGACCCAGGCCGGCGACGTTTCCGCCTACATCCCCACCAACGTGATCTCCATTACCGACGGGCAGATCTACCTGGAGCCCAGCCTCTTTTTCGCGGGCGTCCGGCCCGCCATCAACGTCGGCCTTTCCGTTTCCCGGGTCGGCGGCGCCGCTCAGGTCAAGGCCATGAAGCAGGTGGCCGGCACCCTGCGGCTCGATTTGGCCCAGTACCGGGAACTCGAGGCCTTCGCGGCCTTCGGCTCCGACCTCGACAAGTCGACGCAGCAGCAGTTGACCCGGGGCGCCCGGCTGGTGGAAATCCTGAAGCAGCCCCAGTATCAGCCCCTGCCCATGGAAAAGCAGGTGACGATCCTGTTCGCCGGCGCCAGGGGGTTCCTGGATAAATATCCCATTGACGCCCTGGATAAATTCGAGTCCGGTCTTTATTCCTTCATCGAAGAACGCCACCCCCAGGTATTCCAAACCCTGGCCGAGAAAGAGGCGATTGACGACGATCTGGAAAACCAGATGCTCCAGGCGCTGAAGGAATACGACGAGGAATTCAAGGACACCATTAAGTAAAAGGGCTGATTCGTATGGCGACATTAAAAGATGTCAAGACAAAGATCAACGCGGTCAAGAAGACGAAGCAGATCACCAAGGCCATGAACATGGTCGCCGCATCCCGTCTCCGCGGCGCCCAGGGGAGAATGGAAGCGTTTCGTCCTTATGCCCGAAAGTTCGCCGAGGTCCTTGGCAGCCTGTCGGAAAAAGCCGGCGAGGAGGCGAGTCCGCTGTTAATGCCCCGGGACGAGGTGAAAAAGGTGCATATGATCCTTTGCACTTCCGACAGGGGGTTGTGCGGCGGATTCAACAGCAACCTCAACCAGAAGGCCAAAGCTTTCGTCGCCGATCAAAAGGACCGCGGCGTCGATGTTTCCTTCACCGCTTTCGGGAAGAAGGGTCGCGACTGGTGCCGAAAGAACAAGGTGACCATCGCCGACGAGTACCTGGGGGTGGTCGGGGGCAAATTCGAATTCAATGTGGCGTCCAATGCGGGTCTGAAGCTGATCCGGGCGTTTCTGAACGGGGAATATGACGAGGTTTACGTCATCTATTCCGAGTTCCAGGGAATGGCGAGGCAGATTCCAATGATCGAACAGTTATTGCCCATCCCGCCCATTGAAGCCGAGGAGGACGCGCCCAAGGATGAGAACGAACCCTACCTGGCCGAACACATCACCGAGCCGTCGGCGGATGAACTGCTCGATGAAATGCTGCCCCGGAACGTTTACGTCCAGATCTTCAGCGCATTGCTGGAGACGTCCACCAGCGAACACGCCGCGCGGATGACCGCGATGGACAACGCCACCAAGGCCTGCGACGATATGATTGAAAATCTGACCATGATCTACAACAAAGCCCGTCAGGCCGCCATTACCGGGGAACTGATGGACATCGTCGGCGGCGCCGAAGCGCTGAAGGGCTAGCGAAACAATTGACTGCACGAAAGTTTACAGGAGGTCTTTAAATGGCTGAGAATATAGGAAGAATTACGCAGGTCCTGGGGCCTGTCGTGGACGTTGAATTTGAACAGGGCAAGCTGCCGACGATCCTTACGGCGCTATTGATCAGCAACCCCGCCATCAGCGATGAAGAGGACAACCTTGTCGTCGAAGTGGCGCAGCATTTGGGCGACAACGTGGTCCGGACCATCGCCATGGACGTTACCGACGGCTTGGTGCGGGGCGCCCCGGTCAAGGATACCGGCAGCCCCATCATGATGCCGGTGGGCGAAGCGGGGCTCGGCCGGGTGCTCAACGTCGTGGGGCGGCCGGTGGACGGACTGGGACCGGTGAGCCAGGAAAAGATGATGCCCATTCACCGCGAGGCGCCCAAATTCACTGAGCAGGATACCACGGTCCGGGTTCTGGAAACCGGCGTCAAGGTGATCGACCTGCTGGTTCCCTTTCCCCGGGGCGGCAAAATGGGGATGTTCGGCGGGGCCGGCGTCGGCAAGACCGTTATCATGATGGAGATGGTCCACAACATCGCCATGCAGCACGGCGGCATCTCCGTGTTCGCCGGCGTGGGCGAGCGGACCCGGGAAGGCAACGACCTTTATCACGAGATGAAAGAGTCCGGCGTTCTGCCCAAGGCGGCCCTGATCTACGGTCAGATGACCGAACCGCCGGGCGCCCGCGCCCGCGTGGCCCTGTCGGCGCTGACCGCCGCGGAATATTACCGGGATGAAGAAGGCCAGGACGTGCTGATCTTCATCGACAACATTTTCCGGTTCACCCAGGCGGGCCAGGAGGTTTCCTCCCTGCTGGGCCGCATGCCCTCCGCAGTGGGTTACCAGCCGACGCTTGCGGTCGACCTTGGTGAACTCCAGGAGCGGATCACCTCCACCGACAAGGGCTCCATTACCGCGGTCCAGTGCGTGTATGTGCCGGCGGACGACCTGACCGACCCCGCGCCGGCCACCACCTTCGCGCACTTGGACGGCACCGTGGTGCTTTCCCGTCAGATCGCGGAGCTGGGCATTTATCCGGCTGTGGACCCCCTTGACTCCACTTCCCGGATCTTGGACGCCAATTTTATCGGCGAGGAGCACTACTCCGTCGCCCGACAGGTTCAGCGGATCCTACAGAAGTACAAAGAACTCCAGGACATCATCGCCATTCTGGGTATGGAAGAGCTTTCCGACGAAGACAAGGTGACCGTGGCCCGGGCAAGACGCATTCAACGTTTCCTCTCCCAGCCGTTCCACGTTGCCGAGACCTTCACCGGCATGTCCGGAAAATACGTGAAGATCGACGACACCATCAGAGGGTTCAAGGAAATCGTCGACGGCAAGCATGACGAGCTTCCCGAGCGGGCGTTCTATATGGTTGGGGGCATTGAAGAAGCCGTTGAAAAAGCCAAGAGCATGGCGGAAGAAAAATAACCGAACGAGGGCACACTATGGCTGGAAACATACGATTGGAGGTCGTCACCCCGGAGAAATCCGTGGTGGACGAAGAAGCTCAGATTGTCGTTGCGCCGGGTTCCCTCGGTGAATTTGGCGTTCTCATCGGCCACACACCTTTTTTGACGACCCTGAAGATGGGTACCCTGCGGTATAAAGACGCGGGTGGACGAGAACGAATCATTTTTGTGAACGGCGGGTTTGCAGAAGCCCTGCCCAACAAAGTGACGGTCCTCGCTGAATCTGCCGAACGCCGGAGCGATATCGATATCGAGCGCGCCCGTTCCGCCTTGGAGCGCGCTCAGAAGCGATTGGCGAAAAAGCAGGATGAAATCGATTTTGCCAGAGCCAAAGCGGCACTGGAAAGGGCCATGCACCGGCTGAAATTACTGGAAGCCAGCAAATAAAGTTTTTCCGTCCTGATACACGGAGCCAAAGGGGCACGCCATGTTCGATGATGGTATGCCCCTTTTTCATTGGAATCATCGACTACAGGAAACCACTCATGATCCATCATACCGCTGTCGTCATTTTGGCCGCCGGGTTGGGAACTCGGATGAAATCGAGTCGGGCCAAAGTGCTTCATGAAATCCTTGGCCGACCGATGATCCTGTATGTTCTCGAAGCCGCTGAGCGGATTGCCGGTGACAATGTGGTGGTGGTTATCGGGAATCAGGCGGATCGGGTTAGGGAGGCTGTAAGTCCGTTTTACAGAGCCAGTTTTGCCCTGCAAAGGGAGCAATTGGGAACCGGGCACGCGGTCCAGTGTGCGCTGCCCTCTATACCCGGACAGACCGAACACGTCCTGATCCTCTGCGGAGATGTCCCGATGATTCGGTACGAAACGATCCGGTGGCTGGTGGAGGATCATACCGCCAAAAGAAGGGATGTTTCCTTACTGACGGTGGATATGGAGGAGCCGAGCGGCTATGGACGGGTGGTTTTCGATGAGAATGGGACCGTACACCGCATCGTGGAGCAGGCCGACGCCACAGACACAGAAAAGACCATTCGTACCGTCAACACGGGAATCTACTGTGTTCGGAAGTCGTTTCTATCGGACGCGCTCACACTCCTCGACAGAGATAACCAGCAGGGAGAACTCTATCTGACGGACATCGTTCGGATTGGACACGAGAAGGGAAAAGAAGTCGGTGCCTTGATCTCCAGCCATTTCGAAGAGTTTATCGGGATCAATACCCAGGAGGACCTTCAAAAGGTCAGCATCCTCATGGGCGCCAGGGGGAAAAGCGCTTGACGAAAGGGGCGGTAACAGACTATATTATCCTCACGCGGATGAGGTAATGCCTGAATGCCGGACACGTCTTCCATCCGTCCGAGAAGAGAAAGCCTCCGCAGTCATCACTACGGTGACGGAGGATGGTGATGGAATAGGACCTCAGGTATACAGCCGCTGGATAAATAGACCGGGGAGATCGAACCGATCAACCGGTATTCAAACAAAATAGAGAAATCGCCTGGAACCAACGCTGACTGACCGTGATGAATGGAATCAGTAAGGATCCGATGGGGGGTTGGCGAGCATGCCCCATCAAAAGGGGGGAAATGGGCGTTCAACGATATCTTGATGGGCTGGAAAACCGATAATCAACGACGGGTAAATCAACGCCCGATACCCCCAAGCATGTCTGGATGCGGAAAGCCGCGCGTCTCGATAAGCCGAACGCCAATTTGCCTACGGCAAACAGAGGAGGCCCGGTAGTCCTGACGATGAGAGTCACAATATAACCATCCGGTCCCAGTGCTTGCAAAACTTGACCTTCCAGGACGAGTGGCGGTGATCAGCTACAGGGCTGATCAGCCATTCAGATAGTGGAAACAAAACAGAACGGTATTTTTTCCTGTATCCCCTGCCGTGTTCGTGATTGGAAGATGTTCTTTGTCCCAACGCTTACATCTCAGGGGGCCTTTCCTCGCTTTGGTGTGCAAGTTCTGCTCGAACAGAAAAGCCTAAAGAAGCGATAAGGCGCCCACTTTGAACTTTCGGTTCAAAGACCTTACCAACACGGCACAAGGGTGGGGGATTTCCCTCTTTTCTTTGGATACCGACCGATCCTCCCCTCAGCAATGACCAGCCGATCCTCTCATTGACGAGAAAAACGGCCGGTCTTGCCTTTTTGCTTTTCATCGCAATTCATCACCCTGCCTCATCCGATGCCTGCCGAAAAGCGGGCACCCATTCCTTCGTTTTGGAGGAATGGGAAAAGTACCAAATGATACCATTTCAGCTCTTTTTATCGATGCCGCCAGGAAGGGTCCCACCCTGAAACCTCCGGGATCGAGGCGGCATTCGGACCATTGCGACATTCGTCTATTGGCTTTAAGGATGGGGAGAAAACGGTATGAATGAATATAGTGTGATCATTGGAATCATCGGTATCGGCGTCGGGTTCGCCGTTGCGTATTGGATGAAAGGGAAACTATCCTCCGAAAAAGCGAGGGCCGCAGAAGAAGAAGCGCATCGGGTTGTTGAAGATGCCAAACGCCGGTCGGAGACCCTTCTAAAGGAAGCGAAACTGGAGGCAAAGGACAAGCTTTTCAAAATGAAAAGCGAATTCGACGCCGAAACCCGGGAAACCCGAAATGAACTGAAGAAAGAAGAGCGCCGCCTGATCCAGAAAGAAGAAAACCTGGATCGTAAGATGGAGCAGGCAGAGCGAAAAGAGCGGGAATTAACCAGAGAGGAGAAAAAGCTATCCAAACGAGAGGCGGAGGTCGAGCAGTCGGAACTCAAGTATAGTGAATTGATTGAGGAGCAAAAGCAACAGCTTGAGAAAATTTCAGGGCTTACCGCCGAACAGGCCAAAGAGTTGTTGATCCGGGCCATTGAAAATGAAGCCCGCTATGAGGGCGCCAAACTGATTAAGCGCATCGAAAATGAGGCCAAGGAAGAAGCCGACAAGCGGGCGAAGAAGGTCATTGCCACCGCCATCCAGCGGTATGCGGGGGATTTCGTCGCAGAGCGCACGGTGTCGGTGGTCCAGTTGCCGAATGATGAGATGAAAGGACGGATTATCGGCCGGGAAGGGCGGAATATCCGAGCGCTTGAGGCCTCCACCGGGATCGATCTGATCATTGACGACACGCCGGAAGCGGTCATCCTGTCCGGTTTCAATCCCGTTCGGAGAGAGGTGGCCCGTCTCTCCCTGATGCGATTGATATCCGATGGACGGATCCACCCCGCCCGGATTGAAGATGTCGTCAAAAAGGTCGGTCATGAAGTGGATGTGGTCATCAAAGAGGCAGGGGAGCAGGCTGCTTTTGACCTAGGAGTCCATGGCATCCACAGCGAGCTGATCAAATACATCGGTCGGTTGAAATTTCGCACCAGTTACGCCCAAAATGTTCTTCAGCATTCCGTTGAAGTGGGATTTCTATCGGGTATCATGGCCGCAGAACTGGGATTAAACCAGAAGCTGGCCAAGCGCATGGGGCTTCTCCATGATATCGGCAAGGCCATCGATCACGAAGTGGAAGGCCCCCATGCCATGATCGGCTCGAAACTGGCCAAAAAACATGGTGAATCCGGAAAAGTCGTCCAAGCGATTGCGGCCCACCACGAAGATACCCCCCCTTCTTCCGTGTATGATTTTCTCGTGCAGGCGGCTGATGGCTTGTCGGGGGCGCGGCCTGGTGCCAGGAAGGAACTTCTAGAAAATTATATCAAGCGGCTTGAGGACCTGGAGAAGATTGCGAATTCCTTTAAGGGGGTCAGTAGCTCCTATGCCATTCAGGCGGGCCGGGAGATGCGGATACTGGTCGACAGCGGGATCATCAGCGATGAGGAAGCAACGCTGCTGAGCAAGGATATCGCAAAGAAAATCGAAGAGTCCCTCACATTTCCAGGGCAGATCAAGGTGATGGTGATACGGGAAACCCGAGCGGTGGAATACGCCAATAAATAGAAGGATATCAATCGATGGAGAATACAATCAAGGTCTTACGACAACGGGGCTTTGTCGAGCAAACCACTCATGAAGCGGAATTGGATTCTTATATCAATAAAGGTCACGTCACCTGCTATATTGGATTCGATCCGACGGCCTCCAGCCTTCATATCGGCAGCCTCATTCCCATCATGGCGTTGGCGCACATGCAACGGGCAGGCCATCGCCCCATCGCCTTGGTGGGCGGAGGGACGGGCTTGGTCGGCGACCCCTCCGGGAAGACCGAGATGCGACAAATGCTGACCCGGGAAGCCATAGAAGAGAACGTCGCAGGGATTAAAAAGCAGCTTTCCCGCTTCCTCGATTTTTCGGACGGGAAAGCCCTTCTCCTCAATAACGCCGAATGGCTGGAAGGATTGGCGTATATTCCGTTTCTCAGGGATATAGGACGATATTTCAGTGTCAATCGAATGATAAAGGCGGAAAGTTATCGGATGCGGCTGGACTCTGAGGAGGGATTGAGCTTTATTGAATTCAATTACATGGTGCTGCAAGCTTATGATTTCCTCGTTTTATCCGATACGTACGGCTGTCAGCTGCAGATGGGGGGCAGTGATCAGTGGGGAAACATCGTGGCCGGTATCGATCTCCTCAGAAGAATGCGCCAACGGCCGGCATTCGGGTTGACCTTTCCGCTCATCACCACCAGTAGTGGGGCCAAGATGGGTAAAACAGCGGAAGGCGCCGTTTGGCTGGATCCGAAGAAGACCAGTGCGTATGATTATTACCAGTACTGGATCAATTCGGATGACCGGGATGTCTCTCGGTTCCTATCTCTTTTCACGTTCCTGCCAATGGAGGAGATTCACGATACGGAGAAGTTGACGGATGTGGACCTCAACGCGGCTAAATCCATACTGGCTTTTGAAGCAACCGCTCTAGCCCATGGGAGGGATGCGGCCATTGATGCCCACCAGGCGGCGGCAGCGGTGTTCGGTGCCCGGGAGGTGCCTTCCGAAATAATGCCGAGCAGCCATATTCCCAGAGGAACGAGTGGCAGCAAGGATGCTTCGGTGCCCAGCTCTCTTTTGACCCGCGTGCGCCTCAAGGAGGGGGTCCCGGCTTTCAAGCTGTTTCATGAGGCAGGGCTGGCAACCTCCGGCGGTGCCGCTAGGCGACTGATATCCCAAGGGGGAGGATATATCAATGGTCATCGTGTCGATGCCGCTGAGGAGATTCTGTATGAAGATGCGGCTGAGAACGGGGAAATTCTGTTGCGGGCCGGGAAAAAACGTTTTCATAAACTCATCGTTGAAAATTAATTCTTGACAGAATCCGCCAGAACGTATTACGTAAAAAGTGCAGGGGGTCGAGCCGGGTCTCCAGGAACAGCTTCGATAGAATATTTTTAAAAACATCTTGACAAACCCTTCCTGAAAAAGTAGAAAAGAAGGGTTGCCGCAGC
>CAYPCE010000055.1:0-19161 GCA_964409085.1 uncultured Desulfobacteraceae bacterium | reverse complement strand
CCGGCCGCGTCGATGATCCGGCCCACCTGACCGGGGGTCAGGACCGAGGGGGTGCCCCCCCCGAAATAGAGGGTATCGAAGGGGCCGCCGATGTCCCGGTGGCACGCCATCTCGGCGATCAGGGCCGTCAGATACGCCGGAATCTGCGTCCGGTCGTCGACGGAATAGAAATCACAGTAGGGGCACTTCCGCCGGCAGAACGGGACATGGATGTAGAGACCGGCCGCCGGGGCCGTCGTTACCCCTGGAAATGGCGGGCGATGGCCTCGCACAGTCCCGGAATGGTGTAGGTGTCGGCCTCGATGTGGACCGTGAAGCCCAGGTCCCGGGCCGTCTCCGATGTGATGGGGCCGATACTGGCCACCACGACACCGGCCATGAGCCCCTCCATTTCCTCGTCCGCCGGGAGCAGGGCCTTGAAATTTTTCACGGTGGAGGAACTCGTGAAGGTGACCGCGGCCACCCGCCCGGCCCTGAGCTGGGTGACCAGGGTGTCGGCGTTGGTCCGGTCCTGGCGGGTCACATAGGCCGTTACCTCATCCACCGTCGCCCCCATCTCCCGCAACGCTTGGGGAAGCACGGGGCGGGCTTCCCCGGCCCGGGGCAACAGGACCCGCCGGCCCGTCATGGGCTCTTTGGCAAAGGCCGCGGCCACGGATTCGGCCCGGAAGCTGTCGGGGACGATGTCGCTGCCGAGCCCCTCCCGGGCCAGCCGGTCCCGGGTGGCCGGACCGATGACCGCGGTCTTTAACGTATGGAGGGCCCGGACATCCCGCCCGTTTTCATGGAGCCGCCGGAAAAAGAACCGCACCCCGTTGACGCTGGTGAAAACGATCCAGTGGTAATCGGCCAGGTGATCGATGGCCCGGTCCACGGGGTCCCAGCGGTCCGGCGGCACCACCTGAATGGTGGGGCATTCCAGGCAGTCGGCGCCCAGGTCGGTGAGCCGGATCACCAGGTCGCTGGCCTGGTGCCGGGCCCGGGTCACCACCACCTGTCGGCCCAGCAGGGGCCGGTCTTCGAACCATCCGAGGGTCTGGCGGAGCCGCACCACTTCCCCGACCACAATGATGGCCGGGGCCTTGATGCCGGCCGCTTCCACCTGTTCGGCGATGTCGGAGAGCGTGCCGGTGACCGTCTCCTGCCGGGAGGTGGTCCCCCATCGAACCACGGCCGCCGGGGTGGTCGGGTCCATGCCATTTTCCATCAGACGGGTCCGGATCCGGGGCAGGTTCTTGACGCCCATGAAAAAGACCAGCGTCCCGACCCCCCGGGCCAGGGCGGCCCAGTCGATGCCGGAGGTCTCCTTTTCGGGGTCTTCGTGGCCGGTCACAAAGGCCAGGGTCGAGGTGAACGCCCGGTGGGTCAGGGGGATGCCGGCATAGGCCGGGGCCGCGATGGCCGAGGTGACGCCGGGCACGATCTCGAAGGGGATGCCGTGTTCCCGCAGGATTTCGGCCTCTTCACCGCCCCGTCCGAAGATAAAGGGGTCCCCGCCCTTGAGGCGGGCCACCACCCGGCCGGACCGGGCCTTTTCCACGATGAGATCGTTGATCCCGTCCTGGGAGAGGGTGTGATCGCCCCCTTTTTTCCCCACGTAGATCCGTTCCGCCCCTTCCCGGGCCGCGTTCAGCAGGACCGGTGCCGCCAGGTAGTCGTAGATGATCACATCGGCGGCCGCGATACAGTCCCGCCCCTTGACCGTGATCAGCCCCGGATCGCCGGGGCCGGCCCCCACCAGATAGACCTTACCGAGATCAGTTGTCATTCGCTTCCGCCTTGAGCCGTTCCAGGATCTCTCCCGCGCCCCGGTCGAGGAGGTGACCGGCCAGCCGGAGGCCCATGTCCGCCGCCCCGGACGCCGCCCCGGACAGGGTTTCGCGGATCATCACAGACCCGTCCAGTTCCGCCACGAGCCCGGTCAGCGTGAACCGATCCCCGTCCAGCACGCCATGGGCCGCAATGGGCACCTGGCAGCCGCCCTCCAGTTTGTGCAGAAAGGCCCGCTCGGCGCTCACCACGGTGCGGGTTTCCCGGTGATCCAGGGAGGCCACCAGGGGACCGATACGCGGATCGGACACCCGGGTCTCGATGCAGAGGGCCCCCTGCCCCACCGCCGGCAGCACAGTCTCCGCCCCCAGGACCTGGGAGATCCGGTGGGCCATCTCCATCCGCTTGACGCCGGCGGCCGCCAGCACGATGGCGTCGAACTGGCCCTCATCCAGTTTCCGCATGCGGGTGTCCAGGTTTCCCCGCAGCGGCTGCACCGTCAGATCCGGCCGCGCATGGCGCAGTTGGGCCACCCGCCGCAGGCTGCTGGTGCCGACCCGGGCGCCCGGGGGCAATCCCTCCAGGGGATCGCCGGTGCCGGAGATCAGCACATCATGGGGGTCCTCCCGAAGCGGAACGGCGCCGATGCCCAGTCCTTCCGGGATCTCCGCCGGCATGTCCTTCATGCTGTGGACGGCGAGATCCGCCCGGCCATCCAGGATGGCTTCCTCGATCTCCTTGACGAACAACCCCTTGCCGCCCACTTTGGCCAGGGGCACATCCTGGATCTTGTCGCCTTTGGTCTTGATCACCAGCAGCTCCACCCGAATGCCGGGGGCCGTTTTTTCCAGCGCCGCTTTGACCCATTCGGCTTGCCACAGGGCCAGTTTGCTGCCCCGGGTCCCGATTCTGACGAGATCCTTCATCAGTGGCCGCAGCTCGCGCAACTCGTCGCCGCGCACCCGCCGCAGCCGGCATCGGCCGCGGATCGGCTCACCGTTTCGCCACCGGCCCCCTTGCTGACAAAGCCGCAGGCGGACATCAGGCGGTTGACATCACTCCCCTTGCAGAAGGGGCATTCGGCCTTGTCCGCGCCCATCATCAGGCACTCGAAATCGCAGCCGCATGTGTCACAATGATATTCATAAATCGGCATGGTCTGTCTCCTGTCCTTTCCGGAAAACGGATCGATCCACACGATGCGCATGGGCCTGAACCGGCGTACGACGGTGCGCCGGCCCGCGATGCCCATGGGCAAACCGCGTCTACTGTAGTCATGATGACCGAGAAAATCAAGCGGAGGTTGGGTCGCCGGGGCCGCCGAACCGGTCGGAAAAAAGGAGGCGGTCCACCAGATCGCAGATCAGATGGCCCATGGTGATATGGGTCTCCTGGATCCGGGCCGTGCTGTCGGCGGCCACCGACAGCACCAAATCGCTGTGCGCCGCCAGGTGCCCTCCCCGTCCGGTCAACCCCACCGTAAACAGCGCCATTTCCCGGGCTACCTTAATGGCGGACACGACATTGGGGGAGTTTCCACTGGTGCTGAGCCCCAGGGCCACGTCTCCCGCGCGTCCCAGGGCCCGGACCTGTTTGGCGAAAATGGCGTCGAAGCTGTCGTCGTTCCCGATGCTGGTGAGGATGGAGCTGTCGGTGGTCAGGGCGATGGCCGCCAGGGGCGGGCGGTCGATCCGGAATCGGTTGACGAATTCCGCCGCGATGTGCTGGGCGTCGGCGGCACTGCCGCCGTTGCCGAAAATGAGCAGTTTGTGGCCAGTGTTCAGACGGTCGGCGATGGTCTCCGCCGCCCCGATGATCCGGTGGAGGTTCTCCCGGACGGCCTCGGTTTTGACCCGGACGCTTTCTTCCAGCGCCGACAGGACCCATCGCTCCAGATGCTGCATGTCAACCGGCCTTTGCGGTTCCGCGCCGATGGATGCGCTCGATATAGGGGGTGACATCGTACCCGGATTCCGATGCCAGCAGAAACTCCTGCAGGGCGTCATCCGGCCGGTGCTGTTTCAGGTAGAGCCGGCCCAGCCGGTAGCGGCACACCCCGCTGTCCGGCGCGATCTCCACGCTGTTCTCGCAGATCAGGACGGCGATATCCAGGCTCTCTCCCATGACATCGAAAAGATGGCCGATGGCCGAGAGCGCCGTGGCATCGGCGGGATTGTGTTTGAGCGCCTTTTTATAGGCCCGGAGCGCCTCTTTGAAAAGGCCGGACCGGCGGTAACAGTCCCCCAAATACCGATGGACCACACCGGGCGCCGGCCGGATGCGAGCGGCCTTTTCCAGGAAAGGGCGGCCCTTTTCGGTTTCGCCGGCCTCCAGGTAGAGGCGCCCGATCTGCAGGGCCGCTTCGAAAAACCCGTCGTTGAGGGCGTCGGCCTGTAACAGATAGCGCAGGGCCCGTCGGCGATCCTGCCGCATCAGGCAGACCCGTCCGGCATTGTAAAAGGTCATGGGCTCCTTGGGGTCCAGAACCAGGGCTTCCCGGAACACCGCCAGGGCCTCATCGAACCGGTTCAGGTGGCCGTAACAGACGCCGAGACTGTTCCGGACGTTGAGGTTTCCGGAATCCAAAGACAGGGCGGTTTGAAATTCCGCGACAGCCCCCTGGATATCCCCGTCGTCATAGCACCGATCCCCGCTGATGTTGAGGCTGACCGCATCGAAGACAGCCATGCCGCCGGGGCCGAGTATCCGGGCATGGCGGAGGGCTTTCTGGACATTCTGGAAGATATCCCTGCGGTGGAAATGGGCCAGAGGGTGAACCGCGATGCCGATGCTGACCGTCTCTTGCCGGAGGCCCGCCAACTTCTCCTGGATCCGGGTCGCCAGCTCCCGGCCGCCGCCGGCGCCCCGGTCGGGGAGAAACGATCCGAAATTCCGTCGATCCAACAGTCCCCAAAGCCCTTTCACTTCCCGGCAGCAGGCATCAATGGCCCAGGCCACGTCCAGAAGGAGTTCGGCGGCGTATCGCTCGCTGGAAACCCCTTTTTTCGGGGTCAATCGGTCGATGCGGACCGCCAGCAGGGCGAACCGGTCTATCTGTTCCATTCGGGTCCGCAGCCCATCGGCAAAGGCACCGCCCATGAGCACATGGGGATATTCCCGATAAAACGCCATCAGCCCGACCGATGATTTTTGCGCCGCCGTTCCGGGGGAGTCGTCGGGCATCATCCGGGACAGCAGAAACTCCCGGGCCGACAATCGGTTTCCCACCGAGGGGGATTGTGTCTCCGGCATGTCAGGCCCTCTCCAGGATCCGCCGAAAGGCGCCCCGGATCATGGGGGTCTCCTCTTCCTGGAGGGTACGGGGGTCCATGATGAAGCGGTCCGCCTCGATCCGGCCGATGATGGGCGGGTCATGAACGCGCATGGCCGCCTCGACATCATTGGCGGACATTCCGGCGATCTGAACGCCGACACACGGGCTGGGCAGCGCCTGCTGGGGCAGAGAACCGCCGCCCACCCGGGAGGTCAGGTCGAGGCGGGTCACGGTGAGCCGGGCATCGCCGATACCAGTCAAGCTCTCGGCCAATGCCCCGGCCCGCTGCTGCAATTCGGGTTCCGCCAGCGTCAGCGCCCGCAGGGTCGGGATGGCGGCCACGGCCCGTTCCGGGTCCCGGTAGAGACGGAGGGTCGATTCCAGGGCCGCCAGCGTCATCTTGTCGATGCGGAGGGCCCGGGTGATCGGGTTTCTCTTGATGGCGTCGAGGACCGGCCGCTTCCCCACGATGAGCCCGGCCTGGGGCCCCCCCAGCAGTTTATCGCCGGAAAAGGTCACCACGTCCGCCCCGGTCGCCACGGCCTCCTGAACCGTGGGCTCCCTTGTCAGGCCGTATCGGGAAAAATCGATGAACATGCCGGAGCCGAGATCCTCCATTACCGGCACGCCGTGTTTCGTCCCCAGGGCCACCAGATCGGCCAGGGAGACCTCGGCGGTGAACCCCACCACGCTGTAATTGCTCTTGTGGACTTTCAACAGGAGGGCCGTGTCCGCGTCGATGGCCCCCTCGTAATCCCGCAGGTGGGTCCGGTTGGTCGTTCCCACCTCCGTGAGTACGCCGCCGCTGCGCGCCATCACGTCCGGAATGCGGAAAGACCCGCCGATCTCCACGAGTTCTCCCCGGGAGACGACGACCTTCCGGCCCCTCGCCAGGGTCTCCAGGGTGAGCAGAACGGCGCCGGCGTTGTTGTTGACGACCATCCCGGCTTCGGCGCCGCTCACCTCGCAGAGGATGTCCTCCACCGCCGCGTATCGGGAACCGCGGCGGCCGGCCGCCAGGTCGAACTCGAGATTCGAATACCGGCCCGAAAGGGCCGCCACATTATCGATGGCCGCCTGGGGCAGGAGGGACCGGCCCAGATTGGTGTGGATCACCACGCCGGTCGCATTGATCACCCGCTTCAGGTTGGCGCGCATCTCCCGGCCCACCCGTTCCGCCACCGCATTCAGGAGGGCGGTGTCGGACAGCCGGGCGTCGGAAAACCGGTCCCCGTTGTCGAGGATCGATGCGCGGAGCGCGTCGATCACCCCCCGGGCCGACCGGACCAGCACCTTCCGGGGCACCCCGTCGAATCCCGGTGTTGCCATCATCTTTTCCAGCAGGTGGTCCACCCCGGGAATTTTCCGCAACAGGGCCTGCTGGCGTTCACTCAATCCCATGACTGTTTTTCCGATCCATCCTAATATTCCCGACGGCCGCGCTGCGACGGGCCCACGAGTAAATTCAAGAAATCATACCCAAAAAATATACCAGTGGCAAAAGAAAATCTCAACTCTCAATGCATTTTTTTCTTGCATTTATCCAGCGTGTTTTATATGCCTATAACCGTTCGGTATGTCCGTTCAGATTCGCAGTGGGGATCTGCGGGCAGCGTGTATTGTTGGTTCGGAGACATCTCACCGCCGTCGAAAAGCGGCATAATCAGGCGGTTCCATTCATCATATCCGATGCAGGGGAGCCGCCGCAGTCCACTATCACTCGGGAGGTCGGTATAAATAAAGCGCGTCAAAGCAATCAACCCAATATCAACTTTAAAATAAAGGCAAAAGAAGTAAGGGTCATCGACCCGGACGGCAATCAGATCGGCATCGTTCCGACGGACAAGGCGCTCTCGGCGGCCAAGGACTTTGGTCTGGATCTGGTGGAAGTATCCCCCAACGCGAATCCACCGGTCTGCAAGATCATGGACTATGGCCGCTACAAGTACGAGCAGGACAAAAAGCAGCAAGAGGCCAAGAAACGGCAGAGCACCTTCCAGCTGAAGGAGATCAAGGTCCGACCGAAAACCGGTGACCATGATCTGGAGGTCAAGCTTGGCCATATTCGCCGCTTTCTGGAAAAAAAGGACAAAGTCAAGATCACCCTGATCTTCCGGGGCCGGGAGATCACGTTGACCGATCTGGGGATTGAAGTGCTCGAACGGATCGCTGAAGAGATATCGGACATCGCCGTTGTGGAACAAAAACCCAAATTCGAAGGCCGGACCATGGTGATGATCTTGGCGCCGAGATAGCCGACCCCACCGACCCAACCCCCATGGCGCGGTCGACGCGCTGTCGGGGCGGCAGTCTTCCGGACTGCCCAAATGTTACAGAAAGCCGCTAGGTGGCGTGTGCGCAGGGAAGAGACCGCTCACGCCACCTATTTTTTGTCGATTTCATCCAATGGAAGGAGCACCCATCATGCCGAAAATCAAAACCAACCGCGCCGCCGCCAAGCGGTTCAAGCAAACGGGATCCGGCAAGTTCGTCTATGCGAAATCCCATGCCAATCATATCCTGGGGAAGAAGACCCGTAAGCGGAAACGGCGCCTTCGCCGGCCTCATATCATCGATGGCACCAATGTCAAAGAACTGAAACTCCTGCTTCCCAACGGATAACCCCGTTCCGTAAGGGGTTCGGGAAGCTGTCGTCCAACCATTTTTTTGTTGTTGTAAGGAGAAGAGGTCATGCGCGTTAAAAGAGGATTCAAAGCGAGAAGACGTCGGAAAAAAGTACTCAAACTGGCCAAAGGATTCCGCGGCGGACGGAGCAAGCTGTACCGCACAGCGGCCGACGCCGTGGACAAGGCCCTCATGTATGCCTACCGGGACCGGAAGGCCCGCAAACGGGATTTCCGCCGGCTCTGGATCGCCCGCATCAATGCGGGGGCCCGGATGAACGATATGAGCTACAGCAAGTTCATCCACGGTCTTAAATCCGCCAACGTAGATCTGGACCGCAAAGTCCTGGCCGAATTGGCGGTTTCGGACCCCCAGGGGTTCAGCCAGATCGCCCGGATGGCCGCCCAGCACGCCCACTAGTGATGCCGTTGTTCACGATGCCGAGAGGAAAACTGGAGCCCCTGTGAATCGATCCATCGAAGCGATACAAGAGGCGGCGTTGCAGGAACTGGCGTCGGCCGACACCGTGGACGCGGTCAAGGCCCTCTCCGTCCGATACCTGGGGCGGAAAGGGGCGGTCACCCAGTTTCTGCGGAACATCTCCGCGCTGCCGGCCGAAGAACGTCCCCGGGCGGGCAAAGAGGCGAACCAGGTCAAGAAAAGGCTGGAATCCGCCTTTGAGGAGGCGGCCCAGCGGCTCGCCGAAGGGGCCGGCGCAGCGGATGACGCCATCGACGTCTCCCTGCCGGGACGGCCGGCGATTCCCGGACACCGCCATCCGGTCACCCTGATCTCCGGGGAGATCTGCGACATCTTTGCCCGGCTGGGATTCGACATCGTGGAAGGGCCGGAGGTGGAAAAGGACTACTACAATTTCGAGGCCCTCAACATCCCCAAAAACCACCCGGCCCGGGACATGCAGGACACCTTCTACGTCTCCGAGGACGTGGTGCTCCGCACCCACACGTCACCCATCCAGATCCGCACCATGGAACGGCAGCCGCCGCCCGTCCGCGTCGTGGCGCCCGGCAAGGTCTACCGGTGCGATTCGGATTTGACCCACACCCCCATGTTCCACCAGGTAGAGGGGCTGCTGGTGGACCGGAAGATCTCTTTCGGCGACCTGAAAGGGGTGCTCACGGCCTTTGTCCATCAGATGTTCGACGATGATACGGCCCTCCGGTTCCGCCCCAGCTTTTTCCCTTTTACCGAACCCTCGGCCGAAGTGGACATTCTCTGCGTCATGTGCCGGGGCGAAGGGTGCCGCGTCTGTTCCCAGACCGGATGGCTCGAAGTGCTCGGATCGGGCATGGTCCACCCCGCGGTATTCGAAAACGTGGGATACGATACGACCGAGTACACCGGTTTCGCCTTCGGCATGGGGGTGGAACGCATCGCCATGCTCAAATACGGCATCGACGATCTGCGGAAATTCTTCGAAAACGATTTCAGGTTCTTGAGGCAGTTTTAAGATGAGAGTGAGCTTCAGCTGGCTGGCGGATTATGTGACCATCACGATGCCGGCCTCCGAACTGGCCGACGCCCTGACCATGGCGGGTCTGGAGGTGGAGGCGGTCTGGGACCGGTACGACTACCTGCAAGCGGTGCGGGTCGGCCGCATCGCCCGCGTCGCCCCCCACCCCAATGCAGACCGGCTCCGCCTCTGCGAGGTGGATCTGGGAGACCGCCGGGTCCAGGTGGTCTGCGGGGCCCCCAATGCCGCCGAAGGGATGCTCTCCCCCCTGGCCCTGCCCGGCACGGAACTTCCCGGCGGCGGCCGGATGGAACAGAGCGTCATCCGGGGGGAGACCTCCGAGGGGATGCTCTGCAGCGGGGGCGAGCTGATGCTGGGAACCGATCGGAGCGGCCTCATGGCACTCGACCCCGGATTGACGCCCGGCGCGCCCCTGGCCGAGGCCATGGGCCTGTCGGACACGGTCTTCGAGATCGGCCTGACCCCCAACCGGCCCGACTGTTTGAGCCTCATCGGCATCGCCCGGGAAGTGGCGGCCATCCAGGGGACCCCCCTGCGCACACCCGACATCGGACTGCCTCCGGGCCGGGGAAACGCCCACGAGGCCACCGCCGTCACCATCGGGGCCCCGGACCACTGCCCCCGGTACGCGGCCCGGTTGATCGAAGGGATCCGCATCGGCCCTTCGCCGGACTGGCTCCGGGACCGGCTCCTCTCCATCGGGCTGAAACCCATCAACAACGTGGTGGATGTGACCAACTTCGTCATGATGGAGACGGGTCAGCCCCTCCACGCCTTCGACCTCGATTTTCTGGCCGGCGAACGGATCGTCGTCCGCCTGGCCAGTCCGGGCGAGCGGTTCACGACCCTGGATGAAAAAGAGCGGTCCCTGGACGAGGGGATGCTCCTGATCTGCGACGCCGAAAAGCCGGTGGCCGTAGGCGGGGTCATGGGGGGCCTCAATTCCGAAATCCAGGAGACCACCACCCGGGTCCTCCTCGAAAGCGCCTATTTCGACCCGGTCAGCATCCGGAAGACCGCCAAAAAACTGGGGCTCGCCACCGACGCCTCCCACCGGTTCGAACGGGGCGTGGACCCCGAAGGGACACTCCGGGCCATCGACCGGGCCGCCCAGCTCATCCTGGACGTGGCCGGCGGCACCCTTATCGAAGGCGTCGTGGACGAACGGCCCAAACGGGTGGGGCCGGAGCGCATCGACCTGAGCGTCTCCGCCACGAATGAACTGCTGGGCATCCAAGTAACGGACGATACGGTGAGGGAGCGGCTCCGATCCATCGGATTTTCCGTTGACCCGGCAGGCCCGGACCGGCTGTCGGTCCTCCCGCCCTCGTTCCGGGTGGACGTGACCCGGCCCCAGGATCTGATGGAGGAGGTGGCCCGACTCTACGGATACAACCGGATCCCCACGACCTCCCCGCTCATGCCGGCGGAAGCCAGGGTCCCCTCGGCCTCTTTGCTGTTGCGGAACCGCATCCGGGATCTCATGACCGGCTTCGGGTTCACGGAGGCCATCAATTACAGCTTTATCCAGCCCGACGCCCCGGATCGGCTGCGCATGCCCGAGGGGGACCCCCGTCGCAACGGGGTAGCCCTCCGCAACCCCCTGACCGAGGACCAGTCGGTGATGCGCACCTCCCTGTTGCCGGGGCTCCTGAGCAACATGGGATGGAACCGGGCGCGCCAGGTGCGGGACCTGAAGCTTTTCGAAGTGGGGAAGGTCTTCATCGGCAACCGTAGCAAAGAGCTGCCCGACGAACCCCAGATGGCCGCCGGCTTATGGACCGGCAACCGAACCGCTCCGACCTGGCTCGCCCGGGAGACCTCGTGCGATTTCTTCGACATGAAAGGCATCGTGGAGGGCCTTCTGGAAGGGCTCCGGATCCGAGACGCCCGATTCACCCGCATGCCCGATGACCGCTGCTGCTATACCCGCACCGGCCACACGGCCCGGATCCGGGTCGCCGATACGGAAATCGGGCAGGTGGGCGAGGTCCATCCGGAAACGCTCCGCCGGTTCGACCTGAAAGGCACCGCTTTCTATTTCGAACTGGACCTCGACCGCCTGCTGCCCCTCGTGCCGGAAGTCCGGCAAACGGCGGACATCCCCCGGTACCCGGCCGTGGATCGGGACATCACCCTGATCATCGACAAGGGGACCGAAGCCGCGGCCGTCCGGGACGCCATCCGGAGTTCCGGAATAGCCGGCGCCGATCTCATCGAGGCCATCACCTTTCTGGACGCCTATGAAGGGAAAAACATTCCGGCAGGCCACCGAAGCCTCTCCTTCCGGATCACCTACCGCTCGCCGGAGGAAACCCTGGAGGACGACCGGGTGAACACCATCCACAAATCCATCGCCGATCACCTCCTCGACGCGTTCAAGGCGACCCTTCCCACCGACCGCTGACATGCCGAAGCGGTTTTCCGGCGCACCCTGACAGCAGCCCGCCGGGGTTTCATCCCCCTTCCAGATCATGGGAGGGGGATTTTTACGTCTTGAAATCCCTCTGTCATCCCCCATAGTGAAGCCCCATCTGCTTGCCGTTCATCCACTGGACGCCATTCATTAATTATGCTTGACACGACTTGGGGTGATCGAATATGTAAGGTATCTTATGCTGAGATGTATTGGATTTTCAATCGAAATGGAACCCATGTCAATTTAACTAAGGAGAGTGACACATGGCCAATCGGTACGATGAAGCATTTGAAAGATCGCTGAAAGATCCCGAAGGATTCTGGGCCGAGGCGGCGGAGGATTGTTTCTGGTACAAAAAATGGGACAAGGTGCTGGACGACTCCAACAAGCCTTTCTACCGGTGGTTCGTGGGGGGAGAAACCAACACCGCCTACAACGCGCTGGACTACCACATCGACAACGGCCGCGGCGATCAGCTCGCCCTGATCTATGACAGCCCGGTTACGGACACCATCAAGAAATACACCTACACCGAGCTGCGGGACGAAGTCGCCAAATTCGCCGGGGCGCTGGTGGACCAGGGCGTGACCAAAGGGGACCGGGTCATCATCTACATGCCCATGATCCCTGAAGCGGCCATCGCCATGCTGGCCTGCGCCCGCATCGGCGCCGTCCACTCGGTGGTCTTCGGCGGGTTCGCCGCCAAAGAACTGGCCACCCGGATCAACGACGCCAAGCCGAAGGTCATCGTATCGGCCTCCTGCGGCATCGAGGTACAGCGGGTCATCAAGTACAAACCGCTGTTGGACAAGGCGATCGAGCTGTCCGATTACAAACCCGAAAAATGCATTATTTACCAGCGTCCCATGGAAGAGGCTTCCATGATCGCCGGCCGCGACGTCGACTGGAACGAAGCCATGGCCGCCGCCAAACCGGCGGACTGCGTCCCCGTCGCCGCCACCGACCCCCTCTACATTCTCTACACATCCGGCACCACCGGCCAGCCCAAGGGCGTGGTCCGCGACAACGGCGGCCATATCGTGGCCCTGAAATGGACCATGAAGGCCATTTACGACGTGGATGCGGGGGATGTCTACTGGGCGGCCTCCGACGTGGGCTGGGTGGTCGGCCATTCTTATATCGTTTACGCCCCCCTCTTCAAAGGCTGCACCACGATCCTTTTCGAGGGCAAACCGGTGGGCACGCCGGATGCCGGCGTTTTCTGGCGGGTGATCTCCGAACATGGCGTCAAGTCCATGTTCACGGCCCCCACCGCCTTCCGCGCCATCAAGCGCGAAGATTCCAAGGGCGAATTCATCAAGAAATACGATCTGTCCAATTTCAAATACCTCTTCCTGGCCGGCGAACGCTCTGATCCGGACACGATCCAGTGGTCTGAAAAGAACCTCCAGGTACCGGTCATCGACCACTGGTGGCAGACCGAGACCGGATGGGCCATCTGCGCCAACTGCATGGGCCTGCACCAGTTCCCGGTCAAATATGGTTCCCCCACCAAGGCGGTGCCCGGCTGGGACGTTCAGGTCGTGGATGAAAGCGCCAAGGAACTCAAGCGCGGCGAGATCGGGGCCCTGGTGGTCAAACTCCCGCTGCCGCCGGGCACCCTGCCCACCCTGTGGCAGAACGACGAACGGTACAAAGAATCCTATCTGGAAGAATTTCCGGGGTATTACAAGACCGCCGACGCCGGCTACATCGACGAAGACGGATACGTCTACGTCATGTCCCGGACCGACGACATCATCAACGTGGCGGGCCATCGGCTCTCCACCGGCGCCATGGAAGAAGTCCTTTCGGACCATCAGGACGTAGCCGAATGTGCCGTCCTGGGCGTGGAGGATCAGTTGAAGGGGCAGGTCCCGGTGGGATTCGTCGTGCTGAAATCCGGCGTCGAGCGGCCCCAGGAGGAAATCGTCAAGGAAGTGGTCGCCATGGTGCGGGACCGCATCGGACCGGTGGCGGCCTTCAAGACCGCGACGGTGGTCAAACGGCTGCCCAAAACCCGCTCCGGCAAGATCCTCCGCGGGACGATCCAGAAGATCGCCGACAACCAGTCCTACAACACACCGGCCACCATCGACGACCCCGCCATCCTGGATGAGATGGAAGAGGCCCTCAATAAGATCGGCTTGGCCAAGAGCAGAAAATAAACCGGGCTGAGCATCGCCCAAGACCCCAAAGAAGCCGGCGGCCGTTGCTGCCGGCTTCCTTTTTTCCGTGCATGGTGAAACCGATCCGCCTCATTCTCTGGGCCGCCCTCGGCATCGCTCTCGCTGTCGGACGGACGGGGGCCACCCCCCCGACACCGGACGAAAACGCGAGACAGCTCAAATCGCAAAACCATTGCGAGGGGTGCGACCTTCACCGTACCGACCTCCAGGACGCCCGGCTCCGCGACGCCCGCTTGGAGGGCGCCGACCTGTCATGGGCCGATCTCCGGCAGGCGGATTTACAATCGAGCCAGCTCAACGGCGCGAAACTGGAAAGCGCCAATCTCGCATCCGCCCATCTCCAGATCGCCGAGATGAAAGGGGCGATATTGACAGACGCCTATCTCCAGGGCGCCAACCTCACGGGCGCCGACCTCCGGGACGCGGACCTGACCGGCGCCGATCTGCTGGGGGCCAACCTGATGCAGGCCCGCCTCGGAGCGGCGAACCTCTCGCGGGCGAATCTTCAGGGGTGTATGCTGGTGGGGGCCAATTTCCACGGCGCGAACCTGACCGACGCCCGGCTGGTCCAGACAGATATGCTGGGGGCGGATTTTACAGAAGCCGATCTCAGGGGAGCGAATCTTTACGGGGCGAACCTGCTGGGGGCGAAATTCAGATTCGCTGATCTCAGGGGCGCCGATCTCAAAAATGCCGTGTTTCGCCAGCTCTACCCGCCACGCCATCCCGACGGCCGGATTCCCCCCATCCCCGGACTGGAAGGGGCCCGCCTGGACGGCGCCATCTGGACCGATGGGACTCACTGCAAGGAGGGGTCCGTGGGACGGTGCGAACGGGCCCACTTCGGCATACCGAGGTGAGGATCAGAGATCGGTGTACCCGCCATCGGGGCGCCACCGCCGCAGTTGGATCCGTCCCGGGAAGGCACGGGGCTTGTAGAGCGATTTTCCCAACAGCAGGCGCAGGCACTCCTGAATGCTTTCCGATACCGTCGGGTGGGGATAGAGCAGCTTGAGCACGTCCCCCGCGCCGTTGCCCTGATCCATGAAGTGGGCGATGGAGACCACCGTGGAGGAAATCTGCGGCCCAGCCCCCCGCATGCCCAGGATCTTCTGCTCCTTGTCATCGGATACCAGGATCTTGACAAACCCGTCCATGGACCGCATGGCGATGGCCCGGGTGACCAGATCGTTGGCATAGTAGGCCATCTTGAACGGAATGTTTTTCCCCCGGCATGCCTTTTCGCTCAATCCGACCGCCGCGACCGCCGGGTGGAAGAACATGATGGTGGAGAGATTGTTGTAGTTGAGCGGGAAATCCCCGTGCCCGAACATGTGCTTGACCGCATGACGGGCCTCTTTTTCCGCGATGTTGACCAGGGCCGGATGGTTCGTGACATCCCCCACCGCATAGACCCGTTCCCGGACCCGGCAGTTGGCATCGGTTTCCAGGTGGCCCCGCTCATGGGGGACGATTCGGACCGCCTCCAATCCGAGCCCGTCCAGCCGCGCCACCCGGCCGATGGAGATCAGGACCGTATCCACCTCCACCACCTCGGAATGGCCGTCGCTGAAATCCAGCACCACCTCCAGATGGTCGGTCCGTTTCCGAATGTCCTGGAGCTGGGCGGAATGGATGATTTTAACACCGATCCGGGCCAGGCTGTGGCTGACGAAATCGCTGATATCCCGGTCCTCATAGGGGATGACGGTCTCTTTGTGGTCGATGAGAAAGACCTCGGTCTGGCCGAAATTGGCAAAGATCGTGGCGTATTCGCATCCGATAATACCGGCGCCGATGATCATGAGCCGGGCCGGAAACCGCCCAAGCCCCAGGATGCTGTCGGAATCGAGAATCCGTTCCCCGTCGACGGCGATGCCCGGAAACGGCCGCGGCTTTGAGCCCGTCGAAATCAGGAAATGATCGGCCTCCACCGTTTCATCGGCCCCCTCGCCGTAGGACACCCTCATCGAATGGGCGACCGTAAACCGGCCCCATCCCCGCTTGAGTGTGACCGATCCCGGACCGCCCCACCGCCGCGGCGAGTAACTCTCCAGTTGGGAGAGCATCTGGTACTGCTTTTCCTTCACCGCCTGCAGGACCGTCGTCCGCATGGCATCGTAATTCACGGACAATCCGGTGGCCCGGTATCCCCGATCCACCTTGGACGCCACCGAATAATCCTTGGCCAGCTCCCACATGGTTTTGGACGCCAGCGCCCCCCATTTGACCCCGGCGCCCCCGATCTCGCCCCCCTCGATGATGCAGACATGTTTCCCCAGGTCCAGGGCCCGCATGGCGGCGGCGAACCCCCCCGTTCCGCAGCCCACGACGCACAGGTCAAATCTTTTCTCTCCCTCTCTCGGCATGATACGGTCTCCGGAATGCGTTGACGATAGAATCGGGTCGGTCTCTTGACCCGATCTTAGAGCACGACCCCTTCCACCGTCAACAGCTATCCGGAATGGAACCCGACGAGGTGCGTGGGAGCACTTTCCATGATGCTTTGGTCGGGATTTGCATATTATTGGGGCGTTGTCATCGAATGGGTCTGAAATGACATAGCGACGATTCCGCTCTGCGCCCCCAAATATCCCTGCGGCGCAATGGCATCCTCTTGACAAAAAATGGTCAAACAGACTATTTCCCTCTACAGACAACTCGCTCATCTGTAGCGTTCCATCCGTGCAGCAGATGTAGGCTTACCCCGAAACCAGGCTCTCCGAAATCATGAATCGCCTATGGTAAACATGAAAAAGTCCCCATCACACCAACCGAAATTCCCCAAAAAACGGATATTGACGGTTTTCGAAGAGGAGGTCTTGCCAACCATGAGCATTCCGCCTTTCCATGTTGAAAACCGGCCCATCTGATCGTTACCATTACCGTACTGGAGACCCATGGAAATACATCCCTACCCGTCCAGGGACGCCGAAGCGCGTCTCGACGCCATCATCACCCGCACCATCGAGTTCCGGAAAGAAGACGTCGATGCGGTGGCGGCCATCATCGAAGAGATCAGGGCCGGCGGCGACAACGCCCTGATCCGGTACACCCGGAAATTCGACGCGCCGGACATGACGGCCGGCCGGATGCGGGTCACCGATGCGGAAATGGCGGCGGCCGAATCGGCTGTGGACGGGTCGTTCCTCAACGCCCTGAACCGAGCCGCCGACCAGATCGCCGCCTTCCATCGCCGGCAGGTCCGGAAATCCTGGATCCAGACCGACCGGCCGGGAACCCTCCTGGGTCAGTTGTTCAACCCGGTGGACGCGGCCGGGGTCTATGTGCCTGGCGGGAAAGGCGGATCGACGCCGCTGGTCTCCTCCGTGCTCATGGGGGCCATTCCGGCCCGAATCGCCGGCGTCGGGCGGGTCTGCATGGTCACGCCGCCCACGACCGACGGCATGGTGAACCCGCACCTGCTGATGGCGGCGAAAAAGGCCGGGATCGACGAGATCTACAAGGCCGGCAGCGCATGGGCCATCGCGGCGCTGGCCCATGGTACGGCGACCATCCCGAAGGTGGACGTGATCGTCGGACCCGGCAACGTCTTCGTGACCCTGGCCAAAAAGCTGGTCTCCGGGAATGTGGGCATCGACATGATCGCCGGCCCCAGCGAAATCCTGGTGATCGCCGACGACACCGGCAATCCGGATTACATCGCCGCGGACCTTCTCTCCCAGGCCGAGCACGACCCGCTGGCCTCGGCGGTGCTGGTGTCCACGTCTTCGGAAGTGGCCCGGGCCGCGGCAGAGGCCCTTCGGACCCAGTTGGCGGCCCTGCCGCGCAGGGAGATCGCCGAAGGATCCATCGCGGATTACGGCGCCATCCTGACGGTTCCGGACATGGAGACCGCCATCGATCTCGCCAACCGCATCGCCCCCGAGCACCTGGAACTCCAGGTGGCGGACCCCATGTCCCATATCGGCCAAATTCGAAACGCCGGCGCCGTCTTCATGGGACGCTACACGCCGGAGCCGGTGGGCGATTACGTCGCCGGTCCCAACCATGTGCTCCCCACGGCGGGGACGGCCCGGTTCTCCTCGGCGCTCTCCGTGGACGACTTTACGAAAAAGACCAGTCTCATCTCCTATTCCGAAGCCGCCTTCCGGGAAGAAGCCGACGACATCATCCGGCTGGCCGAAGTGGAGGGACTCGACGCCCACGCCCGGTCGGTGAAAATCCGGTTTTCTCTTGCCTAAAACCCCGGAACATGCTAGGGCTTTTTATTTTTCAGTGAAGATTGAGGCAGTTAAAAAGAGATATATCAAAAGCAGGATCGGTTCAAACAACCTATGAAAGCATTGCTTGCACTCGAAGACGGGCGGACCTTTCCCTGCCGCTCCTTCACCGGCCCCGGCGAAACCGGGGGCGAAGCAGTCTTCAACACCAGCATGTCCGGCTACCAGGAGGTGCTCACGGACCCCTCCTACCGGGGCCAGATGGTGACCATGACCTACCCCCTCATGGGCAACTACGGCATCAACCCGGAAGACATCGAATCGGCCCGGATTCAGGTGGCCGCCTTTCTGGTCAAGGAATACATCCCCTTTCCCAGCAATCACCGGGCTACGGAATCCTTGGCGGATTACCTCAAGGCCCAGGGGGTCATGGGGGTTGAAAGCCTCGACACCCGGGCCTTGACGCGACACATCCGCACCGCCGGCGCCATGCGGGGAATGATCTCCACGGATGACCTGGACCCCGCCTCCCTAACGGAGCGCGCCAGGGCGCTGCCCAGCATGGCCGGTCAGGACCTGGCCAGCGAGGTCTCCTGCCGGTTCCCTTATCAGTGGGTTGACGGCGGCCCGCACCCACATCCAGAGGATACGCCCCTTGATGACAGCATCTGGCGGGAAAAGGGCCGCAAGCCCTCCGTCGTCGCCTTTGATTACGGCATCAAATACAACATCCTCCGGAACCTGGAACGCCAGGGGTCCGAGGTGCTGGTGGTGCCATCCCGGACCGATGCGGCAACGGTTCAGGCCCTGGCGCCGGACGGGATTTTCCTGTCCAACGGACCGGGGGACCCCGAGCCGGTCACCTACGCGGTCGATACCATCCGTTCGCTGCTGGATTACCGGCCCATCTTCGGCATCTGCCTCGGCCACCAGTTGCTGGGGCTCGCCCTGGGCGGTTCGACCTTCAAGCTGAAATTCGGCCACCGGGGCGCCAATCAGCCGGTCCACAACTTAAAGAGCCGGCGGATCGAGATCACCTCCCAGAACCACGGGTTTTCCGTGGACCTGGAAAGCCTGCGGGAAACGGACCCCGACGTGGAGATCACCCACGTCAACCTCAACGACAACACCCTCGAAGGGTTCCGGCACACGAAGATCCCCGCGTTTTCAGTCCAGTACCATCCGGAGGCGTCGCCGGGGCCCCA
>CAYPCE010000054.1:0-19315 GCA_964409085.1 uncultured Desulfobacteraceae bacterium | reverse complement strand
ACGTGGTGGAGTTCATCGGCAACGGCCGCAGCTCCCGGGCCGTGATCCGGAAGGGCAAGCTCTTTTTCACCGAGACCATCGGCCCGGCCGGCCACGAGTTCCGCATCTATGATGAGTTGAACCGCCACCGGCCCGAGGCGACCCTGTGGCTCGCCGGCCGGGAGTACACGCCCGAACCCGACGGCGCGATCATCGTCCCGTTTTCCACGAATCCGGGGAAACAGGCCGTGGTGCTGCGGGAGGGCGATTTGTGCTCCCTGGCGCGGTTTCAGCATTTGTCCGAGCGATACAATTTATCGGCCGGGTTTTACGTGGACCGGGAATCGTTGCTCCGGGGAATGCGGGCGGAAGTGGTGGTGCGGCCGGAGCTGACGGTCAACGGTCATCCCGCCGCCCTCTCCCTGCTGGAAAAGGTCCGGCTGCTGGTGGAATCCACGGACGGCGACGGCGTGACCAGCACCCAGGAGGTGTCGGATTTCGCCCTCCACGAAGGCCGGGAATCGGTCCATGAATTCCAGGTCCCGGACAACCTGGCGGCCCTGGAATTCACCCTGAAGGCGGAGATCAAAAACATCAGCCAAAATGAAACGGAATCCCTGTCCACCGGATGGGAATGCCGGATCAACGGGATCGACAGGACCCTCCATGTCCACGATCTCTTCCTGGGCCGGGACGGGATGGACTACAATGTTCATCTTTTGGGCAAAAACGGCGAGCCGGCGGCCCACCGCCCAATCCGGTTCGCCTTCAAGCACCGGTATTTCAAGGAACCCGCCCACGTCATGCTCCAGACCGACGCGTCGGGGCGCGTCCGGCTGGGCCGGCTGGAGGGCATAGAGAAAGTGTCGGCCGCGGGGCCGGAGGATGCGTCCCGGACATGGCCGCTGCGGACGGCGCGCAGCCAGCGTCCGGCGGTCCTCCACGGCCGGGCCGGGGAGACCCTTCGGTTGCCGTACGCCGGCGCCGACACAGAGGGGCTGACCCTCCTGGAGACCCGGATGGGCACGTTCGTGGCCAACCATGACGCGGCCATGCGGACCCTGAAAGGCTACCTGGAAATGGAGGGGCTCCCGCCCGGGGATTTCGCCCTGTTTTTCCGGGACGAGGGCCAGCGGATCGACATCCGCCTGACCGCGGGGGAGGAAAAGGACGGCGCGGTCCTGTCCGACGCCCGGGTTCTGGAAGCCGCACCGGGCGCGCCGTTGACCATCTCCGACGCAGAGGTGTCGGACAAGGCGATTGAAGTGGCCCTGGGCAATGCATCGGAGCTGGCGCGGCTCCATGTTTTCGCCGTCCGGCTGGCGCCGGCTTTCGACCCGTTCGCCGGGCTCCGGAGCGTCGGCCTGCCCCCGCCCTACACCTTCCGGCCGTCCCGTCCCGAATCCCAGTACGTGGCCGGGCGGGACATCGGCGACGAATACCGCTACATCCTGGACCGGAAATACGCCCGGAAATTCCCCGGCAACATGCTCCGGCGGCCCGAACTCCTCCTCAACCCCTGGGAGGTCCGCAAGACCGAGACCGGAACCGACATGGCGGGGGAGGGCGGGACCTACCGAAGCGCCCGGCCCGCGGCCGACGCCATGGCGCGGGAACCGGGCGCACGGTTTGGCGGAGAGGCGGAAGCCTCGGACGCCGGCAATCTGAATTTTCTGGCCCGGGGATCGGCGGTCCTGCTCAACCTCAAGCCCGACAAGCGGGGTCGGGTGACCATTGATCGAAAAGCGATCGGCGACCATTCCCAGGTCCTGCTGGTGGCGGTCGATCCTCTGTCAACGGTCTATCGGGAGGTCCTCCTGCCGGCGCCGGCCATCGCCCGCCGGGACCTCCGGCTCCGGGACCGGCTCGATCCCGACGTCCATTTCACGGAGCAAAAGGAGATTTCCATCGTTCCGGCCGGCGATGCGCTGACAATTTCAGACATCTCTACCGCTGAGTTCGAAGTGTTCGACACCTTGGGCAAGGTGTATCGGCTCATGGCCACCCTCAGCGGCGACGACACGTTGGAAACATTCAGCTTCATCCTCCGCTGGCCCGACATGGACGAGGCGGAAAAGGCGGAAAAATACGCGGAATTCGCCTGTCACGAACTCCATTTTTTCCTGTATCACAAAGACCGCCCCTTTTTCGACCGGGTGATCTGGCCCTATCTCAAAAACAAGAAAGACAAGACCTTCATGGACCACTGGCTGTTGGGGGCGGACATGACGCCGTACCTGGAATCCTGGGCGTTTTCCCGGCTCAACATCGTGGAAAAGATTCTGCTGGCCCGGGGCGGGCCCGGGGACGCCGACCGGATCGGGCGGCATGTGAAGGAATTGTTCGACATGATCCCGCCGGACATCGACGGATTCAACCGGGCCTTTGACACCGCCCTCCGGGGCAGCGCCCTGGAGGGGGATGCCTTTGTGGCGGACCGTCTCAAGCGGGATTTCGACGTCGACGCGATCTCGGAAGATTTGTTGTCCGCCGACAAGGGCGCGGAGGCGGCCGAAGAAATGGAACTGCAGTTGGATGAGGAGGAAGACACGAGGGCGATGGCGGAGGCCGCGCCGATGGAATCCATGGCCATGGACCTGGACCTGGACGCGCCCGCCCCCGCCCCTCCCGCCCCGAAAGCGGAGCGCGCGTTCAAAAAACGGGCCCGCCGGGAAGTCCGCCAGAAAACCCGCCCCTTTTTCCGGAAGCTGGACAAGACCAAAGAATGGGCCGAAAACAATTACTACCATCTGCCCATTGCGGACCAGGACGCCGACCTGATCACGGTCAACGGGTTCTGGAAAGACTACGCCCTCAGCGACCCGGAAGCGCCGTTTTTCTCCGGATCTTTTCAAGAAGCCACGTCCAGTTTCGCCGAAATGATGCTGGCCCTGTCGGTCCTGGACCTGCCCTTTGAAGCCAACCCCCATGGGACCGAGATCGACGACCGGGCCCTTTCCCTCACCGCCGGCAGCGCCCTGATCGCCTTTCACCAGGAAATCCGCCCGGCCCCGGCGGCCGACGCGCCCCTGCCCCTGATGGTGAGCCAGCGGTATTTCCGGCCCGATGACCGTTACCGGTACGAGGGCAACGAGCGGTTCGACAAATTCGTGTCCGAGGAATTCCTCTTCGGGACCCCCTACGGGTGCCAGGTGGTGCTAAGCAATCCCACGTCTTCGCGGCGGAAACTCCGGCTGCTGCTCCGGATTCCCCTGGGCGCCATGCCGCTGAAAAAAGGGTTTTACACCGAAGGCGAACATGTCGTCCTGGAGCCCTACGCCACCCGGACCTTTGAATATCATTTCTATTTTCCCAAAACCGGCGTCTTCGGCCATTACCCGGTCCAGGCGGCCCGGAACGAAGCCTTCGTGGCCGGGGCCGACCCCTTCGACATGAACGTGGTGGCCCAACTCACGAAGATCGATACCGAATCCTGGGCCTACATCTCCCAAAAGGGGGACAGCGAGGCGGTCCTGTCCTATCTGCGGACCGGCAACCTCAATCGGATCGACCTGTCCAAAATCGCCTTTCGGATGAAGGAGCGGAAATTCTTCGACGCGACCTTGAACCTGCTCCGGTCCCGGCATGCCTACGATCACACGCTCTGGTCCTATGGAATCCATCATGGGGCCGAACCGGCGATCCGGGAATTCCTGGAACATTCGGAATATGCCGATCGCGTGGGATATGCCATCGAGACGGCCTTGTTGACGGTCGATCCGGTGGAACGGAGGACCTGCCAGCACCTGGAATACCGGCCGCTGATCAACGCCCGGGCCCACTCCCTGGGGGATGAGCGGAAAATCCTGAACGACCGGTTCAACGCCCAGTATCATGAATTCATGTCGGTGTTGTCCTACCAGCCCCGTCTCGGCGACGCGGACCTGACGGCCGTGGTTTACTACCTGCTGCTCCAGGACCGGGTGGCGGAGGCCATCTCCTTTTTCCAGCGGATCGAACCCAAGCGATTGGCGACGCGGCTCCAGTACGATTATCTCCAGACCTACATCGATTTTTACACCGGTTACCTGGACCGGGCCCGCAAGACCGTAGCGGATTACGCTGATTATCCGGTCCCCCGCTGGCAGAAATTTTTCCAACAGGCGGCGGATCAACTCGCAGAGATGGCGGGCGAAACCGCGGCCGTGGCGGACGACAAGGACCGGGACCAGGCCCAGGCCCGCCTGGCGGCCACCGCGCCCAGCCTTGAGTTCTCGGTGGAGGCCCGGCGGATCACGATCCGGTACCGGAATATCGACGAATGCCGCATCCGGTATTACCCCATGGACATCGAACTGCTCTTTTCCCGGAACCCCTTCGTGGAGGGCGGCGCGGACCACTTCGGCTACATCCGGCCCAGCGAAACGGAAACCGTCGCCCTGCCGGCCGGAGAATCGATCCATAGGGTGGATCTGCCCGAGCAATACCGGAGCAGCAACCTGATGATCGAAGTGACGGCCGCCGGCATCCGAAAATCCCAGACCTACTACGCCAACGCCCTGGACGTCCGGATCATCGGCGACTACGGCCACCTCCAGGTCGCCCACGACCTGACCCAAAAGCCGCTGCCCATGACCTACGTGAAGGTTTACGCCCGGATGAGGGGCGGCGAAGTGAGATTCTTCAAAGACGGCTACACCGACCTCCGGGGCCGGTTCGATTTTGTTTCGTTAAGCACTGATGAACTCGATAGTGTAGAGAAATTCGCTATTCTGGTGTTGAATGAGGAGCATGGAGCGGTGATAAGGGAGGCGGAACCGCCGAAGCAGTAATAAGAGGATTCGCCGGGAACATTGGTTTCCGGCGAATATAAATTAGTTGATGTCGGAATCCATCAGATTTTTGATTTCTTGGATTGTCACGGTTTCCCTGTCTGATTTTGTATACAGGAAGAGCAGGACAATTTGATGATTTTCCCGATCTTCAAGGTAATAAAGCATTCGGTAGCCCCCGCTCTTTCCCCGCTTTGCATCCGAATTTTTCAGACGAAGTTTTCGTATGCCGGGGACTCCTGATATCGGAACACCCAGATGTGGCGTCCCGATCAAAGCCTCTATGCCGACCGCCACATCTTTCTTGATGGAAGGATATCGCTTTCCAAGCTTTTTGATGCAACGCTTAAAGGATTCGCCGAAGTGGATGCTAAATGGCATCGAGGTCTTTCACCCAATCTTGCGAAGCGGAAGATGCTTTGGCTTCTTCAACAAGCTTTTCCAATAGACCGGACGCGGCCAGAAAAGCGTCTTCGGGTTCCGCTTCCCTGAGCGTAAGGTTGTCTAAAATCAACTCGATTTTGTCAAAAGAGTCCATGTCCACCATGACGGCTTTGGGTTCGTTATCCTGATAAACGATGGGAAAACGGTTTTTTGACCAGAATTTTTCTGGAATCATAAGGAGGGTCTCCTTTTGCGTTTTCGGAATAACGTATCATAACCAACAAAAATGGCAAGATGATCATCATTGAAGAGGATCGATATCTTGATATTGAAATCCTCGCTTGGATCCCTTTGCAACCCGCTTTAAAATGTCGCATGAAGAATGTTTTCGCCGAGTCCACAGAGGAGAAATAGGGGCGATGAGGCGGAGCCGCCTGTTGATGTAGCATTGTGTTCGTAAAAATGTCACTTGTCTTGAAAACCTTTCAATTATGGCAGTGCCGACCATTTCAGCTACATCTGCCCCAACCAGACCGACGCGGTGGATCTGCTCGCCGACGGGTCGATTCACGCCCTGGAACTTCTCGAACAATACCGCAACAGCAACCTGGTGATAGGATCGCGGCCGCCGGCATCCGGAAATCCCAGACCTACTACCTTAACGCCCCGGACGTCCGGATCATCGGCGGCTACGGCCACCTCCAGGTGGCCCACGACCTGACCCGGAAGCCGCTGCCCATGACCTACGTGAAGGTTTACGCCCGCATGCGGGGCGGCGAGGTGCGGTTCTATAGGGACGGCTACACCGGCCTGCGGGGCCGGTTCGATTTCGTTTCGTTGAGTACGGATGAACTCGACAGCGTGGAAAAATTCGCCATCCTGGTGTTGAATGAGGAGCATGGGGCGGTGATAAGGGAGGCGGGGGTGCCGAAGCGGTAAAAAAGACCATTTCAGAATATTGACATTTGTTGGAAACCCTCAATGGGCCGACTATTCTCGGTTCGCCGAGAATTACTGTGGGCCCAGATCACCGAAAAGAAATTGTATCAGGGTGCAGGCCGCCAGGGTGGCGGTTTCCGCACGGAGGATGCGGGGGCCGAGGGTGGCGCATTGAAGGTTGGCGGTCCGGGCCCGGGCGATCTCGGACGGGGTGAATCCGCCCTCCGGGCCGAGGATGATCAGGATACGCCCCGGCCGTGGGATGGCTTGGGCGAGAGAGCGAAGGTCCACCGGGGCGGTCTCGTCCTCCCAAAAGATCAGGCGCACATCGCAGTCTTTTGACATTGTTAATATGTGGTCGAAGGAGACGATACCGTTGATCTCCGGCATGCGATTGCGTCCGCACTGTTTGAGCGCTTCCTGGGCGATGGTCCGCCAGCGGCTGCGTTTTTTCTCCATGCGCTTGGAGTCCGGGCTGGGGACCGACCTTTCCGCCATGAAAGGCGCCCAATGGGCGACGCCCAATTCCGTGATTTGCCGGACGAGGGGATCCATCTTGTTGGCTTTGAGCAGGGCCTGGGCCAGGATGATCGGGGCCGGGCCGTCGGTATGCGATGGCAAGGGGTTTCCCAGGGCGATGGTTACGCGGTCGGGGTCAACGGTGCGGATGTTGGCCTCCCATGCGTTGCCCTGGCCGTCGAAGACGGCGATCCCATGGCCCGGTTGCAGGCGGAGCACGTTTTTGATGTGATTGGCGTCGGGGCCGGTGAGCACCGGTTCCGGTGCCGTCAGCGCGTCGGGCGAAAGGTAAAACCGTCGCATGTTCGGCTATCGGTGCTCGTGGGGATGGGCACCGTGGGGATGGGCATGGACGTGCTGGTGAAGCCGCACGGCCCCATCGGTAAGCAGTCGCCCCTTTTCCATGGCGTAGACCTTGTCCGTGATCTCGGCCAGAAAGGCCATGTCGTGGGAAATGATCAGATAAGAGAGGTCCAGCCCCTGGAGCACGTCGATGAGCCGGTTTCGGGTCTGGGTGTCGAGGCCGGTGGTGGGTTCATCCAGCAGCAGCACCCGGGGGGACATGGACAGGATCGTGGCCAGGGAAACGAACCGCTTTTCTCCGCCCGACAAATGATGCGGAAACCGGTCCTCAAACCCCTCCAATCCCAGATCCGCAAGGGTCTGGCGGGCGATGCGGATCGCCTCTTCCCGGGGGACGCCCATGTTGAGCGGCCCGAAAGCGACATCCTCCAGGACGGTGGGGCAGAACAACTGATCGTCGGCATCCTGGAAAAGGAGGCCGATTTTTCTGTAGATGTCCTTGAAGTCCCGCTCCGATGTCATGGGTTTTTCGAAAAATTCGATGGACCCGGCGGTGGGCGGCAGCAGGCCCATGATGATATGGAAGAGGGTGGTCTTGCCACTGCCGTTGGGGCCCAGCAATCCGATCCGTTCGCCTTCATAGAAGGTCAGATCGACCCCCTCAAGGGCGGTCTTCCCGCCGGGATAGGTGAATCCGATCCCCTTCAGGGTCAGGATGGGAGGTGCGCTTGCCATTCCAGATAGACCAGACCGATCATCACCCCCGTCGTCACCAGGGTCCCGATCCAGTCGGCCCGAACGGCCCTGAACCGGTAAAGGGAATAAAACCGTCCCTGGAATCCGCGGCACCGCATGGCCCGGTGGACCCGCTGGGCCCGGTCGGCCGCCTGCAGAAAGAGCATGCCGATAAGATAGGCATAGGTGCGGTAGGTGTGAAGGTTCGTTCCGGGCCGGAACCCCCGCAAGCGGGCGGCCCGCTGAAGGCGACGGTATTCCGCCTCCAGGACAAAGATATACCGGTAGGTGAGCAGCAGGAGGTGAACGATCTTTTCCGGGGCCCGGAGCCGGTTGAGGGTGTGCCCGAGGGTCACGAAGCTCATGGTGGCCACCCAGGCGGTGAAGGCGAGGAGTATCGCATGGGACTTGAGGGTGATCTGGGCCGACAGGCGCAGCCCTTCCCGGGTGGCCGGCAGGGGGCCGATGGTAAAGAGCCTCTCGCCTTCATGGGTCAGGGGAAGGATCAGCCAGAGCAGCAGCAGGAACCCCCACAGGGGCAACAGGCGACGGATCAGCAGCCGGAAATCCAGTTTCGCCAGAGCGACCAGGAGGATCGAGAAACCCAGGGACGCCGTCAGGGTCGGCATGCCGGTGGACAGGGCCACCAGAAAGGAAAAGATGGCGGCCAGGCATACCCGGGCCCGGGGGTCCATCCGGTGGATGAGGGAATCGCCGATGGCGAAGGGTTCCTGGATCACCGGGGCGTTTCTCCGGATGTCCGTTGCCGGCGGGCCGAGACATAGGCGGCGACCCCGACGAGGCCGATAATGTAGCCGATACCACCCAGGACCTCCGTAATGCCGGGGCCCTGGCGGGCATCGGTCAGCATTCGGATGACCGGCTTCAATTTCTTGTCCAGTGCCCGTTCCACAGCGGCTTGAAGGACTTCCGGCGAAAGCCCGGCTGTTCTTGTCCCGTCCGCTGGGGGCGCGGTGGAGAGCGGTGCCGGGTCGGCCGCCTTTTCAACGGGACCGGCCGGTGCCGTTTCCGCCTTCCCCTCGCCGGGATCGGGAGATACCTCGGCGATCTCTTCCGCCTTGATGGTCCAGTCGCCCTGATGCCCCATACCGGCGGAGACCACCACTTTCAGTTCCGATGGTTGCGGAATCTGGAAGGAGAAGGTTCCCGTTTCATCGGTCTTCCCGGTCAATAACACCTCACCACCGGGTCCCTTGACGGTGACCGTACCGCCCTGGACCGGTTTTCCGCCAGCGAACCGGCCCTCCACGTGGGCGGTATCGCCTTCCACCCAGGCAAAGACCGACACCCGGTGGGCCTGGGCGGCCCGGAGGGGCAACAGCAGCAGGAACGCGAGGGTGATGAAGAACAGCGGATGGCGTTTCGGCATGTCGTTTTCTCCTTTCATTCCCGCGACGGCGCCATCCCCGGCAGCAGGGACGGGCGGACCCGCCGGAGAAAGGATACGCAGAAGGCCGCGATAATGCCTTCGATGAGCATCACCGGGCTGTTGGCGGCGATCACGGCGTAGGAGACCTCCAGGAAGCTCTCCTGGGTGAAGATCAGGGAGGCCGCCATGATCACCGCGGACAATAGAACGGCCAGGCTCCCGCATCCGAAGGCGGCGGCCAGGGCCACCGCAGGCCCTTTCCGGATCAGGGGGCTGAACAGATGATAGGCGATGACGGCCGGCAGGGCCATGATGACCGTATTGACCCCGAGGGTGGTGATCCCCCCGAACTGAAAGAGCATGGCCTGGAGAAGGAGGGCCACCAGGATGGCGGGAAAGGCGGCCCACCCCAGCAACAACCCCACCACCCCGTTCAGGATCAGATGGACGCTGGACGGTCCGACGGGCACGTGGATGAGCGAGGCCACGAAAAAGGAGGCGGATAGGATTCCCGTATGGGCGATCCGGTCATAGTCCAGCCGTTTCATTCCCACAGCGGTCCCCGCCGCGGCCAGCGCCATCCCCGAGGCCAGCACGGGCCCCGACAGCACACCTTCGGAAATATGCATCGGAAGGTCCTATTGCGTTTTCCATTCGTGGAACTTCACCCAGATGACGGCGCCCAGTTCCACGTCTTTGTCCTCGCCGTTGTGCTTCAGTTGATAATCGGCGGAATTGAGGGCTGCAAATCCCCACCAGCCGGAATGGGGCACAGCGTAGGTAAACACGCCGTCGGCATCCGCCTTGACGGTCTGGGTGATCATGTAATCCGTCGGGGCCGTTGCGGCGCCGTCCTGATTGTAATGTTCCACCTCCACTTCGGCATAGGGCACAGGCTCGCCGTTCAGCTTCACGATACCCTGGAACACGTTGCCGGCATACTGGCCGTACGGTTTGGCCAGGGGAACGATTTCGGTTTCCAGGCCCAGCTCCTGGTCCCATCCCTCTTCCACGCCGAAAGCGGTCACCACGGCCTGGGTATAATGGATGATGAAGCAGTCTTCGGCCGGCTCCCAATAGGGGGTGGGTTCCACGTAGAATTTGTAGACGCCGGGTCGTTTGACCGGGTAGTCCGCTTGCCAGGCCATGCGCCCCATCACCTCCGTTTCCCCCAACGCACCGAGGAGGTCTTCCCTTTGTCCGTTGGCCAACACCCCGAATGCCTTAGGTTTGGCCATGTCCATACCGATCATTTCAAACGGGTGGGAAAAAGACAGGGACAGGTGGACGGATCGGTCGTCCGCCTCCATGACCATGCTGTCGGATGGGATGACCATGCCGAAGTGGGCATGGGCCCCGGTTGCGAAAAGAATGCCAATGACCGTCCAACACAAGACACGAAAGCCGTATTGCATGATTTCCTCCCTTTGGCAAAAAAAACCACGAATCGGTTCCGCATCTTCTTGATGCAGGATTTCTTCGTGGCGGCGGTTTGGGTTTCGAAACAGGTTTGTAATGCGACGGCTTCCTGCCGGTCATTGATAGGCACTCCTATATCGGAAAACCGGGGTGGCGTCAACGGCAAAAAGAAGAGCCTTGACAATCCAGCCAAAAATACTCAAAATCTTTCTTTACGGAAGGGACATCCGTGTAAGGTCAACGTCAATCAATAAGGAGCATTGGAATGGTTGAATCGCCCAGAAAATGGATCATCCTGCTGATGGCCGCCGCCTTCTGGCTTTCCAGCGGAGTATCGGCCGCCCTGGCCGAGCCGGTGGCGGTGGCGCCGGAAGCCGGCCACACCTTTTCCTCGGTGGTAGAGGGAACCGAAGTGGTCCATGATTTTGTTATCCAGAACAAGGGGAGCGACACCCTGGAGATCCAGAAAGTCAAGACCGGGTGAGGCTGCACAGCCGCATCCTATACGCGGCATATTCCTCCCGGTGGGGAGGGACAAATCAAGATCAAGGTCAACACCCGAGGATACGGCGGGCGGACCCTCCGAAAGACCATCACCGTCTACACCAATGATCCGGATGCCGACCGGGTCACGTTGACCATCGCCGGCAAAGTGGACAACTTCGCTTCCATCCGACCCAGCAAGGTCAAGCTCAACGGACGCTCCGGCGACCGGATCGTCGGCAGGGTCACCATCGTCCCCAAAGAAAAGTACGATTTCAACGTGACCGGCATGCGCACCCGCCGGGAGGGGGACATCAATGTCAAGATGGATACCATCGAGAAGGCGTCCCATAAGGAATACGTCCTGACCATCGAAAACCAGCGGACGGGAAGAGCCCGCTACGTCAACGCCGTGGTGTTGAAAACCGACAGCGACATTAAGCCGACCATCACCATCCCGGTGTCCGGCAACATCGCCGATGACCCGGCTGACGAGAACAAAAACTCCTCATGATCGCCATCTCGGCGGTGGCCTTTGATTGCGACGGGGTCCTGTTCGACACGGACCGGGCGAATACGGCGTATTACAACCGCATACTGGCCGAATTCGCTCAACCGGAGCTGACCCCGTCCCAGTTCCAATACGTTCAGATGCACACCGCGGACGGGGCCATGGCCCATCTTTTCCCGGAGCCGGCGGATTTTGCCGCGGCCCAGGCCTTCCGCCGGGAAATGGGGTACACCCCGTTCATCCCCTATATGGAGATGGCCCCGGGCTTGCGGGACCTTCTCCACTGGTTGAAGGGCCGCTTCCGGACGGCGGTCGTGACGAACCGATCCGACACCATGACCAGGGTGTTGACGGAGTTCGGCCTGGCGGATGCGTTCGAAGAGGTGGTGACGGCCCTGGATGTGACCCATCCCAAACCCCATCCGGAACCCTTGCACAAGGCCCTGGCGGCGTTTAACATACCGCCGGAACGACTCCTCTATGTCGGTGACTCGCCCCTGGACGAGCAGGCGGCCGCCGCCGCCGGGGTCCGGTTTGCGGCTTTCGGCAACGATGAACTGGCGGCGGATTTTCATGTAACCCGCATGGGGGAAATCAAGGCCATCCTCAACGGCGGCGGCTGACCCGCCCGCGCCCGACCGACGTTAGATGCGTTTGACGATGATCCAGTAGCTGTCTCCGGCCAGGGCTTTTTTCATGTGGACCTTCACTTTGGTGGGGTTCATTTTGTAATCGAAGACGTATTCGAACATGGTGTTCAACTCGTTCTTCTCCACGCCTTCTTTGAAAACCCCGTAAAACTCGGGCCGGCGGGTGCAGGGGGCCACCTCCTTAAAGAAATTCTTCCCGATGACGTCTTCGGGGCGGCGGCCGGTGATCCGGGCCTCGGCGGCGTTGTAGGCGAGAATGGTGCCGTCCTTGTCGAGCTGGATGGCGCCGAAGGCCAGGCCGTCCAGGTCCTTGTCCCCCATTTTGGACAGCACATTGTCGATATCGTCGCTGCCGAATTTCACCACATTGAGTTTTTCCATCGTTTCCTCCCGATCATTATGGTCCATCAATACCCCACCCCTATTTCAAAAGAAGCCCCGACTGTCAATCCACAATCCGGGGGCCGCTGCGCTTTCCCCCTGATTCCCGGTTGACACAACCGTTCGGCCATCGTAAGCCCCGAATCGCAACACCGAACCCTTTGGCCCGTTGGGCCGCTGTCCCTCAATGGAAGGAGTGAACATGAAAACGATCCTCGCCCTTATCGGCTCTTCCCGGAATCTGGGCAATTCCGAGATCATGGCCAAAGAGATCGCCCGGCACATCGACACCGAACCTACCCTCCGGCTGGTCCGGCTGTCCGCATTCGATATCCGCCCCTGCCGGGGCTGCTATGCCTGCCTGTTCGGGGAAAACGGGTGTGTCATCAAAGACGATTTCAACATGTTGATCGACGAGATCCTGGCGGCCGACGCCTATATCGCGGCGGCGCCCACCTATTTTTTGGGGCCCAGCTCCGTGTTCAAGCGGGTGGCGGACCGGGGGTTGGCCCTCTATCGTCATGCCGAACGGTTGTGGGGAAAACCGGCCGTGGCAGTGGGCATCGCCGGGATCGAAGACCGGGAAGGCTACACCCAACTGGGGCTGGAGAGCTTTTTCAAACTGCTTCTGGCGGATCTGAAGGCCACCCGGATCATCTACGGGGCCCTGCCCGGAGAGATCTTCTACAGCGAAGCGAACAAGGCGGCGGCAGCCGGGCTGGCCTCGGCGTTGGCCGGCGAACCGCAGCGGGACCGCGGTCCCGCCTGCCCGGTCTGCGGCGGCCGGACCTTCCGGTTTTTCGAAAACAACCGTGTCCGGTGCATGCTCTGCAGCAATCCCGGGACCGTTTCCGTGGCAGAAGGGCGGCCGGTTTTCGATGTCCAAAAAGGGGAACACGAAATGTTCACCAGCCTTGAGGCGGCCGTAACCCACCGGGCATGGCTCAAAAGCATGAAACACCGGTTTCTGGCGGAAAAGGAGACCCTGAAACCCATCAGCCTCGCGTATCGGAAAGAGGGGACGTGGGTGAAGCCGGCCCGGTCGGAGGAAGCTCCGGAGAAGAAAGGGTGAGAAAACGCGCCTGACGGAGCCGCTGGCGGATGGGGAGCGATCCCGGCACCAGGCCAGGGATCGTTCATCAACTGGCGGCGGCTTTTCCGTCGATCCAGGTCGCCAGTCTGGGCGGGGAGGGGACGCAGGCGGAGATGGGTTTGAGGGGGCATTGGGCATTGAGTTCGACACCCTCCTGGATCAGGGAGACCGGCCGGTCCGACGAGACCACGATGACCACGATATGCCGGTGCTCGGCGGTGAACCGGAGCGCCGAGTTGAAGCGGGCCCCCCGGGCCCGGTCCTCGCCCCGGATGTTGCGGCCGTCCAGAAGGCAGGCGAACCCGTGGAGCCGCAGATCGGCACTGATGTGGAGGGCCCCGTCCAGGGCCGACAGGGATTGGGTCAAATCCAGCAGATCCGGCTCCCGGATGTCGAGGGGCGTCTGGAACCGTTGGCCGGAGATGTCGATGGGAGCCTCGTTCAGGTCGATCACCAGGGTGCAGCCGTGCTTCCGATCTTCGGCGTTGTGGACGATCTTCAGCACGGTCTGGAAAAGGGCGTGCTGAACAGGGGAGGGCAGGTCCGATTCCAAAAGGAGTTCCTCCAGTTCCACCAGTTTGGCCCGGTGGGTGGTGGAATGGAACCGGCCGTCGAAAAAACTGCAGACCGGGTCATCCCCCAGATGGACGAATCCGTGGCTGCTGCGGAAATCGGTGGTGATATGGCCCGTCGGCAGGGGAAGCCGGGCGATGCCCTGGATCGACCGGCCCTCGGAGACCAGGAGGGTGTCCGCATCCTCCACCGCCTGGAGCAGCTTCCGGACGTGCTTTAAATTGTCCAGGTTGGGCCGTTCGTTTTCGGGGAATCGGGCCAGAAAGGACAATTCCGTCAGGGATTTCGGCTGGACAAAGGCCATCCGGCCCCGGGGCCAGACTCCCTCTTCGAGGGTCTTGGAAATCCCCAGGACGGCGTCCAGAATCGGGTAGACGCGCATGTGCAGGTCCATGCCCAGGGTCCGGTTGAGTTCGTCGACGATGTGGTCCCGCACCGCATGGGTGGCGTATTCCTGGAGAACATACCCGGAGGTGCCCAGATAACAGGCGTTTTCCGCCACCATGTCATTGGAGAGCAACCAGACGGCGTGTTCCAGCCACCGTTCCGTGGGGCCGGCGGAACACATGTCCGGATGGTGCTCGGTGAACCACATCTGATAGGAGACCGACTTGGACCGGCCCCCGAAGGAGATGAGCCCGGCCAGCCCCAGGTTCTTTTCCGGAAACGGATGGCCGTCCCCCTGGAAATGGCTGTCTCCCGGACCGGCCCCCCGCCAGCGGTCGGAGTCGATGTACAGCTCACGCAGCTTCGGCTCGTGGCCCCGCAGGAGGTTCTGTGGGTCGTAGATGCGGATGGGGTCATGGGGGCGGATGGCATAGACGATGGCCACGCGGCTGGGGCCGGAAAAATGGGAAAGACCGTCCCGCAGCCCCTCGAAAATATGGAACGCGGAGAGCTGGCGGGTCATGCTGTCCTGAAGGGGATGGCCGACCAGCTCCCGTTTGGATCGGGGAAGGCCGTGGGGTGGCGGATGCGCGAACATGGCCTTTTCCATACCACACCATGGGGGTCGGTTCAATCCGTATCCCCTCCGGGCCCGATGCGATCGAAAAGGTCCCGCAGCCGCCCCACCAGGAGGGAGGATATGGGGTTGATCCGGATATGGGGCGCTGTCGGCGACCCGGTGAGCCGGTAGTTGACGGCGATGATGCCGTCGCCGGTGATCATTTTCCCCACGAGGGGGACGGCATTGACCACCTTGTTGAGGAGGTTGAAGGGGACGACGATCCCGTCGATATCCATTTGCCGCCCATTCAGGTCATAGCGGCCGGAAAAGGTGACGCCCAGGGCGTCCCCCTCCATTTTCCCCTCCCGGAGGGTCATCACACCATCCGAGATGGAGACCGAGGCGTGGAGGTCGTCGAAGGGAGTGCCGTCCTGTCGCAACCCGTTGACAAGGCCGTCGAAAGACGCCAGGGAGAGGATGGCCACCAGGGTGGGGGCCTCCCGGAGGGTGAACCCCGTGACGCTCAGGACCCCGTCGGCCCGGAAGGGGGATTGGGGCTGAATGAGAAAGTCGGCGGATAACCGGCCCCCCGAGGCATGCCTGTAAAGGTCGAGGCCGTTCGCCAGCGTGCCGGCGTCGGCCGCGCGGACCAGCAGGCGCTGCCCCGTCTTGACGGGAACCAGGGTCAGTTCCATCGCTCCCTCCGGACCGGTGACCCCCTGGAGGAAAAGGGAGGGGATGCCGTTCCGGTCCTGCTGAAACCGGCCGATCGCCTGACGGAGTTCGACCCCGTTTTTGAGCAGGATGCGATCAATGGCCAGGTGGATATCCAACGGGATGCCGCCGGACCGCATATCCGATGCGGCCCGGCCGGTCTTGGGGTCCAGGAGCGGCATGGCGTTGAACAACGGCCCATGGATCTCGGCCTTGACGCCCTCGGCGTCATACTCGATGGTCGCCGATAGCCGGTGAGCTTCCAAGTGCACCGTTTCCAGATCGAACCGCCAGGCAAGGCCGCGCGTTTGGGGCCGGACGACCCCCGACCCCATCACCTGGAAATCGGTTCCGTAAAAGTGGACCTTGTCCACCCGGATCGTGTCCGACGACCGCCATCCCAGGTCGAGCGCCAGGGCGGCGTTTTCCCCCGGCGATTTTCTCCACCCGAGGAGGGGCGCCGCGAGGGTGGCGCCGGAGAGGTCGAACCGCGCCGCCGCTCGGGTCTCACCTTCTGTGATTTTCAGATGGACGGTGGCGGGCACCGGTTCATCGACCCCTTCCGGCAGCGGGATGCCCCAGGCGGCAAAGGCCTTCCGGTTGGGGGCCCCGGTCACCGTCAACACGGTATCCTTGCCCGGCCCGTTGAGCCGATCCTGTTCCCAGTTGATGGAGAGCGGGACCCCGTCGAGGCGGGCGGTTCCATGGACCTCCAGTTTGCCGTCTGCGTAGTGGACCGATGCGGCGCCGTCCGTGAGGGGCAACCCCCAGGCGGTCTCCAGATCGAGGGCTTTTCCCTCCGCCTCCACATCGACTTTGAAGGCATCGGGGTCGAATTCGTCCTGGAGGGGGAAACGGAAGCCGAGCCGGGTGTCCGCGCGGCCGCCGGTCACCCGGAAAAGGGGGGCCCAGTCCTCCAGTTCGAGGTCCGACACGGCTGTGAATACGTCGGCGGCCGGGCCATCGACCCGGGCGTCGATTTCCATTTGGGTGGGGTGGTCGGCGAATCCGATGATCCGAACGGCGCCGCCGACGACCCGGGAGTTGTCGGCGCGTCCGCTCTCCACCGCGATCTCCACGCCGCAGCCGCTGAAAACCGCCCGGCCCGAGGCCGCCCGCAGCCGGGGCATCGGGGGAAAATAATCGAGGACGAGGTCTGAAAAATCGACCGTCGCGGAAAGGGCGCCGCAGGTGAGTTGACACCGATCGAAGTCGTCGGGCGTCAGCCATAGCGTCGCTTCGGCGGTGTGGGCATTTCCCGCGATGAAATGATCCACCAGCCATTGTCGGACTTCCGGCTCGGCGGGCGGCGGCCAGTAGCTGGAGAGGTCGGCGATGTCGATGTCTGTTGCGGTGACGGACAGGGCCAGGGTGGGCCGACCGTTTTCCCAGTCGAAGGGGCCGGTGACATGGAAGGTCGGCCCCTCGAAATCGATCTTGCCGGATTCCAGGAAGAAGGCGCCGGGCGCAGCCCATGTGAGGGTTGCGGAAAGCGCATTCACCGGCAGGTCCCTTTCCAGCCAGGGATAGGAGAGCGTGCCGGCCGCTCCGGTGATCTGGAGTTCCGCGCGGACCAACCGGCCCGTTTCATCCCGGCGGGCGAGACAACGGCCTTTTATCGGCAGCCGGATGCCGTCTAGATGGGCGAACGCATCGCTCAGTGTTGCGAGCATGGGCGGCTGGAGCCCGACGAATGCGATGTCCCATTGGGTGCCGCCGGTTTCCGCCTGTTGCCGGCGGGCATCCACGTCCACTGTCTTTCCCGCCCGGACGGCGCTCAAGGTCAAGCGCAAGCCTTCAGCGGTCGGGATCAACCGGGCTTCAGGAATGGTGATGGATGGGGCGCCTTCTGTTCGGGGGAGGACCCGACCGTCTTCGATCCGGACGGTGGGGAGTCTGGCGTCGTTTCCCGCCGTCGGCGGCTGAAACGGGCCGGCGAAACGGGCAGTGTTCGCCAGATCGAGGCGGGGCCGGATCAGGGCGATCCCGTTGGGGACGATCCGTTGCCTCAGCAGGTCGGTGACGGAAAGGGTGATGTCGGCCCGATCACAGTCGGCCAACCGGGCCGCCGGCCGTCGGGGATCGGAAATGACCAGGTCGGTCAACCGGATTTGGGGGTCGAGCCGCCAAAAGGGCCAGACCAGCCGAATGCCCCCGATCCGGATTCGGACGCCGGGCAAGGTCCGGGCCGCATGCGATTCGATGGTTTCCTTTAGAAAATCCAGCGGGGGCGGGGCGGTTTTTAAATAGATCAAAAGCCCGACGGCCAGCAGGACCAGAAGAACAAAGAGCGCTGTGGCAAATCGCAGGCAGCGACCCGGGAAAGAAGGGTTCATTGGTTACGGGGTGGCTCTCCGGCTATCGCTTCCGCCTCAGCATCGCATGATACGCATCGGTCAGCTTGATGAACATCCTGCTGTCGCCGCCGCCGTCCGGGTGGAATTCCCGGGCTTTTTTGCGGTAGAGGCGGGCGAGGGACCGCCGGCTCATGGCCTGGAGCCTGTCCCGTTCGACGCCGAAGATGGTCACGGCCTCCGACACGGTCACGGTGGATCGGACCGGTGGCGGGGTGAAGCGCCGCCGGCTGTCCATGAACTGGCGGATGTAGTCGGCCAGCCAGGGGCTTTTGCCGTAATCGTTGTCGAAATACATGATGACGTATCGGACCAGGTACTCGTGGAGCCGGTCGCGATCCTTTCGGCCCATGCCGGCCCAGAAACCGGCATCCGCATTGAGCCGGCAGATCTCCTCCAGGAACCGTTCGTCCACGAGGGTGGGATCGAGACCCTGGGGCATCTCTTTGGCGATCAACTCCGTAAAAAACCGCTGGATGTCGAAGATCACGTAGATATAGGCTTTCCGCTCGTGGGGCTTGAGAATGCCCTCGCTTTCAAGGAAATACTGTTCGATTTCGTCCCGGGACTTGTGGTGTAGCGCCTTGAAAAGCCGGGGCGAAAGGCCGCCGATCCGGCCTTGGTCCATTTGCCCGAACCGCAGGAAATGGACCCGGCGCTTGTCGAAAAGGTGAAACTCGCGGATGTCGGCTTTTCGCCCGGCGGCCCGTCGCTTACGATTTTCGGTCTCCCGCTGCCTGAAATGTTCCACGGCATGGCGGATGTCGGGCTTCAGAAAGAACCAGAAGATCCGTTCCAACTGCTCGTAGACGGGCCCCTCGGGCGCCAGGGACCGAACCGCGTCTTCGACCTCTTCGTGAATATAGTAGGCGTTGCCGCCGGGATAGACCACGTAGCGGCCGGGATCCGCGCCCAGGTCGAAGAGGTGGCGGCTACGGAGGCACTCGCCGTCGCTGTAGGTTTCGCGGATGGCGTAGTGGAGAACGCCTTTTTTTCGTTTCCTCGCCAGGTACATGACGCTTCCTCGTTTATGGAACGGCGGGCGATCCGCCGGTTCGTTCAGGAATTGTATACCGAATACAGTGTCGCGGCCTTCTTCTTTTTACGATAAGGTGAGTGGCCGGGTTTTACGGAGCGAAGCGGAGTAAAACCCGGTCCACTCGACCG
>CAYPCE010000053.1:0-19631 GCA_964409085.1 uncultured Desulfobacteraceae bacterium | reverse complement strand
GTCCACTGGTGCACGGGTATGCCGCTGCCGGTCCACGATATCGGACGATTGTGCCTGGAGCGGGAGATCTATTTCGTGCTGGACGGGGCCCAGGGAGTGGGGATGCAGCCCATCGACGTCAAGCGGGATTGCATCGATTTCATGGCCTTTTCCGCCTGGAAATGGCTCACGGGGCCAATTGGATTAGGCGGGCTGTATATCGCCCGGGAACGGCTGGATTCCATCAAACCGATTTTTGTCGGTACCGACTCGGTGGTGGACGACGAAGCCTATCTCCCCTACAAAGAGGACCTCAAGCCCTCGACGGACCGGTTTACCATCTCGACCCCCAACATCTGCGACTGGGTCTATTTTCTGGCCTCGCTCCGGTTCCTGGAAAACCTCGGCTTCGAAGCCGTGCGGGAACGGATCTTCACGTTAAGCCGGCGGCTTTCCGAAGGTCTATCCAGCCTGGGGTATCGGGTGCTGACCACGGATTTTCCGGACCATCCTACGGGAATCGTCGCATTTGAAAAGGATGGGACCTCAACGGAGGCGATTTTTCAGCGGCTGAAAGAAAACGGCGTCGTGTCGGCCCAGCGGCTGGGGCGGATCCGCTTCTCTCCCCATGTCTATCTGTTGCCGGGGCAACTGGATTCGGCGCTGTCTGTTTTGGAGACGGTGTAATCCGAACGCAGCCGTCCGATAAAAGACCGGGTCATTCAATTGCACCGAGTGGTCCGGCCTTCTCCGTATTTTCCGTCTATTCCCGAATCTTTGCGACCCGTTGAAGCACATACACAACGTCGGAAAGTTCGATGCGGTTGTCTTCATTCACGTCCGCCCCTCTGTCGATCGCGTTTTCCGGAGACCTGCCCCCGCAGATTTGTAACGCAAGAACCGCGTCGGACAGGTTTACGACGCCGTCATCGGTAACGTCCCCTTTTGTTGAGAAATAGACAACCCGATGACACAAATGGACCCGATTTTCCACCGGTGCATCGGGAGGGTCCATCCGCAACCCCAGCACAACCGGCGTATCGGTATTTTGGGAGAAACGATAGGTCGCTTGTCCCTCCTGAATCTGAAGCCATTCCTCCGTCTCCGCTTGTGATATAAGGTATTGTTCCACCGGATTGTCGATGCGGAACCACGCGTTTTCAAAATCCGCCGCCGTCTTCCCGGGGATTCGCGAGGCAATGTCTTCCGCGGTAATCGTGACAACACATTCCTTTCCCTGCCGGCAATATTGTTCTTCAGCGCAATCCAGCCAGAGCGTGCGGCAATCTGGATCCCCTTCACAGCCTCTCTGATAGCCCAGTTCGAATGCCATTTGAGTGGCCGCAAATATGGGTTTCATGGTCTGGTTTGCCTCCGCGGGGTCCGGTAGTTCCAAGTTTTCGGGCAAGTTGCTCGTGTCGCCGCTCTGAAGCCATTGCTGGGCTTCGGTGATGGTCGCGTCATAGAAAGAATCATGGGCCTGACTTTCCATAAAGGATCGCAAATTCGGGTTGGCCTGAATGATCTTCACGGCGCGCAATAGCATCTTTTTGGTGGCGTCCACCGCTGATTCAGGGGATGCAGGCGTGCTTTCATTTAATTTGGAAACCGTCAAGTCAATGGGATTCGTCTCCGCTTCTTGCGCAATGTTCCAAATGATTATGGGATAGAATCCATGGAATTGACACAGTTCCGGAGGATCACCCGGCTCACAATCCGTTCCAAGAGACACAGAAAACGGAAGGGGGTTTGCGACCAGATCGTAACTGATGCTCAGTCCCGCATCGAGTTGGACCCCCCTTTTCAGCACATCGCTGGTTTTTTCTCTGGAAAGGGTGATTCCAGCGCTCAACGAAAACGATAAATTTCCTATTGCCAAGGCACCAACGCCGATGCCGGGCGCGGAAGCACTGAATGAATTGGTCGAAAAGCTTACGGACCGCAGATCGGCAAGAAAACTCTCGCTGAGACGGTCACTGCCGGAAAGATTGATAACCCCATAAAATTCTTTAAACCCCGCATTGACATCGACGCCTGAATAGACGGATTTTGAGCTTTGCAGCGCGACGTAAACGGCTTCCGGTGCAAAATAAACAAACCAGCCGTAACTCTCCCCTTCCGGCACATAGGTCTCTGAAAAATTGCCATCCCATCCCATCCAGAAACTCCAGTTGCCCCACTTGTTTGAAAATGTGCCAATGTCGGGATAAGCCGTCGCGTAAGTCAAATCCGCATGGGCGAAACGGGGTATAAAAAGAAACCCACCTACCCCAAAGACGACAATCGATACCCATACAAAACAATACCCCCTGATACCGACATTCCGTTGAAGATTCATTTTTCACCCTCCTTAATCTCAAGGAAAAAATTTCTCCCCGACCATAAATGGCGGAGGAGGCCCCACTGCATCGCGAATCCATTTGCAAATCTGCATAGGGCAACCATCGGCGACGGACAGATGAGATGAGATGAGGAGACCGGCTTTCGGTTCGGTCAAATTTTCGGAGGATGCTCAATAACAGGGCGCGGGATCGGGTTGGCTCAATTCGAATGGCGGATTACTGGATTGGAAAGTGATGCAGTGGGATCGTGGCTCCGTTGTTGATTTAAAATTAAGGCAAAAATTTCTCTTTTGTCAATAAAAACATGTCGGATTGTTCAGGCCGTCAAAGAGCCTGTCCGAAAACCGTAGATTTCGTTTCCGGGTAATGCCGCATGGGGCCAAAAGATGCGGCACATGCCCCCTTGTATTCGGTGGGATCCAGGAACTGCTCCTCTATGTTGTCGAGGGCTTGGAGGGGGCGTCCTCCAGCCGGAGCAGGTAATGCAAGTGATCGGGTCGTGCTTTTCGGGCACGCCGTCGAACCGGATGAGGCTGCCGACGGGTTCCAGTTTAACAAATTGACTGGATACGCCATCAATGGACAGGGCGCGGATATTCGAGTTGAACCGGCGTCGATCCGACGGTCTCACCGGCCTCGGATACCGAGTGCCACAGTTCATTTAACGATTTCAAATCTCCGAAGCGAGTCGCACCACCACGGCCTCGGCAGGCTTGAATTCATATAAACACGGCCGGCGACACGTGAAAACGATCGGCCAAGGCGCGAATTTGCCTGACGGACAGTTCTGTTCTGCCGCTGATGACGTCTGAAACCGCCTCTTCAGGGCCGATTTCCGGCAGATCAGACGCTTCAAGTCCATGCTCTTCCATGAAATGACAAAGCATTTCGATGGCGTCGCAGTCAGGCATCGAGAAGTGTTGTTCTTCATAAGAATGAATAACCGTGCCGAGCGCGTCGAGCAATCCATAAAGCGGATGCCGATCATCCGTTCCGACTTCGTCAATCAAACGGTTAAGGAATTCTATCGCTCTGTCGTATTCTTCTTCACTGCCGATGGAGAAAAGATGGCTGATCGGCCCCCAATATTCTCTGATGCTTTCCGTTGTAATGTTCATTTTTTCCATGCACCCCTGTCATACTCCGAATGCGTAAGGGCATGGCGAATATACACCTTGCCTCTGTTAAAATGAACCGATGCAATCAGACGGTATTTGTTCCCGCCGATGTCGAAAACAATCAGATCGCCAACCTTATCGGCCGTCGGAAACGTCGAACGCAGATCGCTGAAACTTGAGAACGCACTATTTTTCACAGCTTTAAACCAACGGGAAAGTGGCCCCTCGCTGTCGGGATGTTTTTCCCAGAACATCTGCAACGCTCTCCGGCTGATAATATGCATGCGGATTTCCGCCTTGCCCCTCTTTCACCCAAAAAAGACCGGATCATCCCTTGAAGCGGATGATCCGGAGGTTATGATTTATCCGCGTGCATGCCGCTACCAGCGAGACGCCGCCTTCTCCAGGCAGTGAGGACATAATCCCATGAACTCAAGGCGGTGGCCCATAACCTTGTATTCGGTGGCGCCCAGCAGCTTTTCCTCGATGTTGTCAAGGGATCCCAGCGGCGCGTCATCCAGCCGGTCACAGTTGATGCAGCGGATGTGGTAATGCTTCTCGGGCACGCCGTCGAACCGCATGAGGCTGCCGCTCAGTTCCAGCTTCTGGATCTCCCCGAGTTCAGAGAGGATCTCCAGGTTCCGGTAGACCGTCCCCAGGCTGATGCGCGGCAGTTTCCGGCGCACCATCTCGTAGACCTCATCGGCACTGGGATGGGTGTTGTTCTCCCGCAGGGTCTCCAGAATGACCCGACGCTGCCGGGTCATGCGGAGGTTGCGATCCTTCCCCTCCGCCTTCTTCTCGCCCTCGACGGCCAGGGCGCCCGCCTCATCGGGCCGTTCCATGACTACCGTTCCTCGATCGGCGCCCACGAACACTCCTCCGGGCCGCAATAATCGCCTACATAGTCCGACTTCGGCCGATACAAGGCGGGTTTGGCCTCGGCCCCGCCGAACTGCTCCTCCAGCACGTGGGCCACCCAGCCGGACACCCGGGAGATGGCAAAAATCGGGGTGAACATCTCGGTGGGAAATCCCATGGTGTAATACAGGGAGGCGCTGTAGAAATCGACATTGGCGAAAATGTCCTTGCCCTTTCGCTCCTTGAAGGCGGCCTTGGCCTTGACCTCCAGCTCACGGGTCATCTCGTACCATTTGGTATCGCCGATCTTTTCTCCCATCTGTCGGGACATGGGGGCCAGGATCAGGGCCCTCGGATCGTCCGTATCATAGACCGCATGCCCCAGCCCCATGATCTTCCCGCCCGAATCGAGCTGCCGGTTGACGTAGGCTTCCACCTTCTCGATCTCGCCGATTTCCATCAGCATCTTCATGACCCGGGTATTGGCCCCGCCGTGGAGGGCGCCGGAGAGGGACCCGATGGCGCCGGCTACCGACGCATAGATATGGGCCAGTGTGGAGGCCACTTCCCGGGCCGCGAAGGTGGAGGCATTGAAGGAGTGTTCGGCGTGCATCACCAGGCAGGCGTCGAAAAACCGTGTCGCTTCGTCGCTGGGCCGTTCTCCGAAAAACATATAAAGGAAATTGGCGGCATGATCCAGGTCGTCCAACGGATCGAGCACCGGTTTCCCCTCTTTGATCCGCTGCCAGGCGGCCAGGACGGTGGGGAGTTTGGCGATGAGCCGCAGTCCCATTCTCTCGGTCGCCTCTTTCGAGCCGTCTTCCACTTCCGGATCATGATTGGCCAGCATGGGGACCGCCCCCTGTAAAATGTCCATGGGAAGGGACGATGCCGGGCGGGTTTTCATGGCGTCGATCACTGCCGGGGGAACCGCCCGCTCGTTGACCAGACGGGCCTTGAAATCGGTCAGCGCCGTTTTCGACGGCAGGGCTTCGTATAACAATAGGTGGATCACCTCTTCAATGGTGGCGAATTCCGCCAGATCCCCGATGCTGTAGCCGCGGTAGATGAGTTTTCCCTGATCGCCGATCACGTTGCTGATCTTGGTGCTGGCGACCACCACATTCCGGAGGCCGGTGTCTTTAATCGGCGGCGCGGGGGCGCATTCTTCCATGGTTTTCCCTCCTCCTACGGTCCCCCCGGACGGTTGGGGTTTCCGAATCGATGGGCGTGTCCGTCGGTTCCGGGCGATGACGGTTCGGGCGGTCGAACATCAAATGTCGATCCACATATCGGCTTCGTTGCCACAGGTAGAGCAGGTGGCGGTGCCCTTCACCCGGTTCTTCTCTTCCTCCACATTGGCCCGATCCGCTTCAGGAGGCGTGGCCTCTTTATGTTCGTGTGCCTCTTCCGGCAGAGAACAGGTGACGACCATTTCCGCTTCATTGCCGCAGTTTTCGCATTTGCACACCTGTTTTTTCTGGATTGTCTCGGCCATTTTTTCTCCTTATGTTGGGTGATGTGATGACGATGTTGTTGTGTCCGAGGGGCATGGGACCTGATGTCTCTGTGTCCACGGCCCTCGATTGTCAAGCGATAATAATTATAAACGGAACCGGTCCGGTTTTCAACCCCAAGTTGACATGGGGGAGGAATCCGTCCGCCGATAGAAATCCGGTTTCCAATCGTTATCCTTCTTGACACACTGGGGGTTTTGGACTAATTTAGACAATTTTAATAGCATCCTTTATTGGGGTTTTCCGCAGATTCGCCCCTGAAACACCATATATTGAAGCCCCGGAAAAAGGTTGCAATATATCTAGGCGTCATAATTCATGACGCACCTCGCCGACGCCGCAGCGCATCATCTATGCAAACGACATCCGGAGATGCCGACGCAACACCGAAACGATTCGAGTTGGACGCAGAAACAGTGCAGTTATTGGAACAGAACACAGCACAACGGGGATGGTGGCAGGAAGACGGCGCACCGCCCCGCCGGGGCAGGAACGCCTTCAAAGACGCCCTTTACGCCCTGACCCGTCCGATGTCCATCGTCGAGATGGACGGCCGCACCGCCGTCTCCAACGGCGGAGCAGCGATCATGGGGAATGGTGCCGTCGCCGGCGGCCATCCCCTCCTGGCCCATGTGCCCCCATTGAAACCGGAGGACCTTGGCGACCCCGTCTTCAAGCAGTCGTATTCGCTCCGCTATGCCTATGTGGCCGGCGCCATGGCCAACGGGATCACGTCCGTTGAGATGGTCGAGGAGATGGGCCGGGCCGGCATGATCGGGTTTTTCGGGGCCGGCGGGCTGCCGCCGGAAAAGATCGAAGAAGCGATCCTGGGCCTCAAAGAGCGGATGGGGGACCGCCATCCCTTCGGCTTCAATCTGATCCACAGCCCCGCTGATCCGGAACTGGAATGGGCCACCGTCGATCTATACCTGAAACACGGCGTGGACCGCATCAGCGCATCCGCCTACCTCAACCTGACCCTCCCCCTGGTGTACTACCGGGTCAAGGGCATCCATCAGGATCCCCGGGGCCATGTCATCTGCCCCAACAAGATCATCGCCAAGGTCTCCCGGGTGGAAGTGGCGCGACGCTTCCTGGCGCCGCCTCCGGAAAAACTGCTGGTGGAACTGGTCCGGACCGGGAAGATCAGCCGGGGCGAGGCCGACCTGGCCCGGTACATCCCCGTAGCCGAAGATCTCACAGCCGAAGCCGATTCCGGGGGACATACGGACAACCAGCCGGCCCTGTCCCTGCTGCCTTCCATGATTGCCCTGCGCAATCGTCTCCAGGAAGAGCACCGCTTCCACCGGTTCCCCCGGATCGGTCTGGCCGGCGGCATCGCCACGCCGGAATCCACCGCCGCCGCTTTTGCCATGGGCGCGGCCTACGTGCTGACCGGTTCCATCAACCAGTCCTGCATCGAAGCCGGCACCTCGGACAAGGTCCGGTGCATGCTGACGGAAGCCTGCCAGGCGGACATCACCATGGCCCCGGCCGCCGACATGTTCGAGATGGGGGTCAAGGTCCAGGTCCTCAAGCGGGGCACCATGTTCCCCCTCCGGGCCGCCAGGCTCTACGACCTCTACCGGAGCCACGACCGGTACGAAGCGATCCCCCCAGACCAGCGGGCCACCCTGGAGCGGGACTTCTTCCAGCGCAGCTTCGAGGCGGAATGGGCCGCCACCCGGGCGTTCTTCTCCCGGCGCGAGCCGGCCCAGATCGAGCGGGCCGAGCGGGACCCCAAGCACAAGATGGCCCTGGTGTTCCGATCCTACCTGGGGCGGTCGTCGGTATGGGCCGTATCCGGCGATCCGGAGCGGGTCATCGACTACCAGATCTGGTGCGGCCCTTCCCTGGGGGCTTTCAACGAATGGGTTCGGGGGTCGTTCCTGGAACCCCCGGAAAACCGCCGGACGGTCACGGTGGCGTTGAACCTGCTTTTCGGCGCGTCCGTGGCGACCCGGGCCGCCGGGCTCCGGAATCAGGGGGTGGTCCTGCCGCCGGCGGTGGACCAGTACCGCCCCCTGACGCTGGACGACATGGCCCGTTACCTGAACCGCGCCCCGCAGGCCGCCGGCCGAGACGCGTAAATTATTATTTCATCAATTTTTCAATGGATTATCACCAAAAGGACATGACAGAAGATCGATCTACCATTCCCCACACGATCCCCATCGCCATCATCGGCATCGGGTGCATCTTCCCCCAGTCGCCGGACCTGAAAAGCTACTGGCGGCTCCTCTTCCAGGGCAGGGACGCCATTACCGAGGTGCCGGAGACCCACTGGTCCCCTTCGGATTACTTCAACGACGACCCCAAAAAACCGGACCACGTCTATTGCAAGCGGGGCGGGTTCATTCCGCCGGTATCCTTCGATCCCTCGGAGTTCGGCATTCCCCCCTCTTCCCTGGAGGCCACGGACACCGCCCAGCTCCTGGGCCTGGCCACCGCCAAGGCGGCGCTGAAAGATGCCGGGTACGATGTGGAGACCGACTTTGACCGGGATCGCGTGAGCGTCGTATTGGGCGTCACCGGCACCCAGGAACTGGTCATTCCGCTGGGCGCCCGGCTGGGCCATCCCCGGTGGCGGAAGGCCCTGGCGGATGCCGGCGTTGATCCGGAAACCGCCGAAGACGTGGTCGGGCGGATCGCCGATTCCTACGTCCCCTGGCAGGAAAACTCTTTTCCGGGGCTCCTGGGAAACGTGGTGGCCGGCCGGATCTGCAACCGGCTCAATCTGGGCGGCACCAACTGCGTCGTGGACGCGGCCTGCGCCTCCTCCATGAGCGCCATCCACATGGCCCTGCTGGAACTCTTCACCGGCCGGTCCGACATGGTGGTAACCGGCGGTGTCGACCTGCTCAACGACATCTTCATGCACATGTGCTTTTCCCGGACCCAGATCCTGTCGGCCACCGGCGACGCCCGGCCCTTTTCCGCAGACGCCGACGGCACCGTCCTGGGAGAAGGCGTCGGCCTTCTGGTCCTCAAGCCCCTGGCCGCCGCCGAGGCGGCCGGCGATACCATCTACGCCGTCATCCGGGGCATCGGGTCCTCCAGCGACGGCAAGTCCCAGTCCATCTATGCGCCCCGGGCCGAGGGCCAGGCCAGGGCCCTCCAAGCCGCCTACCGGAGCGCGGACATCGACCCCGCCACGGTGTCGCTGGTGGAGGCCCACGGCACCGGCACCCGGGTCGGTGACGCCGTGGAACTCAGGGCCCTCTCGTCCGTTTTCGGCCCCGGCAACGGCGACAAACGGTGCGCCGTGGGATCGGTCAAATCGATGATCGGCCATACCAAGGCCGCCGCCGGCTCGGCTGGACTGATCAAGGCGGCCCTGGCCCTCCACCACAAGGTGATCCCCCCCACCCTCAAGGTGGACCGGACCGACCCCAAACTCGGCCTCAACGACAGCCCCTTCTACATCGCCACCCACCGAAGGCCCTGGATTGACGGGTCCGATACGCCCCGCCGGGCCGGGGTGAGCGCCTTCGGGTTCGGCGGCAGCAATTTCCACCTGGTGCTGGAGGAGTACGAGCGCCGGAAAACCGCCCCATCCTGGGACGGTTCGGTGGAGATCCTGGCCCTGTCGGGAGAGAGCCGGGAAGCGATCGGTCACGGGCTCGACAACCTGACCGCCCTGCTTTCCGGTGATGCCGCTCGATCGGACCGCAGAATCGCCCTTGAAGCCCATGCCTCCCGCAGGCGGTTCAACGCCGATCATCCCCACCGGTTCCTGATGATGCTGGACCGGTCCCAAGGCGAAGACGGGAGCTTGCAGTCGGTCCTGTCGACTGCCCTCCAGGGAATCCGGGAGGAGACCCTGGACGCCGGAAATCTGCCGGCCAACGCCTTTTACGGCGGCCCCGACCGGCCCGGAAAACTGGCCTTCGCCTTCCCCGGACAGGGGAGCCAGTACGTGGACATGGGGCGGGATCTGGTCTGCCTCTTTCCCGGTGCCATGGCGGCCGTGGACCGATTCGCCGCCGCCTTCGATGGGGACGGTCGCCTCAGCGATCGAATGTTTCCACCGCCGGCCCTGAACGAAGAAGAAAAGACAGAACGGGAAGCGGCCCTGCGGCGGACGGACATCGCCCAGCCCGCCATCGGCGCCGTCAGTATGGGAATGTTCCAGATCCTGTCCGATTTCGGCCTCACCCCAGATGCCGCCTGTGGTCACAGTTACGGGGAACTGTTGGCCCTCCATGCGGCGAGCCGAATCGACACCGACGCCCTGGCCCGCCTGTCCGCGCTCAGGGGCCGGCTCATGGCCGCCGCCGCCGGAGAGGGGACCGGTGCCATGACGGCGGTCCAGGCGCCCCTGGAAACCATCCAGGAGATCCTCCGGGAATCGGGCCTCGATCTCGTCCTGGCCAACCGGAACAGCCCGGAACAGGGCGTCGTTTCCGGCGCCACCGCCGACATCGAAGGGTTTGAACGCCGCTGCAGCAAACGGGGCGTCAAATGCGTGCGGCTGCCGGTTTCCGCCGCCTTCCACAGCCCCCTGATGCAGGATGTCCGGGACCCGTTCCAGCAGGCCCTGGCCGACATCCCCTTCCCGGCCGGCCGGATCCCGGTCTACGCCAATGCCACCGGCTCGCCCTACCCCGGCGAAGAAACCGCCGCCCGCCAGGTCCTGGCCAATGGGATCACCCAACCCGTGGACTTCATCGGCGGGATCCGGGCCATGTACGACGACGGCATCCGGACCTTTGTGGAGGTCGGGCCCCGGACGGTCCTGACGGGATTGATATCGGCCATCCTCGCAGACACCGACGCACGGGTCATCGCACTGGACAGCTCCGCCGGACGCCGATTCGGTGCCGCCGATCTGGCCGGCGCCCTCTGCCGGCTGGCCGCCCTGGGCCATCCCGTCCGGCTCGACCGATGGGAATCCGAATCCGAGGCCCCCCCCCGCCAGCGGATGAGCATCCCCATTTCCGGTGCCAATTATCGCACTGCCCCCCCCAAAAAGCCGCCCAGGCCGGCGGCCCAAAAAACCCGGAAGCCGGAACCTGACCGGACCACCGCACGGCCGGCGCCCGCGTCAACCCGCCCGGAAACGCCTCCGTCCGAATCCCAGACAGACCCCAACCCCACACCGCCGAATCGGGCCGCGGCCCCTTCGGCTGTTCCTGAAAATCACACTGCCATGAAAACCGATCATGCCCCGTCCGCCCCTGCCCCGTCCGGCCAGCGGAAGTCCGATTCCGTGAGCGACGCCCTCCGGGTCGTTCAAGAAGGACTCCAGTCGATGCAGGCCCTCCAGACCCAGACGGCCCGGACCCATGAAAAATTTCTCGAAGCCCAGACCCAGGCCAGCCGGACCCTCCAGGAGATGATGCAAGGCACCCGGCGGCTGGCCGAGGCCGCCATGGGCACCACCATCGCGGAACCGGCCGCACCGGAAACAGCCCCGGAACCGCCCGGCCGGCAACCGGTTCAGGCAGCGCCGGAGGCCGCCTCCCACCCGCCGGCGCCCCGGCCCGCCGCTCCCGAACCGGCCCCTGCCGCCGCAACCCCGGAAACGGAACCGACGCCCCGCCCGGAGCCGACACCCGAACCAGCGCCACCAACACCCGCCCCGGAGCCGGCCACATCAAACAATCGCGCCCTGGAAGCCGCTCTGCTGGACGTGGTAAGCGAACTGACCGGTTATCCCGCCGAAATGCTCTCCATGGACATGGACATCGAGGCCGATCTGGGCATCGACTCCATCAAACGGGTGGAGATCCTCTCCACCATGGAGGAGCGGGTCCCCGACCTGCCCCAGGTCTCCCCCGAGATCATGGGGACGTTGCGGACCCTGGGCGAGGTGGCCGCCCATCTCGTCGGCGCGCCCGCCGCTGGAGACCCCGCCCCCGCCGGTTCGGCGGCGACGGCCCCTGGAACCGCCCCGATGGCGGCGGCACCGTCCCCGGCCCGAGACGATGATTTCCAGAAGACCCTGCTGACGGTGGTGAGCGAGCTGACCGGCTACCCCACCGAGATGCTCTCCATGGAGATGGACATCGAGGCCGACCTGGGCATCGACTCCATCAAACGGGTGGAGATCCTCTCCACCATGGAAGAACGGATCCCCGACCTGCCCCAGGTCTCCCCCGAGATCATGGGGACGTTGCGGACCCTCGGTGACGTGGCGGCCCATATCGTCGGCGCGCCCGCGTCCGCCGGCGGTACGGAACCATCCGCCGACCCCGGGCCGACGGCCTCAGCACTGCCGGACGACGATTTCCGGAAGACATTGCTGGACGTGGTGAGCGAATTGACCGGCTATCCCGCCGAGATGCTGTCCCTGGAGATGGACATCGAGGCCGACCTGGGCATCGATTCCATCAAACGGGTGGAGATCCTCTCCACTATGGAAGAGCGGATCCCCGGCTTTCCGGCCGTCTCCCCGGAAATCATGGGATCATTGCGAACCCTCGGAGAGATCATCGCCCACCTCTCCGGCGCATCACCGCAGCCCCAGGATGCGACGACAACGGCCTCCCGGGAACCGGAGACGCCCCAGCCGCCGATGCCCACCGCCAAACCCGCCGTCGGCAATGTCCAACGTCGAATCGTGACGGTTCAGGAAGCCCCCCGGCCCGACGAGCCGCCCCTGACACTTCCGGAGGGACGGACCGTGCTCATCACCGAAGACGCGAACGGGCTGGCCGAGGCCCTGGCCCGGACCCTGACATCCGGCTACGGCCTGGCCACCCATCTCATTGCGCCGACCCCCGACCGTCTGCCCGACGACCTGCCGGCGGCCGGCGGGCTCGTCCTGCTGGCCGACGCCTGGGATACGGACGGCGACGGGTTTCTGAAGGAGGCCTTCCGACTGGCCCGACGGTTCGGGAACGAGCTGACCGCCTCGGCTGAAGGGGGCGGGGGTCTTTTCGCCGCCGTTTCCCGCCTCGACGGCGGATTCGGGTTCCGGGGCGGGGCGATCGCCGCACCGCGCCAGGGCGGACTGGCCGGACTGGCCAAGACCGCTGCCCGGGAATGGGCCTACGTCCGGTGCCGCGCCATCGATCTCGCGCCGGACTGGACCGACCCGGATCAAATCGCCCAATCCCTCGCCGCCGAAATGGTAAGCGCCGGGTCCATGGAAGTGGGGCTCGACCGGGAAAAGCGTTTTGAACTGGTCCTGGAACCGGCGCCGTACCCCCAGGGCGCCATCGACCTCCACCCCGGCGATGTGGTGGTGATGACCGGCGGCGGGCGGGGGGTCACCGCCTGGACGGCCCATTTGCTGGCCACCCATGTCCAGCCGACCCTGATCCTCATCGGCCGGTCTCCGGCCCCGACGGCGGAGCCGGACTGGTTGATGCCCCTGGATGACCCGGCGGCGATCAAGAAGGCCATCCTGACCCACGACTTCGGGGGGCATCCGCCGACGCCCGCCCAGTTGGAGGACGCTTTCCGCCGGCGCATGGCCAACCGGGAAGTTTCCAACACGCTCAAGCGACTGGAAGCGGCCGGGGCCGGGGTCCGGTATTTCCAGGCCGACGTCCGTGACGAAACGGCGGTATCCGCGGTGCTCGACACTGTCCGCACCGACCATGGCCCCGTTAACGCCATCGTCCACGGCGCCGGTATGGTAAAGGATAAGCTCATCCTGGAAAAATCCCCCGAGGATTTCTCGGCCGTCTACGACACCAAAGTCACGGGGCTGACTTCCCTCCTGGCCGCAACCCGATCCGACCCGCTCCGGTATCTCGTCCTCTTCTCATCGGTGAGCGCCCGTCTGGGGAACCGGGGCCAGGTGGATTACGCCATGGCCAACGAGGTGCTCAATAAGATGGCGCGGCAGGAGGCCGGACAGCGGCCCGAATGCCGGGTCATCTCCATCAATTGGGGCCCCTGGGACGGCGGCATGGTCACCGACGCCGTCAAGCGGGAATTCCAGCGCAACGGCATCGCCCTCATCCCGGCCGAAGCCGGCGCCATGTGCATGATCCAGGAGATGATGGGCGATGAGGCCCATCCCGTGGAGGTGCTCATCGGTGCCGGATTCGAGGCCCCCCTCTCGCTCACTTTCAAGCGGGAAATCGACCTGAAACGGTATCCCGTCCTGGGCGATCACCGGCTGGGGGGGCAGCCGGTGGTCCCCTTCGCCCTCATGACCGAATGGCTCAGCCACGGCGCCCTTCATGAAAATCCTGGCCTGGTGCTCCACGGCCTGGACGACATCCGGCTTTTCAGCGGCATCAAACTCAACGATGCGCCCAAGCTCATCCGCCTCATGGCCGGCAAGGCCCGGAAAAAGAACGGACGATTCGAGGTGGCGGTGGAGATCCGGGACGGGGTCCAGGACGGCGCCGATGTGATCCATTCCCGGGCCAGGGCCATTCTCTCCAGCCAGCCGGCCCCACCCCCCGACGACGTGCCGGACCTGAGCCGCTTTTCCACCGACAATCTGCCTGCCGTGGAAGAGATCTACGAAAACATCCTTTTTCACGGCGCGGCATTGCGGGGGATCAAACGGGTCCGGGGCCTTTCGGACGCCGGAATGGCGGCCGACCTGGCGTCGGCGCCCGCCCCCGGCCAATGGATGGAAAATCCCCACCGGAGCCGGTGGGTGGCCGATCCCCTGGTACTGGACGCCGCCTTTCAGATGGCCATCGTCTGGTGCCGCACCCGCAAGGGAATGCTCTCCCTGCCCTCCTACAGCGCCGCTTATCGGCAGTACTGCCGCCGGTTTCCCCGGGAGGGGGTCGCGGCGGTGCTGGAGGTCCGGGAGGCCACGGACCGGAAAATGGTCGGCGACATCACCTTCCTGGACAGCCGGAAAACGGTCATCGCCCGGCTCTCGGGTTACGAGGCCATTATGGATCCTCTTCTATTCCAGGCATTTAAACCTCACGCGCAAGGGGCAAAAAATAATTGAATTCTCTCTTGACAATGCCCAAAATCAGGTCTATTATTCCAGGTTAATAAAAAGCTGACGAAAGAAGGCCGGGATCTCCCCTCCCAGGCCTTTTTTCATGACCGACGGAACCGAAAACTCCTGGGAGGTAGAACCGATGATTTGCAAAACCGTAAGAGCCGGCAAGGAATGTCCGTTTATGACCGCCAGCGGATGCGCGTATAACGGTGGTGTATGCCATGAAATCGTGGAAAATTGCAACGGCTGCGGCCGAACCATTGAATTCAATTCCGGCTGGTACTGCAGCGCCAGCCCTGAACCGGCCATGCGCTGGAAGGTGGGCAATTGCAACATGGCGACCCATGTCAAATCCGCTGCATCGTCCGCGCAGGCCAAGGTCAACCCGCTGAAGGCATCCAAACGCGCCAAAAAGAACAAGTAAGGGCGAATCATCTGTCGCCCCTGCTCTGGAAATCGACCCGACCCCGCTTTGATAAAAGCGGGGTTTTTTTGTGCCCGGCGTCCGAGATTTTTTCTTGCTTTTTGTCCTTCATCCCCCTATTATTGTCAGTTTTATAAAGCCGAATGGACCTCTTGGGTGAGGAGACGAGATGGGACTCATTGTTCAAAAATACGGCGGCACATCGGTAGCGGATATCGAACGGATCCGCAATGTCGCCAAACGGGTGGCGAAAAATTACGAGCAGGGGCACGGCATGGTGATCATTCTATCCGCCATGGCCGGGGTGACCGACACCCTCATCGATCTGGCCAACCGGATGACCAAGTCTCCGGACAAGCGCGAACTGGACGTTCTCCTGGCCACCGGCGAGCAGACCACCGCCGCCCTGCTGGCCATGTATCTCAAAACCATGGGCTATCCGGCCCGGTCCCTGCTCGGGTTTCAGGCCGAGGTCGTGACCGACTGCGCCTACGGTAACGCCCGGATCATCGATGTGAGGGCCGGTCAGGTCCGAAAACTCCTCCAGGAGCGATATATCGTGGTGGTGGCCGGGTTTCAGGGATGCGACAGCGAGGGCAACATCACCACCCTGGGCCGGGGCGGCTCCGATACATCGGCGGTGGCCATGGCCGCGGCCCTCAAGGCCGACCGGTGCGAAATCTACACGGACGTGGACGGCATCTACACCGCCGACCCCAACGTCTGCAGCAAGGCCCGCAAACTGGATCGGATCTCCTGCGAAGAGATGCTGGAGATGGCCAGCCTGGGCGCCAAGGTGCTCCATATCCGGTCCGTGGAATTCGCCCTCAAACACAACGTGCCCGTCTATGTGCGGTCATCTTTCAAAGAGGAGGAAGGAACCATGCTCGTCAACGGAGAACAGGATATGGAGCGGCCGGTGGTCTCCGGGATCACCTACAGCAAAAACGACGCGCGCATCACCCTCAAAAAGGTGCCGGACCAGCCCGGCATCGCCGCCAAGATCTTCGCCCCTGTCGCCGAAGCCGGGATCAACGTGGACATGATCATCCAGAACACCCGGGCCGGGGGCCAGACGGACCTCACCTTCACCGTTCCCAAAAGCGAGTACCAGCGGGCCCTGGAAATCGAACGGGACGTGGCGGCCCGCATCGGGGCCGAAAGCGTGCGGGGGGATGAAAACATCGCCAAAGTGTCGGTGATCGGGGTCGGCATGAAGAGCCATTCCGGCGTCGCCTCCAAAATGTTCACCTCCCTGGCCGCCGAAAACATCAACATCATGATGATCAGCACCTCCGAGATCCGCATCTCCTGTGTCGTGGAGGAAAAGCAGGCCGAGCTGGCGGTCCGGACCCTCCACACCGTTTTCGGACTCGACAAAGAGTAAAAAAAGGAGACCGCGCCATGATCCACAATCCCATCGCCCAGGAACTCAACGCCGTCATCAACAACGGCAATCCGCACGTCCTGGAAATGATGTCCAAAACCGGACGGCGCCTCTATTTTCCCAGGGGGATCCTGAGCCAGAGCGCCGAAGCCCGTCAGAAGGCGTATGACAAATTCAACGCCACCATCGGCATCGCCACCGAAGAACTCCGGACCATGTGCCTGCCAACCGTCATGTCCTTTCTCAACGAGAAAAAGCTTCGGCCCAGCGACGGTCTCACTTACGCCTCCTCTTTCGGAGTCCCCGGCCTGCGCCAGTTGTGGCGGGAACAGCTCTATGAAAAAAACCCGTCCCTGGAAGGGAAGACCGTGAGCCTGCCGGTGGTCACCAACGGCATCACCCACGGCATCAGCGTCTTCGCCGACCTGTTCATGGACCCCGACGATGTGGCCATTTTCCCGGACAAGATGTGGGGCAACAACATTCTGGCGCTGTCGGTGCGGGGAGATGCCCATATTGTTCATTTTCCCCTGTTCACCGCCGACGGCGGCTTCAACCTGAAGGGGTTCGAAGAGACCGTACGCCGACAGGCGGAGACCAATTACAAGGTGACGGTCTTCCTCAATTTTCCCAACAATCCCACGGGCTATACCATCACCGACCCCGAGGGCCAGCGAATCACGGAGGTTCTCACATCGGTGGCCGAGGAGGGGACCCACGTCCTGGCCGTTACCGACGACGCCTATTTCGGCCTCCGGTACGAAGAGAGCGCCATCCGCGAATCCCTTTTCGGCCGCCTCTGCGACCGCCATCCCCGACTCCTGACGGTCAAACTGGACGGCGCCACCAAAGAGCTGTTTGTCTGGGGGCTGCGGGTCGGGTTCATCACCTACGGCACCCAGGTGACCGGAGAACCGGTCGCTTTTTATGACGCCCTGGAGCGAAAGACCGCCGGGAATATCCGGGGCACCATCTCCAACGCCAGTCACCTGAGCCAGTCCATCGTGAGAAAGGCCCTGCAGACACCGGAGATATACGCCGAGCGGGAAGAGAAGTTGGCCATCCTCAAACGGCGGGCATTGAAGGTCAAGGAGACCGTCACCGATCCGAAATACGCCGACGCATGGGCCGTTTATCCCTTCAATTCGGGCTATTTCATGTGTCTGGCCCTCAAAACCGTTGAGGCCGAAGCCCTTCGGGTCCACCTTCTGGATACCTGCAGAGTGGGCCTCATCGCCACCGGGACCAACGATATCCGCGTGGCGTTCTCCTCGGTGGATGAGGAGAACATTCCGGATCTCTTCGATGCGGTCTACGGGGGAATCAAGGAATTGGAAGCCAAGGGGGCCCCCTGAACCGGCATCTGCGAACCGGATGATCCCAAAGGGATGACGCATGCAACTGCTGCTGAAAAACGCACTCGCCCGACTCCATTTCCGCAAAGAATCCTACGCGTATGCCGGGAAATGGTTCTTCTATTTCGTCCTGATCGGCGTCATTGCGGGAACCGGTTCCATCGTGTTCCATTACATGTGCCAGCTGGGCGTCCATTTTTTCATGGACATGATCGCCGGATACCGCCCCCCGGCCCCGGCCGGCGAGCACCATCTCCTGCATCCCACCGATACCCCTTTGAGCCAGTGGCTGCTGTTGATTCTGCCGGCTGTCGGCGGCCTGTTCAGCGGGTGGCTGGTTTACACCTTCGCCCCGGAGGCCGAGGGCCATGGCACCGATGCCGCCATCGACGCCTATCACCACCGGGGGGGCTTTATCCGGAACCGCGTCCCGGTCATCAAGACCATCGCATCGGCCGTCACCCTGACCACCGGGGGCTCCGGGGGCCGGGAAGGGCCCATCGCCCAGATCGGCGCCGGTTTCGGATCATTTCTGGCCACCCGCCTCAACCTTTCGGACCGGGAACGGCGGATCATGATGGCCGCCGGCATCGGCGCCGGCGTGGGGTCCATCTTCCGCGCCCCGCTGGCCGGGGCCCTCTTTTCCGCCGAGGTGCTTTACCGGGACCCGGAGTTCGAATCCGAGGTCATCATCCCGGCCGGGATCTCATCGGTGGTGGCCTACTGCATCTTCTGCCTCGTTTTCGGATGGGGGTCGCTCTTCGACGCCCCATATTTCAAGTTCCGCAACCCTCTGGAACTGGGTCCTTACCTGGTCCTCGCCTTCGTGCTGGTGGCCGTCGGGGCCTTCTACGTCAAGGCCTTTTACGGCATCACCGCTCTGTTCAAGCGGATCCCCATCCCCAACCACGTCAAACCGGCCATCGGCGGTCTCTGCACCGGAATCATCGGGTTCTTTCTGCCCCACACCCTCGCCTTTGGCTACGGGTTCGCCCAGAAGGCCATTTTCAACGAACTGACCATCCCGTTCCTGCTCACCCTGGCCTTCGGCAAGATCATGACCACGTCCTTTTCCATCGGATCGGGGGGTTCGGGCGGCGTCTTCGGCCCGTCCGTGGTCATCGGCGGCGCCATGGGGGGGGTTGTCGGCCGGATCTTCAACGGCATCATGCCGGGGGTCATCGCCGATCCGGGCACCTTCGTCATCGTCGGCATGGCCGGGTTTTTCACCGCCGTCTCCAACACGCCCATTTCCACCATCATCTTCGTCAGCGAAATGACCAACTCCTATCACCTGCTGCTGCCCAGCCTGCTGGTCTGTTCCGTGGCCTACATGGCCTCCCAGCGGTGGACGATTTACATCAAGCAGGTAAAAAACAAGGTCGCCTCCCCGGCCCATACCGGCGAATTCTTCGTGGATATCCTCCAGACCTTCCGGGTATCCGACCTGATGCACCTGGTCCGGAAAGTAAGCCTCATCCCTCAGGAGATGACCTTTGAAGAGTTCAAACAATATTTTTCCGAGACCAAACAGCATTACTTCCCGGTTATGGACGCCAAAGGCCGGATGGTGGGCATCTTTTCCAGCACCGACATCCGGGGCGTTCTCTTTTCCGACGGCATCGAGCACCTGGTGCGGATGAAGGATATCTGCACATCGGACATCATCGTCACCTCACCGGCGGATGACCTCAATTCGGTGCTCCAGAAATTCACCGAAAAGAATATCGACAGCCTGCCGGTGGTGGCCGAGGATGATCCGGGCGAGCTGCT
>CAYPCE010000052.1:0-19673 GCA_964409085.1 uncultured Desulfobacteraceae bacterium | reverse complement strand
AAGTCACGAAAAAGAAGATGACCACCACCATGGCCAGGATGGAGGTGACCCAGCTCAGGGGAAAGCTCTCCAGAAAGACGAACAGGGAGACCGGGATGTTGGTCTGGACGGCCTTGGCCATGCCGCCGCTCATGTACCGTTCGATGTAGATGGCGCTGTTGCCGAAAACGGTCATCCAGATGAAGGTGACCATGGTCGGCACCACCAGCACGCAGGCCAGGTATTCGCGAAGACTGCGCCCGTAGGAGACCCGGGCGATGAACATGCCCACGAACGGACACCAGGCGATCCACCAGGCCCAGTAGAAGATGGTCCACCCGTTCTGCCAGTTGCCGCCGTCGGTGTAGGTCTCGTTCCAAAACCCCAGGTCGAAAAAGTTCTGGAAGTAGTTGCCCATGTTTTCGACCAGGCCGTTCATGACATAGAGGGTCGGTCCGAGAAACAGGACGAAGAGCATCAGTAGCAGGGCCAGGCCGATGTTGATGTTGGACAGCAGCTTGATGCCGCCGTCAAGACCCCGCACCACCGACCATGTGGCCAGGGCGGTAATGCAGGCAATGAGGATGACCTGGACCCATGCATTTTGCGGAATGCCGAAAAGATGCGCCATGCCGGCGTTGACCTGTTGCACGCCGAAGGCCAGGGAGGTGGCCACGCCGTAAAGGCAGGAGATGGTGGCCAGGATGTCGATGGTGTTGCCCAGCCCGCCGTAGATGCGTTCTTTGAGGATGGGGTAGAAGACGTTTCGGATGGACAAGGGCAATCCCTCGGTGAAGCCGAAAAAGGCCAGCCCCAGCCCGATGAGGGCGTAGATGCCCCAGGGGTGGAACCCCCAGTGGAGATAGGTCAACTCCATGGCCGCCTTGGCGCTCTCCACGGTGCCGGGCTCCGACAACGGGTTGGCCACGTAATGGAACATGGGTTCGGCCACGCCGTAAAAGAGCAGACCGATGCCCATGCCGGCGGAAAAGAGCATGGCGAACCAGCTCAGGTAGCCGAATTCCGGCTCCGCGTCGGGCCCGCCGATGCGGAGCCGGCCCAGGGGCGACACCAGAATGCCGATGCAGGTGAGCAAAACGACGTTCATGGTCAATACCAGGAACCATCCGGCGTAGTTGGCGATCCAGTTTTTGATGGCCGAGAACAGATGCTCGGCGGATTCGCCCGCGATGATCGTAAAAATCACGCCGGCGAGGATCAACCCCGCGCCGCCGAAAAACACCCAGGGCTGGATGTCGTATTTCCAGATTTTGTTGTCGAGGTTCTTGATGGTCTTTGCCGTTTCGATCTGAAAGGCTTTTTCTTCAGCCACGGAACACCCCCTTCTTCAGCGGTTAATCTTCCTGGACTTTTTTCAGAATCAGCTTGCCGTCTTCGACGGTCACTTCCAGGGCGTCCCCGGGCGTGAACCCTCCTTTTTCCAGCAACTCCTTGGAAAAGACCATGCCGGCCTCGCGCGATTTGGGTTTTTCGGCATCCGGATCATCGAAGAGCCCCTTGACGTAATAGATCTTCTTGTCCTCTTCCTGGAGCATCCGCACATGCTCTTTGAGGGTGTAGGGCGAGATCTTGAATTCCTTCATGATCTCCCTGGCCCGCTTTCCCTCGTTGATCATGTCCCGCAACTTGCCGGGGTTGTAACGGATGCTGAAACTTCCCTTGCTCATGACCGCACCTCCTTCCTTTCTCGATCTGTTACTCTTTCCTGATCTTTTTCAGAATAATCTGATCCTCCTCGACGATCAATTCGAAGGCGTCGCCCGGTGTGAATCCGCTGTTTTCGAGCATTTCCTTGGAAAACACAACACCGACCTGGCGGCTTTTCGGCTTTTCGGCCTCGGGATCGTCGAACAGTTCCTTGACGTAATAGACCTTCTTGTCCAGGTCTTGGAGCATCCTTAAATGCTCCCAGAGGGTATAGGGCGAGATCCTGAATTCCTTCATGATCTCCTTGGCCCGCTTTCCCTCGTTGATCATCTGTCTCAACTTGTCCGGATTGTAGCGGATGCTGTAGTCTCCCTTGGCCATGTTTATACCTCCCTAATTTATAAAGGACGGGGAAGAAACGGCGGCGATCCATGAGCGTTGCGTTTGATGGGGGCCGACCGCCTGTGGTTTCAGCACTCATATCACCCTCGACATTTTAAAGTCAACAAAAAATAATGAATTATATTCATTTATCAGATTTTTGGGCTATAATGGCTGCTATTTTTTGATGAAAACAGAAAAAATTGGATCGAAAATTTGAGGATACCGAAGAAGATACCAGTTTTTGGAATGGTCTTGATTGTTCAGAAAAAGGACGGCGGCCGATTTGAGCCGATGTCTTGCGTCACTCGGAAAGCACGATACCGTGAGGTGGCGGGATCTGACCAACACGGGCGTGGGCGGAAGGACCGCCGGCGGCCCTTCCGGAAAGGTGAGGGTAGAATTTCAGTTTCGGCCGCCCCCTTGAACAGGGACAGCTCTGAGTTTTGGTTAAAATCCGCCGATAAGCCGCCTGAATCCCGTCAGCGGGATATCCGTTCGCAAGGCCGGGATGGCCGTCCGGCCCACTCGTCCGACAGAGGGGCATGATCCGTTGGAAAGAAAGTACAGGGCGGCGGCGAGGGATGCTTCGTCCGGATCGCCCAGTTGGTGATCCAGATCGTCCTCCGCCGGGCAATCCGGCGGGATGCCGTCGAAAAACGCTCCTTCACCCAGGGCGTTGACCATTTGGAACGTGACGGGCATGAAAAGCTTGTCGCAGAGGTCGTATACGTACATGCCCACCGGTTTTCCGTAAGTGGTCTCTCCCACCAGGATCACCTCCATGAACGGGGCCAGGCCGTTGATGAGCATTTCGCTGGCCGATGCGGTCCCGGAGCCGGTGATGATCGCCACCCGATCCAGGGCCGGCGCGTTGTCGTTGGGCTCGAAAAAGACCGTCCGGTCGGCGTCGGCGTAGGTTTCATTATGCAGCACCTCCGCAAAGACGTCAGAGCCGTCGACCTTGTCCCCGGCGATCCAGCCGGCCAGCCGGACGGCCACATCGGGCACGCCGCCGGGGTTGTACCGGAGATCCAGCACCAGTTCTTCGATACCGGCGGCTTTGAAATCGGCGAAGGTCGCATCCAGATGGTCGACGGCCTTCTGGAGAAAGTCGTTAAAAACCAGATAGCCGACTTTCCGGCCCTCCACCTCCAGGATGTCGGAATAGAACACCGGCGCCGTTACGACCCAGTCGGCGGCCAGGGTCATCTCCACGACGTCGCCTTCAAGGGTTTCCACGGTCAGACGGGCGGTCTGGCCCGGCTGAGTGAAATTGAGTTCGGTGTCGATGACGCCGGGTTCCGAAGCGTCCCGGCCATTGACCGCCAGAAGAGCGTCACCGCGCCGCAGTCCGGCTGCATAGGCGGGAGAATCCGGGTAAACCTGGCCAAAGCGCGAACCAGCCGGGTCCGACAGGATCTTGACCCCGAGCCCGAGATAAACCCCCTCTTCCAGAAACAACCCCACTTCATCCGCCGGGCCGATAAAGCTGAAATGATCCGTTTCCGGCACGATGAGGTCCCGCAACAGGGCGGCCGGACTGTCGTAATCATCCGGATCCACAACCGGCATCTCGTCATTCCAGAGGTAAATCTCTTCCATCAGGGTGTGGACATACCAGTTCTGAAAATCGGTGGAACAGGTTGCCTCCAGGATGATCCGCTGCCGGGCCTCCGGTTCCCATCCCGTGACGGCGCCGGTCAAAAGATCGTAGGAGAAGAACGGGACACCGGTGACGCTGTTGCGCAGCCGAAGCCAGGGATCGGATATGGTGACGGTGACCAGCTCCAGGAGCCGGTCGAACCCCGTATCATCGGCCGGGAACGGGTCGTGGAGAAAATCGAACCCCGTCGGGATGTTCAAGTCCTCAAATACGGGGGAGAGAATGCCGCTCAGTCGCTGTCCGGCATCGTTCACCGCATCCTCCGGCGGCGGTTCAGCACCGGGAAGCGAATCATAGTAGAGGGTGGGGTCGATACCCAGGGCCATGGCCACTGCTGCGTGGCTCATGGGCGTCAAGTTGGCACGGCCCTGGAAATCGGCCATTCCATAAATCCGATTTTCGGTCCCCGCCACTCCGGCCCACAGGAGATAGGGCCGGACCAGTCCCTCGGTGTCCAGTGAAAACCCGCCGTCCGCATCGATGGCCGCCGTCCGGGTGTTGCCCTCGGCATCCCGGATATGGACCTCGCCCTGGACGGAAGCGCCGTCCGACGCGGTCCCGGTGATCTGATCAACGCGCCCGTCGCTTCCGCCGTCTCCGCATCCGCAGAAAAAGACGGACAGCAGGAAGACAAGGAAAACCGGGATGGAAAGCGTGACGCGGCGATGCGGCGGGTGTGCCGGTTTCCTGGAGGATATCCGGAAATGGGGGGATGTTTGAAACCGCAATGGCTGTCTCCTTTATAAGAAGATTCAAAAAGTTCGAGTGAACCGCCACCCAATAGGGACGCTTCAATCCGGATTGTTCCGTCCTCGGCAGAGATGTCTTTTCGAATCGTGGAATAGCGGTGCCGATTGAAGCATTGCCGACTACAAAATATTGCGCCACCTGTTTTACTTTTCAAGTGCAGGCATATTCTTTTCCTGAAGACGGAAAAAAACGGTGGTGGCTGTGGGCCATAAATCGAATTATCCTAAAGCCTGTTCGATTTTTCAAGTGTTTTCGTCGGTGATTGAGTGGAATGAATTTTTCCGGTCATAACGGATCCGAATCGGCCTCTGTAGACGGGCTGGGTTCCGGTTTTAAAAGAGAGCGGCTTTTGGCGCATCCGGGCGTCCATCAGAAATGGTATTGGATCTCCATAAAGACCCGGTCGCTGTCTCCGATTCGCTGCATGCCGGGCCGGTCGCCGGACTGGTAGAGCACGGCCCCGCCCCGCAGCTCGACGGCGTCGGTGAGATCGTATTCCAGCGACAGCCGCTCGAAAGCCCCGTCGGCGTCGCCAGGGCCGAAAACGGAGGCCAGCACCGTCAGGGTGAGCGTATCGTTTCTGAAATCCCGCTGGTACCGGAGGACGGATTGGAACATGTCCTCCTGAACCCCGTCCGGTGCCGATTCCAGGGCCCCGTCGTAATCCAGGAGATGCCGGTCGGCGAATTCCAGGCTGACGGTGGTTTCCTTGAACCCGGCATATTCCACGCCCACGAGGGCATCGATCCGCGTGTAGTCCTTGTGGGGACGGTTGAAAAATTCGAGTCCGTCCAGGAGCGCCGCCTCGGTCTTCAACAGCCAGTTGCCCAGGGCCTTGTTGTAGGCGACACCCAGCATGTCGAGCCGGCCGTGTTTCCGGCGGACCACAGGCGGCGGACCCCGGGAGACGGTTTCGGTGTGGGGCGTATCGTTGAAGATCCGGGCGTAGTAGAAATCGATGTCCCATCCGCTGAAGATGCCCTCCAGGGAAAGGCCCCATCCGGTGTTTTCGAGGGTCTGGGCCGGCTCCTTCTCGGGTGGTGCTGGCGCGGTTCCGGGATAGAAATCATGATCGAAGACCAGCGTCTTGTCGAAACGGATTTCGTGAATGGCGATCCCCGACAGGTTCCAGTCGCCGGTGTAGTAATCGAGTTTGGTCATGGTCACCGGCAGCCGCAGGTCCTCGATATCGGTCAAACCGGGTTCCCGCATGTCCAGGGGGTTGAGGACGTCTGTCACCCGGATGTTGTCGGAATTGCCCCAGACCACGATCTGACGGCCCGCCTTGAGGTCCAGGTCGTCGGAGAGGCGGCCGAGAAGGTAGACCTCCCGGAGTTCCACTTCGTCCTCGTACTCCTCCCGCACGGCCCTGGTAAACTCATCCCGGCCTCGGACCGCATAAATGGCGTCATAGAATCCCTTGGCCCCGATCCGTCCCCGCCAGGCCCCGGAAAACCGGGCTTCGAGATCGACCTGGAGTTCGGTCCGAAGGCGGGAAACCCCGCGCCAGTCGGTTCTGCCGTGTTCCGGGGCCTCGTGGCCGAGGTTGCAGGAGGCCCGCATCGAGGGAATCGTCCGATGAAGACTCCGTTTCATCCTCGAAGCCATCGAGCACATCTTCCAGATCCTGGGCGGCGCCATTATCCGCTGCCCAGGGGATGGCCGCCAACAGGAAACAACCGACCAGCAGCGGGATCCAGCGCGTCCATCGTCGTCCCATCCTACATCCCTTTTTCCAGGCGGCGCACGGTGAAGATGTCTCTATCCATCTCGTCCCTGAAAACGACGTTGTCCAGCTTGAGCACCGTTTTGTGTTCCGTGACCTTTCCCTTTCCCTTTTTCTTGGTCACGTGGGTCTCCGTCGCCACCCAGATCCCGTCGATCCGTTCCAGGGTTTTGACGTCGAAATACTTGAGATAGCCGCCGTCCCGGACCCAGTGGACGGCCCGGACCACATAATAATTGTCCTGACGGACGAAGACGAGGGATTTCTCGTACCCGGTCTCGTCGATCACCTTGCCGCTCCGTGGAAGCGCCTGGATGAGCCAGACATTGTGGCCCCGGTCCTCCATCTCCTTGACGATGGTGAAATCGTAATCCTCCAGGTCCCGGGAGGTCATGTCCGCGTAGTTGAGGTCCGAGCCCATGAAGCTGGAACTCTTGTCGTCCGTGGCGATCCGCTTGGTCTTCCGAAGGGCCGGCAGGTAGAGCCACTGGTCGTCGTCCCGGTCCGGGTCGTCGTAATCATAGGTGAGAAACCCGGTGTTCTTCACGTCCGGCGGGTGGAGGAAAAACATGATCCGGTAAGTGTCCTCGCCGAAATCCCTGGTGAAGGTGTGGATCTTCCGGACCCGCTCATCGCCGTTTTTGTCGATGAGCACCATGAGCATGTCGTTTTCCTGGTTGTCGCCGTCGTCCCGGTCTTCCACCTGTTGCATGATCCGCCGGGCTTCGGGGTCGTCTTTGGCCATAGTGGAAGCGGGGAGGGCGAGGATCGCCGCCAGGCAGAAAAAGGCCGTCATTGTCGATGTCGTTCGGTTCATCAAGATCCTCCTTGGACGGGGTTGTCGGATGCGGTTTTCTGCCGATTGACCGCCACCATCAGTGCCGGCGCAATAACATAGTCGGACAGGAGCGCCATGATGATGGTGAAGCCGGTGAGCCATCCGAAATTGTACAGGTTGTTCATATCGGCGAACATGAAGATGAAAAAGCCGACGGAAAGCACGCAGGTGGTGACCAGCATGCCCCGCCCCGTTGACTGGAGCGTCTTCAGCACAGCGTCCGTCGCGTTTCCGCTCCTCTCGAAATATCGCCGGAAATTATTCATGAAATGGACCGTATCGTCCACGGCCAGTCCAATGGCGATGGAGCCCACCAGCATGGTAAAGAGGTCCATGGGCACGCCGACCCCCCCCATGATTCCCAGTGTGAGGAAGATAGGGAAAAGGTTGGGGATCATGCTGAGCATCCCGATGCGCAGCTTGCCGATGAGCAGGATCATCATGACCGTGATGACCGCCAGGGCGATGACATAGCTTTCGGCCATGGACCGGATGACGTTGGTGATGGTCCGGAAGAGCAGGGCGGTCATGCCGGTGGTGGTGATGTCTGCTTCACGATGTCGTGGGAGAACCGGATCCGGCTCATGCCCGCGACGGAAACAGCGAAGACGACAGCCGAAACGATCAGGATCGACGAGGGGTGGCCCGTGGCGAACCGGCCAACGCCAGCCAGGATCCGGTCGGTCAACTGGTTTCCGCCCGCCTGGACGGTTTCCGTCCGGACCTTGATGGGGATGAGGGAGAGCAGCGAGGGCAGCAGGGTCAGGGTGTACACCAGGGCCAGAAGAACGCCGAGGCCGGCGAAGATGCCCAGATCGGCGATGGGGGCGATATCGGCCGTGGAAAAGGAGAAGAGCCCGTCTGCCGTGGTCGCCGAGGTCATGAGGACCGCCAGGCCGGAATGGCCGACGGCGTAGCTTACGGCCTCTTCCTTGTCTCCGCCGTTCCGGCGGAACCGGTGGTAGAAGATGGCCAGGATGTGGACCGCGTCGCCCACGGTGACCGCCAGCAGGAACGAGGGCAGGATCTGGGTGGGCAGCTTGATGGGCGTGCCGGCGGCCGCCATGAGCCCGACGGTGGACAGCAGGGACAGGATCACCACCAGCAGCGGCAGCAGGACCCCGGAAAGCCGGCGGAACATGAGGAACAGGAAGATCGAGATGGTCAGGACCGCCAGGGCCAGGAACTTGCGCATGTCCTTCATCATGGTCCGCTTCAGGTAGTCGGTGACCACCGGCGACCCGGCGGTGAAGATCTCGAAATCCGGGGCCCGGTAGTCTCCGACAATCCGGCTCACCGCCCGGACAGCTTCGCTGTTCTCCGCATCGGTCAGATATTCCCGCTCTTCGGGAGCGGACGTGTCGAAGGGGTCGTCTTCGAACCCGGCGAGCACGTCGGTCTCCTCCCCGATGGAACAGTAGGTTTGGGGCTGGATGATGATGGTGGTAAAAGTGGCGTCTTCGGAGATGAGCAGGTTCCGGTAGAGCGGGTTTTCCAAAGCCCGCTCCCGGACGGCGGCCCGGTCCGCGGGGGTTTACGGCCGGTTTTCCAGCAGGTCTTCGACGATCAACCGGTCCCCTTCGCCCCGGGCGTTCCGGGCGTTGACGAGGCTGGTGATGTCCTCGGTATAAGGGACATTGTCCCGCAGTTCATTGTGGAGCCGGCGCAGTTTCCCCAGGAATTCGGCCCCGAAGATGTCCGGGGTCCGGACGGCCACGACGATCATCTCGTCCCGGCCGAACTGGTCCCGGAAGTCGTTATAGGCGGTCAGGGCCGGGTCGGATTCGTGGAGAAATCCTTCGGTGGAGGTGTCGATGGTGATCCCGTCCAGCGGGGAGACCATAAAGGCCGCGAAGACGACAGCCCCCAAAAGGGCCTTGAACGGGTGGCGATAGAGGGTCCGGGCCGCCGAGGCGAATCCGTCTTCGATGCGCGCTTTGAAACCGTTCATGGAACGTCTCCTTCGGGGATGGACGGATGGTTTTGGGGAGTGATGGCCCGGAGGATGATCGGTTCGAGCAGGTCGGCGATGTTGATCCGGCCCATGGGACCCGGACCGGCGGGCAGGGTTTCCATCCGTTTCCGGATCGGCCCGCTGGCCTTGAAGAGCAGGGTCGTACCGGTGATGAGCAGATGGAGGACGAAGGGCGGTATCTGTCTGAACACCTGCTCTTCCTCTCCTTCGGCCAGGATGACCCCGAGGACCCGGACGATGCGGGTCATCTCCTCAAGGATGCTGTCCGGCAGGTTGACGCCGCCGGCCGCCACTTCCCGCAGCATGACGGGGGCCATGTGCTGGTGCCGGTCGACGGTGGTCGAGATGTTCCGGATGAACGACCGGAGTTTGGCTTCCGGGCCGCCGGCCGAGGCGGTTTCGGCTTCGACGCGGTCGGCGGTCTCGCCGAAGACCGCCTGGAGGACCCGCTCATAGAGCTGCTTCTTATCGCCGATGTGATAGTAGATGGCGGCCTTGTTGACGCCGGCGCGCCGGGCCACAGCATCGACCCGGGCGCCGCCGAACCCCGCTTCGGCGAATTCATCGGCGGCGGCATCGAGGATCCGGCGGACGGTGGCGCCGGATGTGGCGCGTCGGGTGGGATGATCGGTCATGGTCACCTCTCCGGTTTCGCTTCGGTGGAAATTAACCAAAAAGTTAAACTAAACGGTTGGTAAAATAAATGGCCGGGTCCGGCCTGTCAACCTGGTTTTCAAAACTTTTCCCATTCACAGGAACGGACTTTTTAACAGTTCGTATTTATACACCTTTTTGCGGGAAGAAAAAAATGGCGTACCGAACGTTTGACATTCGGGAGCGACGGTGCTATGATCACGGGAACTCAAACTCGGGGTCCGCGGCCGCGCCGACCCAACGCATCTCCCATTGACATCGGTCGCTGAGGCGACATTTATCTGTAAATCCCGATCCCTCTTCAGACGAGGTTTGGCCATTCGATATGAAACGGGCTATCGCTATATTCGTCTTTCTGACGATGATCACCGTGTGCCTGCCGCCCTTCGCGGCCGCGGAGGAGATGGTGCAGTCCCACGTCCGGGAGCATGTTTACCCGGGTCCGGGGGCCGGGGCCTATTTCGATGCCGTCATCGCTGAACAGGAAGCGGGCCTGCCCTCCGATCTGGCCGCCATTTACGGCGGAGACCCTGATCTCCGGGGGCCGATGCGTCACCTCTTTCTGGGGGAACTGGCGGTGACGTTGGGGCTCCCATCCTTCCGCCCCCCGGTCGCTTCGGGCCGGCCCGCCCCCCATCCTCTCGGCCATCCAACCCTGTTCCACCGCGTTTACGGCGACACCGGCATGGGAGGGGCCGGCGTGTCCTACCGGCTCATGGAGGGAACCGAACTGAGCGCGTTCGGTGCCGTCGACACGGATAGCGGCGAAGAGGGAAACCCGGACAGCGCATACGGCGTGGAAATGGCCACCCGTGCGTCGGTGCTCGATATGGCGATCCGATATGCAGAGGCACGAGACGGCGATACCGGCCTCTCTTCGGAAAATGCCCTCATCCCTGTCCGATGGCGACTGGTATCCGCCGGTGTCGGTACCAGCGTGGGCAACCTCGGTCTCCACGCCGAAGGCGCTCATGCCTGGCTCCGGGCGGAGACGGACGGCCCGGAGACGAAAGATGCCGCCGAAGCCTATTCCCATTTTCTCCTCGGCATCGATTATACCTTCAATAACAATCTCTACCTCGTATTGGAATATTTTCAGGACGACCCGACAGCCGCCGACGGAGGGGCCGTGGGCCGAACCGGGTTGCTGACCGGAGAAGGGGAAGCGCCGGGCCGGGACAATTTTCTGGTCGGCGCCCGCTATCCCATCACGGATTTGACGTCCATCGAGTTTTACAACATCGTCAATAACGGGGAGACATCCATCATGGTCAACCCGTGGCTGATCCTGAGCGCGGGCGACGTTTTCCGCCTCAAGCTGTCGGCCCAGATTCCTTTTTCCAAAAATGACAAGCCCCTGGACAATGCCGCCCCCGCCGCTTTCGGTGGCATTCAGCTGAATTTCTAGTCGGTATACCCCATCCGCCCTTTTCTTTCCCCCTTTTTTCCTGTACATTGCCCATCAATTCAGTGTGCCCGAGCGGCATTTCGTTTGTAGAAACGGTATCGGCCCCCAGGGATGATGATCGTGGATACCGGTGCCGGATGTGTAAAGGACTGCAGCATGACCCTCATGGATTTTTTCGTTCCCAAATGGCGGCACAGCAACCCGGAGGTCCGTATCACGGCCGTCCGGAGCATGACATCGGAAAAAATGGACGACCTGGATCGCATCGCGCGAACCGACCCGGCGGCGGACGTCCGGATGGCAGCGATCCGGCAAATCGAGGACAGCGAACGCCTGGAAGCCATTGCCGACAGTATCCAGGATGATGCGGTGAAAGCGGCGGCCCGGGATCGGCTCGATCATCTGTACCATGATCGATTGAGGGAAGCCGATGACCGGACCGCAAGGATCGGTTTGGTGGACAAACTGACGGACGAAAATCGGTTGGCGGAGATCGCCGCTGACATACCGGACCCCGACATCCGGATGGCGGCCCTGAACCGGATCACCCGCCCTTTGATCCTTTGCCGGGTGGCCGAGTCCCAATGCGGGCCAGCGGTGGGCGGGGCGGTGGTGAACCGGCTGACGGACCCGGAACTGCTCAAACGGCTGACACGGAGCGCGTCCAATAAAAAGGTCCGCAAGAGTGCCGAGAAAAAGCTGGCGACCCTGTCCCGGACCGAGGCCCCGGAAGCGGACCGTATCGATGAGCTGGCGGCGTGCTGTTCCCGCCTGGAGGGCTTGCTGGCGGATGGGGACTGGCCGGCCTATCCGCCGGCTCTCGCCGAGGCCCAAACCATCTGGACGGAACAGGACCCGGAGGGGGTCCACCCCTTGAGAGAGCGGTTTCAGCGGGCCGCCGAGGCGATCCAGGCGGAGGTCGAAATCTGCGAACGGAAAGGAGAGGCCCAGGCGGCGCTGGAAGCGCTGTGCGCCGAGGCGGAGGGCCTTCCCGGCGGAGACTCGCCGGAAGCGGTACAGGAGGGGATCCATCGCATCCGGAACCGGTGGGAGGCGATCGACGGCGCGGTGGTCCCCGCACCGCTCTTTGAAACCCTGTCCGCCCGTTTCCGGGAGGCCCTACAGGAGGCCAAAACCGCGATGGAGGGGTTGCGGGCGGAAAAGGACCGCGAGGCCCGGGAGAGAGAGGATCGGCTGGACGCATTGAGCCGGCTGTGCCGGGCGGCCGAGGAACTTGTCGCCCGGGCAGACGAAACGGTGGGCAGTGGCGAGCGGGCCGCGGAATGGGAGGCACTGGAGCGCCGATGGCGTGAACAGGCCACGGAGGACCCGTCGGAAGCGCCGTTGACGGAGCGATTCGACGCCGCCAGGGAAAAGCGTCGTGAAGTCGCGGAAAGAGCGGCCCAAAAAGCCGGCGAAGCGATTCGAAAACAGGAGGCCGAACTCTACGCGCTCTGTGAGCAGGTGGAGGCTGCGGTGGAAGCGACAGATCGGGCCGGACTCGAAAAGACCGTCCGGTCCGCTCAGGCCGAATGGAAAACCGCCGGGGACCGGGCGCCGGAAACAAAAGCCGCTCTTTCGGAACGGTTTCGAATCGCCTGTGATCGGTTTTTTACGGCCCAGCGGACGTTCTGGGAAAAGACGGAATGGGAGCGGTTCGCCAACCTGACCCAGAAGGAGGAACTCTGCGTCATCGTCGAAGCCCTCGCGGAGAACGGCGTCGTCAACGGGCTCCCCGAAATGGTTCGGGAGGTTCAGAACCGGTGGAAGGCCATCGGCCCGGTTTCCAGAGAGAAGGCGGCATCGATCCGAAATCGATTTCAAACCGCCTGCGACAACGTCTACACCCGCTGCCGGGGGGAAAAGGAAACCCTGGCCGCCGAAGCGCGCGACCTTGTCGAAGGCGTTCCGGAACCGGAAGGCTTTGCATCCGCTGCGGAGTGGGAGCAGGTTGCCGATGCCCTCAAAATGATCCAGGCGCGGTGGAAGGCCATCGGCCCTTTGCCCCGAGCCCTGGAAAAGCTCCTGTTCGAAACCTTCCAATCCCGGTGCAATGATTTTTTCGAACGGCGGCGACAGTTTTACCAGGTCCTGGATACGGAGCGGAAAGAGAACCTGCGGCGCAAAAAGTCCCTGTGCGACGAAGCCGAATCCCTGGCCGAATCGGCGGACTGGGTCCCCACGGCGGGCCGACTCAAGGAACTCCAACGTCGATGGAAAGAGACCGGCCCCGTGCCGCGGGAGGAGACCGACCGTCTCTGGCGCCGGTTCCAGGCCGCCTGCAACACGTTTTTTGAGCGTCTGGAAGCGGCGAAGCCCGCCCATCTGGCCCGCAAGCAGGCCCTGTGCGAAACGGTCGAGTCCCTGACCGCGTCTGTGTCCGATGAGAATTTAAAGGACACGGCCCATCGGATCATGGCCCTTCAAGAGGAATGGAAGGAGATCGGACCGGTCCCAGAGGAAGCGGCGGATGCGCTGTGGGAGCGGTTTCACACCCCCTGTGACCGGTTTTTCGACCGGTACCGGGGCCATGTCCAGGAGATCCGGTCCAAGCAGGCCGGCAACCAGGAGAAAAAAGAGGCGATCGTCGCGGAGGCCGAGTCCCTGGCCGGTTCCGAAACATGGAAAGAAACCGGTGAGCGGCTCAAAGCGCTCCAGAAAGCATGGAAGGAAATCGGGCCGGCGCCCCGGCGGGTCGAACCGGCGCTGTGGGAACGGTTCCGGACGGCATGCGACCGGTTTTTCAGCCGCCGGAACGAGTTTTTCGCCGCCCAGGACCGGGAACGGTCCAGAAAACTGGCGGAAAAAACGGAGATCTGCCTACGGCTGGAGGTGCTGGCCCAACTGATCGCCCCGGATTCGGCCCCGGATGCCGGGGCTTCCGACCAGGCGGCCGAACGGGTGCGTATCGGCCTGGCGTATCGGGAAGGGGTGATCGTTCCCGGAGACCGGAAGACCACGTCTGAAAACGTCCTGAAAGAGGTCCGTCATCTGCAGGAAACGTGGAAACGGATCGGTCCGGTTCGGGGCGAGGCGGATCAGCGATTGTGGCGGCGATACCGGGAGGCCGCGGCAACGTTTTTCCCGCCGAAACGGTCGGCGCCGGAGGAGTGATCCTCTCCTCCATGGAATGTCTCAGTCACGGGCGCCGCGGGGACGGCCACCGGTAACCTGCAAACAGGATGAGAGAGAAGATGAAACAGATTGGATGGATCGCCGGGCTCTGCCTGTTGCTGGGGATGCCGGCATGGGGAGGCGCCATTGAACTGACCGATTACATCGACCCTGACATCTACTACCAGGATGCAACAGTGGGCGCGATGCTGACGGTGCGGGACGGCAACGGCGAGCAGACGAGTTACGACGGAGCCGGAGAGGTGGAATGGGATCTGGAGTACAGCACGCTGCCCATGAAATGGCGGGCATACGCCACCGGAACCCTCGACATCAATCGGGGGGCGGACAGCGACGATGATTCCGAAGAAAATGTCCGTTTCGATGCCTGGAGCGACGCCAAGCTCTATGGGACCGCGGCGGGCAACGGGTTGTTTTATTTCGGACGCCTCGAATACGGATACCGGAACCTCGAAGCTGAAGACCTCCCGGAGAACCAACGCGCCGAAGCGCTGGCAGGGGCGGGATACGGCCGGATCATTACGGCCACCCCGCTGATGGCGGCGATCCGGGCTGTGGAGGATCTCCAGAAATACGGCATTATCCAGGGTGCGGTCGCCGATGCCACCTACCTGAAGCTGGCCGCCGTGATCGCCAAGGAGCAGGAGTACCAGAGCCGTTACAGCCTTCGGGAATATGAGAAGTTCTGGTACGAGACCATGGAGGAGCTGCTGAGAAGCGAGGGGGTGCTGGCCGATGACACCCTGGCGGCCATGGGCGCCGTCCGGATCCAGGACATCCTGACAGTGGAAAATGTCCTCCAGCGGAAGCATGGATGGGAGGCGAGGGCCGGTCTGGGATTTCAGATCGTGGATTATTCAGGCAACGAAGCCGATCCGATCCTTCGGGCCGCCCTGGAATATGCGAAACCCTTCGGGCTCAAATGGCAGTTCGTCGATACCCTTTCCTACGCCACGATCCTGGAGGATTTCGATTTCGGTGATACCGACCACAATTTCAAAAATGTGGCCTCCCTGACCTATGAGTTCACCGAGGTCATCGACTGGATCAATCGATGGGAATTCGATGCCATCCTGCCGACCGACGACGAGGAGGCGGATACCTACATCAACCACCTGGAAACCGGCCTGGAATTTTACATCACCAACACCATCGACCTGGTCACCCGGCTCGAATTCGACCATTATGACAACGGCGACAATTCGGACGATGACGTGGAAACGACCTTTTTCATGGGGGTGACCTATACCATTTTCTAACAGCGATGTTGATCAACTCCATTCTGCAGGGACAATCGCAGGGGCGAAACATTTTCCGCCCCTGCCGTCGGAACCGGCAGCGCGCGGAAACCCCGTTATCCCTTCCCGCGCTTTTCCAGTTCTTCCGCCCTCAAATCCTTCCGGAGAATTTTCCCCACATTGGTTTTGGGCAGTTCGTCCCTGAACTCGATCTCCACCGGCCATTTGTATTTGGCCAGGTGTTCACGGCAGTAGGCCATCAGCTCCTCTTCATCCGCCGTCTCTCCTTCTTTTAGCACCACGAACGTCTTGACCGCCTCGCCCCGTTTGGGATGGGGAATGCCGACGGAGCAGGCTTCCTGGACCTTTGGATGCTCGTAAAAGACCTCGTCGATATCCCGGGGGTAAACGTTGTATCCGCCGGAGATGATCAAATCCTTTTTCCGATCGACGATGTAAAAATACCCGTCCGCATCCATCTTGGCGATATCCCCGGTATGGAGCCACCCATCCGCGGTCAGCACGCCCGCGGTCTCCTCGGGCATATGGAGGTACCCCTTCATCACCTGGGGCCCGCGGATCAGCAGTTCGCCCACTTCCCCCAGGGGGACGTCTGTTTCGCCGTCTTCGATGTCGACGATCCGGCATTCGGTGTCCGGCACGGGAACCCCGATGCTGCCCACCTTCCGCTGGCCCTTGAAGGGATTGATATGGGTCACCGGCGTGGTTTCGGTAAGGCCGTACCCCTCCACGATGACGGCGCCGGTCTTTTTTTCGAAATCCCGGATCACCTCCACGGGAAGGGGGGCGCTGCCCGAAAAGCAGCCTTTGAGGGAGGTCAGATCGGCTTTTTCCACGTCCGGATGGTTGAGGATCCCGATGTACATGGTTGGCACCAGGGGAGCGAATGTGGGGCTGAACTTTTGGATGGCCTCCAGCAACGGCTCGGGCTGGGGTTTGGGAATCAGCAGATTGCACCATCCGGCGTAGACGGCCAGGTTCATGGAAGTGGACATGCCGAAGACGTGGAAAAAGGGGAGGGCGCCCAGCATGGTCTCTTGCTGGTCCTGGAAATCGGGGAACCAGGCCATGACCTGCTGGACCTGCCGGCTGAGATTGCCGTGGGTGAGGATCACCCCTTTGGAAACGCCGGTGGTGCCTCCGGTGTACTGGTACATGGCCGTGTCGTCCAAGGAGAGGTCCACCGCCGGGGGCGTCGGTTCATACCGGGAGAGCAGATCTTTCCAGCGATGGACGTCCGCCGTCGGTTTGACGTCGGCGGCCAGTTTTTTTCGCTTGGCGATGAGGGGAAAAAGCCAATTTTTGGGAAAGGGCAGGTAATCTCCAAGGGTGGTATAGACGATCTGCCGGATCGTTGTTTTCTCCCTCAGATCGATCATCCGGTTGGCCAGCAGGTCGAGGGTGATCAGCACCTTGGATTCCGAGTCGTTGAACTGGTGGTCCAGTTCCCGGTCCGAATAGAGCGGGTTGTTCATGACCGCGATGCCGCCGATTTTCAGGATGGCATAATAGCTGATCACACAGGGGATGATGTTGGGCAGCAGGATGGCGACGCTGTCGCCCTTTTTCACACCGAAATCGCTCAAACACGCAGCGAACCGGTCCACCTTGTCTTTGAACTGGCGAAAGGTGAGCCGGTATCCCTGGAAGGCCAGTGCCGGTCTGTCGGGAAACCGCGCCACCGTGCGATCCATGAATTCGGGGATGGATTTATCTTCATACGCCACTGCCGCCGGCACCCCGGCTCCATAGTGGGTCAGCCAGAGCTTGTCCAGGTAAGGGGTTGGTTGTGACAATCAGTCCTCCTTTGGGGTTGTGATGTCTGGCGTTTTGTGGTACTCGCGCAAGCGGATCGTCAAGGAAAATGGTATGGGGTCCGCCTCCGGAGAGAAGGTTTCCCTGAACTATTTTTCACTTGACGGGGTTGTTCGGCTCTGTTAACAAAATGAATGAGGATTCATTCATTTTGTTTCAGCCAAACTATACAATCAATGAAAGGAGAAGGAAAGAAAAAAATGGAACCTGCTCTTATACCCCCTGCTGAGGCGTCGTTTCTGGGACTTCCCGGCGCTTTTTTCGCCCTCTTGATTCCCGTATTGGGGGTGGCCGTTTTTACCTATATTATGGCCAAGCGCCTGGCGCCCATGGTGCTGTCGGCCCCGGATGACCGTTCCGGCCGGATCCTGGAGCGCATCTTTGCGGTGATCAAGCTCTGGCTGGGGCAATACAAGCAGCCCCGTTACCGGCTGGCCGGCATCCTCCATATCTTGATTTTCGCCGGCTTCATCATCCTTTCCCTTCGGTCCATCTCCCTGGTCCTCATCGGCGTCTCCGCCGACTTCACCCTGCCGGGTTTCGGCGGGGCCCTGGGGCATGGATATACCATCCTCAAAGACTATGCCGCAACCATGGTCTTCATCGCCTGTGTGGTCGCCGCGGTTCGCCGGGGAATTTTCAAGCCGGCCCGATACGCGGTGCCGCCCCAGTATGGAAAAGATCACACCGGGGAAGCCATTTTCGTCCTGGCGCTCATCTGCATCCTTCTGGTGTCGGAAAGCCTCTTCGAGGCCAGCGCCGTGGCGGCCAACCGCCAGGCCGGACTGCCGGCCGAATCCCTGGCCCCCTTGACCCTGGCCTGGATTTTCAAGGGGATGCTCGCCGACAGCGCGACGGGACCCCTGCAAAGCCTCCATGTGGGGGCCTATTTCGTCCATGATCTCACCTTTTTCTTTTTCCTCTGTTTTCTGCCTCTGGGAAAGCATTTCCATGTGATCACGTCGATCTTCAACGTCTTTTTCATGAAATTGGACCGGGGCACGGTCAAGCCGGTTCGACATGGCGTGAGCGAAGAAGGACTCGACGAACTGGAGTCGTTCGGTGCCAAGAAATTTGAAGATTTCACGTGGAAGCATATCCTCGATTTTTATTCCTGTGCCGACTGCGGCCGCTGCTCCGACAACTGCCCGGCCAACCATGTGGGCCGTCCCCTTTCGCCCCGGTTCATCACCATCAAGGCACGGGATTACGCCTTCGACCACTATCCCCTGCGCGGCCCCTTCAGGAAAGGGGAGCCGCTCATGGGCGGCATCTACTCCGAAGACGAGATCCTGTCCTGCACCACCTGTGGGGCCTGCGAGGAGGAATGCCCGATTACGATCGAATACATCAACAAGATGGTCGACCTGCGGCGGGGCATGGTGGACGAGGGGAATGTCCCCCAGTCCCTCCAGAAACCGCTCCAGGCACTTGAAAAACGGGGGAATCCCTACGGCAAGATGGAAAAGAAGCGGGCCGACTGGGTCAAGGACCTGGCCAAGGAGGAGGGAATCGAGGTGAAGGTCCTGGGCAAAAAGGAGACCGCCGCTACCCTCTATTTCGTGGACAGCGTCACCTCTTATGACGATCGAATCCAAGCCATTGGCAAGGCGACGGCCCGGCTCCTCACGACCGCCGGCGCGAATTTCGGCATCCTGGGTCCCCAGGAAAAGGACAGCGGGAACGAAGTGCGGCGATTCGGTGAGGAGATGCTCTTCATGGCGTTGAAGGATCAGAATACCGAAGCCATCGCCGCTTCCGGCGCCGAGCGCATCGTTACCGCCGATCCCCATGCTTTGAATACCCTGAAAAAGGACTATAACGGTTTGCCGCCGGTGGAACACGTCAGCCAGTATCTGGTCCGCGCCATCGAGGAAGGACGACTCCGACTGGGCGCCGGGGAAGGCAACGGAAAGGTGTATACGTACCACGATCCCTGCTACCTGGGCCGCCACAACTGCCTGTATGACGACCCTCGCAAGGTACTTGACGCCATCCCCGGCATGAACCGGGTGGAGATGGACCGCTGCCGGGATCGCTCGTTTTGTTGCGGCGGGGGAGGTCTCTCCCTCTATTACGAGCCCATTGAAGACCGCCGAATGGGCCAGGTGCGGGTGGAGATGGCCAAAGAAGCCGGCGCCGACGTCATCGTCACCGCTTGTCCCTTCTGTCTGATCAATATCGAAGACGGCATCAAAACCTCGGGCATGGAAGGCCAGATCGAAGCCATTGATCTCGCGGAGTTGGTCGATCAGCATGTGGTGAGGACGTAACATATCGGTATTATAGGTTATTTTAAGCAGGAGCGCATCGTTTTTACGCCTACGATGAACCATTTTTTTGCGAATTCCATCCGTTACATGAGAAAGGAGCGATTGCATGAACATACTCGTCTGCGTGAAGCGGGTCCCCGACACCG
>CAYPCE010000051.1:0-19712 GCA_964409085.1 uncultured Desulfobacteraceae bacterium | reverse complement strand
GGGAGATGGAGAGGTTGTAGCAGCCGGTCATGTGCTCGGCGTAGGGGATATCGACGTCCAGGTATTCATTGATCCGTTGGACCTCCCGGATCTGAATCCGCCCCACCTTGAGGACGGCCGCCAGGCGGAGGAGGATCTCCGGCACGTTGTCGGCATACTGCCGGTAGAACCGGGTCCGGGGGTAGATGTTTTCGAACAGCGATCCCTCGCCCACCACCCGGTAGCCGGGCTGGACCCCCAGTCCCTTGAGGGTGATGGGCGGCATGTCTTCCAGGCGGTAGACGTGGTCCACCAGTCGTTTGGTGTTCTCGCCGATGTGGATTTCGCCGGGCGTGCCGTTGCTCTCCAGCCGGAAGGCGTAGATCACCGCGCCCCCCTGGGCCGTGTAGTCGATGCAGGTTTCGGCCCCCATCATGACCATCCGCATCCGGTCGATCTCCCGGTCGCTGGCGGGATTGGAGGTGTTGATGCCCACCCGGCACTGGAACTTGAGGTCTTCGATCCGGATCGTCTTCCGGTCCTCGCTGGACAGGGACTGGTGGCGGGCCACGATGGCGGTGTAGTTGTCCTGGATGGCCGTCTGCATGATCCGGTTGATCTCCTTGGCCACGTCGATGAGCTTCAGGGCGCAGGCGATGGCGTCGAAGGCGTGGACCTGGGAAGCGGGGGAGTCGTCCTTGGGCGTGCCGAAGATGGCCACGATCTGGTCGCCCACGGTCTTGTCGAACATCCCCCGGTACTGGGCCAACAGCTTGTGGCTCTCCCGGAAGAACTTCTTCATGAACTCGCCCATGAGGGTCTCGCCCAGGATCATGTTGAGTTTGGTGTAATTGCAGATATCCGAGACCAGTTCGGTGGCGTAAACCAGCCCCAGCTGCTGCCGGTTGCTCCCGATGAGGCGGGAGACGCCGGGGTTGAGCCGCTCCAGGGTCTCTTCCAGCACCGTATTGGCCTCCGTGAGCTGCTCGTTGGCCACCTGGAGTTCGGCGGTCCGTTCCCGGACCCGCTCCTCCAGCTGGAGATTGTATTCCTTGAGTTGCCCGTCATAGGCCTGGAGGTCCTCGGCCATGGCGTTGAAGGCCGCCGTCAGCTCCCCGATCTCGTCGCTGGAGGCCGTCTCCACCCGGTGGTCGTACTCCCCCTGGCCGATCCGTTCGGTCCCTTTTTTCAATCGCTGGACAGGGACCACGATGCGGCGGACCACGATGGTCTTGATGATGAGGGCCAGCAGGATCCCCACCAGGAAGATGGAGAGGAGGGTGGAGATGGCCACGTTTCGGGTGCGGAGATAGGCGGCCACCCCCCGCTGGACCATGAGGACCCCGACGGGATCCCCGTTGAAGTCCCGGATGGGGGCAAATTTGGCGATGCTGCCGCCCCGGCCGATGTCGGCCACGCTGACGGCGTCGTTGGCCGACAGCACCGATTGGAGGGTCTCCGTTTCAGGCGGGACGAACTCGTCCGCCTTTCCCTGGACGCTGCACGAGGTGATGTGCCGTTCCCCCTGGAACAGGGCGGCGTTGACGTTGAGGTTGCGGCAGATGGTTCCCACGATGGCCGATTCTTCATCGATGATCCGTCGGACCACGATAGCGCCGACGATGTTTTCCCGCTGGCGGTCGTAGACCGGGGCCGCGCCGGTGATGGCCATGGGGGTGGGGTCGGCTGGACTGTCGGCCAGGAAACGGCCCTCTTCCGCCAGGGGCCCCGTCAGGATCTCCGTGCCGCTGACGGTCTGCCCCGAGAGGGCGGCGGCGATATAGGGCATGGGGACGTAGTCGTCGTGAATCTTCCGCGGGGCGTGGGACCGCACCAGCACCTGGTACGTCCGGTCCACTACGGTCACCATGTCGAGGCCGTCAATGACGGCGGACTGGGCCAGGTCCCTGCCCAGTTTCTCGCCCAGGTTGAGCCCCAAAAGCACCGTCAGGGTCTTTTTCTGGGCGTAGGCGTTGGCCAGGTTGCCCATGTTGTCCACCGCGTGGCGGTAGATGATTTCGGCGATCTTCAGGTCCGACCCGATGGTGTTGAGCGCTTCTTCCCGGATCTTGTGGCTGTAATAACCGATGGAAAAAACCGTGGCCACGAGCATGGGCGCCAACAGCACCAGGGTAAATGAGATATTGAGCTGGGTTCCGAGCTTCAGGTTTTTCAAATGCGCCGGTCTCCCCGGTTGCCATGAGGAAAAGAATATTGCATGATGGCCGGGGTCTGTAAAACACCGACCTCCTTATGCTTAATAATATGTTTGCATGGAGACATCAATTGATAAATGGCGCATCCGGCTGAAAGTAGGAAATCTCTACCCGGAATTGCGATTTGGGCCTATTGTACCCGGCAGCCTTTTTGTACGATAAGCTTCAAAGACGCATTACGTCAAGGCGGAGGAAAGGATACCGATGGTCCAGATCAAAAAGCGCAATCAGAATGCTCAGGACGCCCCCTCCACGCATGATGGCCCCGACCCTTCCGCATCGCTGCGGTTCCGCCTGATATTCGGCGCGATCTTTCTGCTGTGTCTGGCGCTGGGGTTTAATGCCCTGTTGACCATCAACAAACTTGAATCCCTCTATGTCAACGCCGTTGTTTCAAAATACAGCATTGTCGCCAAGGACTTGCAGCGGAAGCTTGAAAAATCGCTCCGGTTTGGAAAATCGATTCACAAATTCGTCGGCATGGACGAGATCCTGGCCGGGACCCAGGCCAATCTCAACCGGGAGGTGTTCCAGGATGCCGGGGGGTTTATCGAGGCCAAAAAAACCTCGGACGGCCTGGGGGCGGTCCCTACCAGCGTCAGCGTTTCCGACCCGGAAGGACGCATTCTTTACAGCACCGACGGCCCTCTAACGGGAACCGTTCTTCCCGAAGAGGCCATGGCGCGGATCGATCCAGAAAAATGGCGCAAAAGCCGGGACACGGCCTCCGCCTTCACCCAGGTTGAATCCGATTATCTGGTTCTGACACCGGTATTTAAGCGAAACGAAAAATGGGTCGGCACCATCGTTGTCATGTTCAGCAGAGAACAGATCCGCGATCTCATGCGCGATCTCATGGAAACGGATGCCCTCGTCATCGGCGCGATCCTTGGGATCGGCGTCCTTTTTTTGATTCTGCTGCTCAACCCTTACACGAAGGACGTAACCGACGTCCGGCGTTTTCCCAAAAAGAAGATCTCCTGGATTATGTTTTCTGTCATCTGCCTCTCCCAGATCATATTTTCCGGGATCAACCTGTATGTGTTCAAAAATTACTACCTGAAAATCAATCGTGAAAAAGCCGCTGTCATGGCGACCATTTTAAAGGAGGACGTGGAGTTTCTCCTTGGGAAAGGACTCGGGCTCGATAAGCTCTTTCGGATGGAGGTCATGTTGGGTGAGATCCTCGCCGCGGCGCCCGAACTCGACCTCATTGCGATTTATGATCAATCCCCCGGTGAGATGTCCGCAAAGGCGCCGCTCTATATCGCCGAAAAAGCGGAGAGGGAAAAACGGGCGTCTGTTAATGCCGAAAAGACATCGGAATCGGGGTTCCGGTTGAGGCTGCGGATCAACGGCGAAACAGGCGGCACGGATCCCGAAGGCATCGTCATTGCCGAGTTGTCCAAAGAGACATTGTTTACCCGTCTCCGGGAAATCGGGCTGGATTCGCTGACGGTGCTGGTGATATCCATTCTTTTCTTTGTCGAAATTCAGATTCTGATCTTCCAGTTTCTCGGGCGGCATAGAATCTTCCGAAGGGATCGGCATAGACTGAATTATCGGGCGGTCCGGCCCGCCGCATTCCTGTTCCTTTTCGGCGTCGATTTGTCCATTTCATTTTTACCGCTCTATACGGAAACGCTCTACGAGCCGTTGTGGGGGATGAATGTGGATGTGGCCATCGGAATGCCCATATCCGCGGAGTTCCTCATGGTGGGGATATCCATTCTGCTCGCCGGCATTTGGATCGACAAACGGGGGTGGCGCGAACCTTTCATCATGGGCATTGTGTCGGCGCTGGGCGGGACAATCCATTCCTGGCTGTCGCCGGACATGCTCAACTTCATCGTTTCCAGGGGAATTGTGGGGTTCGGCTATGGCTGCGTGATCATGGCGGCCCAGGGATTCACCATCGCCAGAACGGATGAATCCCGCAAGGCCCAGGGGCTCTCGCAACTCTGGGCCGGGGTCTACGCCGGCAGCATCTGCGGCGGAGCGGCCGGCGCCATGCTGGCCGAGCGCATCGGCTTCAATCCGGTGTTTCTGATCGGCGCCGGGTTTCTGCTGTTATCTTTTTTTTACACCCTGGTTTTTATGACCTCCGGCGGGGAGGGGATGACGGAAAGCGTTTCCGTGCAGCCGGTTGCCGGCCGTGTCGTCGGGCGAGACATCTTCAGGTATATGACCAACCGGAACGTGCTGGGGTTGCTCCTTTTCGCGAGTTTACCCGCCTCGCTGGCCTTCGTCGGTTTTCTCTATTATTTCAGCCCGGTTTACCTTAACCGGATCGGCGCTTCCCAGTCGAACATCGGGCGGGTGTATATGATCTACGGCATCTGTCTTATTTATATCGCCCCATACATCAGCCGATTCGTGGACGCTTCCCAGAACAAAAAAGGCTTCATTTTTTTCAGCGGATTTCTTGGGGGACTGGGATTTCTGACCTTCTACTTTTTCGGAGGCGTTGCAGCGACGGCGATCACGGTCCTCATGCTGGGTCTCTCGGGCAGTTTCGACGCCTCCAGGGCTTTTGCGCTCAAATTCAAGGTGACCCGTGAACTGGGTGAGGGCAAGGCCATGGCCATTTTTAATTCGGGCGGACGCATCGGACAGGTGCTGGCCCCCCTGGCCTTCGGCTGGCTTATCGCCGGCTGGGGCGTCAGCCGGGGGGTGGTGTGGTTTGGCATCGCCTATATGGTCAGCGCGCTTCTCTTTTTCATGTTGACCCAGAACGACAGAAAGATCACAACCTCCCGGTCGATGTAGACGCCGGGGTTCCGGCTACTGATTGTCCGGCTCGACGATGGTTTGGTAGATTTCGTCCGCAGCGCCCAGCACATCCACCGGCGGGTCATATCCAATTATTTCGGCGGTTCTCAGGTTGATGGCGATTTTGGGCGGATCTTCGAATACCTGTTTGAGCTGACGCGGCTTTGCGCCGTTGAGGACCTTGGCGATGGTTTCGGCGTAAAACTGCCCCACGTATTTATGTCCCGCAAGAGAGATGCTCATGAGAAAACCGTATTTGACCTCGTCGGAACCGCTCTGGGAAAACGTAGGGAGTCGGTGGCCATTGGCGATCCGGACGAGCTTCGGAATATTGCCGAGACTGACCCCGCCTTGCACGGTCACATATACCGCGTCAGCTTCCTTTCCGAATCTTTCGAAACATTTCCGAACGCTTTCCTCGGCTTTGGAAATGTCTTCAACGTCGCTCAGGGTGTGACATTCCACGACCTCGAACCCCCGCTCGCCGGACAGGGCTTTGGCTTTATCCACCGCTGAATAACTTCTGCCCGCCACCGTATCCTCGTACGCGATGCCCAACTTCTGAAAACCGATGATGTCGTGGAAGATCCGGATCTGGCGTTCGTACCGATAGGGGTCGACCCGCGCATGAATATGGTCCCGGCCCGAATCCTCGGCGCTTTGGATGATGTTGGACGCGATGGGGTCGCCGGTTCCCATGACGATGGTCGGAACGTGGTGATCGTCGTTGGCCAGGTCCTGTCCGGCCCAGGTGCCCAGGGCCAGCATCAGATCGATATCCGGCTTTGGCGAGAGCCGGTTCATCAATTTCCCGGCCGACTCTTTGCGCAAGGTTTCGTTCCAGTCCGCTGAATAATGGGCATCCGGCACGAATTCAAGATAGTTGCTCCGGGCTTTGTCGCTCAGCCACTGCCAGAGCGGCTTTGTGGATTCTCCTCCGGTGGAGGGAATCGGCCCCGCTTCGATCCAGCCCAGGGCCATGAGTCCCTGGAGGGCGGCCCGGAAATTTTTTTTGTAATCGATGTAGGGGCCGCCTTCATAATACCCGATCCGCCATTTTTTCCCGTCGTTTTTGACCGGGGCTGTCGGGAATTCTTCGGCCGCTGACGGGCAGATCGTCCCCAGTACTGCCGTGATGCAAAAGAGAAGAACAAAGCGTTTCATAAACTCCTCCGGTTAGAATGATCGTCGTCGTTCGGTCTTACAGCCAGAGCGCGGATTTGTGAACCACCATGATGGTCCAGTACTGTCGGGTCTGGTGCGTTTCGATCCGCTGCGCCCCAAGATCCAGAAAAAAGTCGGTCAAAGCGCCCATCCGGTAGGTGCCGCGGTCGTCTTTTTTGTCTTTTCGGGCATCGATAAAATCGATGACCAGTCCTTTGCCGGCAAGGGACCAGGCCTTTTCGATGGTCCTTTCCGGGTTCAAAAGGGCGCCGGTGATGCCGACCATCAAAACCCAGTCGTAAGTCGTTTCCACATCGGCGATCTGGGTGCAATCAAACCGCAGATCCGGATACCGCTCACACGCGATGTCGATGAAATCCGCCAGCATGTCGATACCGCGGTAATCGCAGGGGGGCAGCGAGGGAATCAGGTTGCCCGTTCCACAGCCCACATCCAAAACGGTGTCTTCGGGGGCGATGATCGTGTGGAGCAGTTTGCCGTTGTAGGCCAGGCGGCCGTTGTAGAGGGACTCGCTTGAATAGAAGAAGACCTTGTATTCCGGATCATTTGCCGCGAGCCGGCGTCGATATGCCCGCCTGGCGTCATCCAGATTGTCGATTGGGTCCCCGTCGATCACCACCTGGTCATTTTGCCGGATCTTCATGGGACGATAGGCTTTCAAAACGTCACATCCCTCCGCAATGTCCGGTCCGTCGCCACCGCCTGGTTTTTCATGTATCGCTCCTTGTTTGGGGTGCATCATCCAGCGCCACCTTGCTGTAAACCTCCCCCAGCAGCAGTTCGCAGCCGATGGAGGGGAGCGCCGCGCGGTCGTCCTCCAGGTGAAACTCCGACATCACCCATTTTTCGCCCTGCCGCAGAAAGTGCTCGATTCGCATTTTGTCCTGGGAGATGAGAAGGTATTCCGAGATGGACGGCAGCCGCCGGTAATGGGCGAATTTTTCGCCCCTGTCGAAGACTTCGGTGGCGTCGGACAGCACCTCGACGATTAACGAGGGATTGAGGAGGGTGTCGACGTTGTCGTCCTCGAACTGGGGCTCGTCGCAGGTGGCGGCCAGATCGGGGTACGTGTAAATGCCTGTTGAACGGACCTTGACCCGCATGTTGCTGACATAAGCGACGCAGGGCCGGTTTTCCAGCTGGACGCCGATGGTTCCGGCCAGATTGAACGTGATCTGGTTGTGCCGGCGGCTGGCACCGGCCATGGCCAGGATGATGCCGTCGATGTACTCGCTTTTGACATCAGCCTTTCGTTCCATTTCCAGATAGACTTCCGGCGGAACGTGGATGGTTTCGGCGGTCTCAGCCATTGTCTAGAGGTGGACATCCCCGTTGAGGGTCCGGTCTGCCACCATCGCCTGGCTGGTCCGGGTGTTTTTAACCGTGACCCGCCCCGCCATGACCACATCCCCTTCAAACCGCACATCCCCCTTCACCTCCAGCGATTCGCAGGCCAGCAGGGACGGGGCGCCGTCCGGGAACCGCTCGTTGAAGTCGTCGATGAGCTTGTAGTAGTCCGGATCGAGGTCGATCTTGATGTCGTCGGTCCGATTGTCCGGATTGAGCACCAGCTTTCCCTTGTCGGAGAAAATGAACCGGTCGGACCGGACCGCCAGCAGGTCGTTGCACTTCTTCACCGGAAAGAACCGGTCCCGGGGGACGCAGACCGCCGCGGCGCCGTCGAAGAGGGAGACGGCCGCGCCCATGGCCGTCTCCACCTGGTAGACCGGCGGGCTGTTCTTGTCCCGTGGGTCGAGGGTCTTGGGGTTCAGGATCATGGGCAGGCGGATGGTCTTTTCCCGCTGGATCAGGTCTTTGAGGTACTTCAGATTGACCCAGAGGTTGTTAGTGTTGAAAAACCGGTAGCGCCCGATGTCGCGGAAGGCGTCAAGCTCGTCCTCGGGGCACTGGGCCGATTCCCGGAGGATCAGCCGGCCGCTTTTGTGGCGGGCCAGGTGGCCGCCCTTGACGTCGGCCGGGGTCCGCCGGGCCACCTCCATCATGAAGGGGAATCCCTTTTCGGCGAAATAGCCGAGAAGCGCATCCTTCATGGAGGCGCCCAGGTTGTCGGAGTTGCAAATAAAGGCGTATTCGACGCCCTCGTCCAGCAGCTTGTCGAGCATGCCGGAGGTGAGCAGGGCGGTGTAGATGTCGCCGTGTCCCGGCGGGTTCCACTCCAGGTCGGGGTCTTCGGGCCATCGGGCCGGGGAGAGGTCTTCCTGGAGGATCTTGGGAAATTTGTGTTGCAGGAAGGTCAGGGGCGGCCGGTCGGGGGCGATCTCCGATAGGGCGGTCAGGGTCTCCTCATGGGTGGAGAAGCTGTTCATGAGGGCAAGCCGGACGCTGCGCTTCCGGGCCTGGTCGACGATGACCTCCAGAAAGGTCTTGCCGTCCTTGGCGATCAGCAGGGATTTGGGGCCGGTCAGGCCCATGCTGGTCCCCAGGCCGCCGTTCAGCACGATCATAACGGCCCGGTCGAAGGTCTGCTTTCCCGCATCCGCGTACTCGTCCAGTTCCCGGGCGTCGGGGACCTCGTCGGACGGGACCGCTTCGATGTCCCGACCGGGGATGAGGCCGGTTTCACCGGTGACCACCTTTTCATAGTAATAGGAAAAGGTGTCGATGACGACGGGCCGGAGCCCTTCCCGTTCCATTTTCGACACGAACGCCGGCAGATGTTCGAGGGTATTCAAAAATGACCTCCTACACCTTCTCGATCCAGCCGAAGGGATCTTCGGCCTTTCCGTACTGGATGTCCTGGATGGCGTCGAAAAACTTCTTGGAGAGCGGCCCCACGCCGCCGTCGCCGATCTTGAAGGTTTTGTCGCCGTATTTCATTTCGCCCACCGGCGAGATCACGGCCGCGGTTCCGGAGCCGAAGACCTCCTTGAGGGACCCGTCCGCGTGGGCCTCGGCCACCTCGTCGATACTGATGCGACGCTCCGTCGCCTTCATGCCCCAGTATTTGGCCATGGCCAGCACCGAATCCCGGGTGATGCCGGGCAGGATGGAGCCGTTGAGCATGGGGGTCACGATCTCATCACCGATGACGAAGAAGATGTTCATGGAACCCACTTCCTCCACATACTTCTGTTCCACGCCGTCGAGCCAGAGCACCTGGGCGAACCCTTCCCTGTGGGCCATTTCGCCGGCATAGAGGCTGGCGGCGTAGTTGCCGGGGGTCTTGAACTCGCCCAGCCCGCCGCGTACGGCCCGCACATGGTCCTTGGTGACCAGAATCCGCACCGGGTTGAACCCCTCGGCGTAATAGGCCCCCACCGGCGACAGGATGACGAAGTACCGGTAGGTATGGGAGGCCCGAACGCCCAAAAAGGGGTCGGTGGCAATGATGGTGGGACGGATGTAGAGGGAGGTCTCCGGCGCGGACGGGACCCAGTCCTTTTCCATTCGGAGGAGTTCCTTGAGGGCCTCCAGGAGAAAGGCTTCGTCCAGTTCCGGAATGCAGAGGGCCCGGGCCGACCGGTTGAGCCGCTTGAAGTTTTCCTGGGGCCGGAAGAGCTGGATGCCGCCGTCGGTGGTCCGGTAGCCCTTTAGTCCTTCAAAGACGGCCTGGCCGTAATGGAGCACCATGGTGCTGGGGTCCATCTGAAAGGCGCCGTAGGGCTCGATCCGCGGGGTGTGCCATCCTTTTCCCAGATCGCAATCCATGTTGAACATGTGGTCGGTGAAAATGGTTCCGAAACCGAGTTTGCCGTCATCGGGTTTGGATTTCAGTGTCTGCGGTTTGGTGATGGTGATGTCCATGGAGGCCTCCTGATGGTGGGTGGGGTACGGTGCACTCAACCCGATTGAGAGTTAAGGGTATCGGAAAATCAATTTTGGATCAAGATAAACCACTTTATCCGCAATGATCAAACAATTTTTGGGCCGGAAGACGCGCGATTCGAGAAAATGATCGGTATTTACTTGATATTTAGAACGGAATTTGCCATGACGTACCGACAACCCGAATCTGGAACCAGAGGAGACGATCCGTTGTTGTATATTTGTCAACTGCCGGCCGATGATCACCATCCCCGGAGACCCCTGATCGGATTCAGGGGAAAAGCGGCCGCCGCCGCGGCCGGCGGGGCCCTGCAGGTCCGGATGCCGCGCGGCGTCCGGGCCCTGGCCCGGCTGTCCGACGGGGAGGCCCTCTCCGTGGCCGCGGGCGGCGGTGCGGCCCGGGGGCTGGCGGTCATCAGTCCATTCTGCGTGCTGGAGCGGCCCCGGAAGTCCACCCTCAAGATCAAGAACATGCGGCCCCCCAGGGCGTCGGCCGCCGGGCCGGAAGCGGCTTCGCCCGTCATCGCCTGCACCGTCGTCCGGATCGGACGCCGCCGGGTTTTCTGTACGTCCGTGGACGGCGCGGACAACGGGGCCTTTTACAACCGGTTCAGAGGGACCGCCGGCCGCGGAGCGGTCCGGATGGTTCTTATAGACGGCGCGGAGCGGATTTCGCCCTGGTGCGACCGGTTCGATCCCCTTTCGGAAGGGCTGATCCGGTTCATCAACGCCTTGGCCCAAGACAATCCGAATCTGACGGTTCTGGCCCTCACGGACCGGCCCGAGGCGGTGGTGCGGCGGGACATCCGTGCCCGGCTGGGGCTCACCGGGGAGGTAAACCGGCCGGATCGGCCCCCGGGCTTCGGCGCCAATTCCGTTCAGGCGATCCGGAGCTACGGCCGATCCCAGAAGGAGGCGGCCTACGGCCGGGTCCTCCGCCGGGAGATCCCCGCGGCATTAGGGGAACGAATCGTATCGGGACGGGTCTTCGCCCCGGCCCCACGGGGGGCGCGGGACGGGCTGGAAATCCATCTGTTCGCCAGCGACATGGGAGAGACCGACCTCGGCCGCAAAGCCGCGCCCCTTTCCGCTCCCGCCTACACCCCCATTTACTGTCAGCCCCACCATCGCCCGTCCCATGAACTCGAGGCCCCGTTTTCCGAAAAAACCGCGGGCCGGTTCCACGATGTCGGGGTCGTCTCCGGCCCCGAAGGGCAGGCGGCCTGGGGCCGGTTCGATCTGGACATCACCCTGGACGGCGGCGTGGACCGATGGCGGCGCCTGGCGCTCTCCGGCGAAGGCCGCCATTGTCTCCACCTGACCGACCTGCCGTCGGACCTGTGCGAGGCGGACATGGAAACCCGGGGCGACCCCGTCCCCCAATGCTCGAAGGAGGGATGCCCCTTCGGCAAAAACGCCCTCTGCGATTACGGCCGGCGCCACCTGACCATCCGTCAATTCGGTCCCGATCCCGTGACCGAGACCCTGGATGCGCTGCGGATGCTGGACCGGCTCCTGATGGCCGCCGGCGAGGGGTGTGATCCTGTCCACATCGAGACGACGGACAGGGCCGGTGACGCTCCGGCCCTCGCCCGGCTGGCCGCCGTCGGCCTCGTTTCCGGGTTCGGGTCCCCGGACGGCCGGAACCTGGAAGCGAGGGGGCTCCGGCCGGGCCTCTCCGCAGGGGAGATGGCCGCCGCCGCCGAGGGCCATCGCGGCCGGATGGGGCTTCCCGGGGAAGGGGCGCCCCCAGATCCGCCCGACCGGCTGGCGCGCCATATCCGGGAAAAATACCGGCCGCACATCCGGGAACCCCTCAAGGCGGCCATGGCCCGGGGCCGTGTGTGCCGGCATCTCAAATACGACCGGCTCTTCGAGGCGGCGGCGGACGCCCTGATATCGCTTCAGGTTCCCTTCGGCCGGGCCGTGGAGGCGATGCGCTACCGGGCCCTCTGGAACCTCAAGGAATGGCTCCGGACCGGGGGCTGCCGGCAGGCCGCCCTGATCCGTCATTTCCATCCGGTGGACACCGGATGGAAATGCGGCCGGTGCGATGGGTGCGATCCGACCCTGACCTTCGGGGACGCCCCCCGCACATCCCCCCTGCCGTCGGACCCCGAACGGCTGTCGGCGGCGGAAAAACTGGAGGACTGGTTCTCCGGCGGCGACGGTTTCGACCCCCGGACCGGCGACGCCGTCCGGGCGGCGTTTCCGGACGACGCGGCATTCCCCTATCTGCGCGCCATGACCGTCCTGGAAGGGGACCCCGGCAACCTCCCGGCCCTCTATCTGGCCCGGGAATGCGCCCCCGACGGCGCCGTCAACCTGACGGGCTCTTCCCTGATGCGGGCCGCCTGCGACCGGTTGGATTTTCCAACAGTGCGCCGGCTCTACGAAGGGGCGGCGGAACGCACCAAACCGCTGCTCTTCAATATGCTGGACGACGCCTTCGCCCCGACTCACTGCGCCGGGGGAGAACGACTCCTGTACCGGGAGGCGAAACGCCTGTCGAAACCGGCCCGGCGGATCGACTGGCTCCGGGCCCGCTGCGCCGTGGAACCGCTCAGGGAGATCGACTTCACCGCATGGAAGAACCGATTGCACAATTATCTGGAGGATGCCTGAATTGGCCCGATTATCCGACCCCGACGCTGCCCTTGAAAAGATCGACGCCCTTTACGAAAAGGTCGAAGCTCTTTTCGACACCATCGACCTGATCGGGACCCTGAAGGACCGGTTCCAGACCACCTGCGACCGGATGTCGGAGCGGGAGGCCGGGCTGCTGGCCCGGATCGAACAGAACCGCGAGCTGGAATCGACCTTCGTGGGCGCCCTGGACCGGGTGGACGACCTCCGGAAAACGGCCTCGGCCGAGACCGGCACCCTCCTGGAGGCGTTCCGGTCCAGGTCCCAAGAGATGGCGGACGCCCTGTCCGCCTTCCGCGCCGAGAACAATGAGCTGGAGGAGGAGCGCGCCCTGCTGGAGAGCGAGCTGAGCCGGTTCAGCCGCTACATGGAGGGGACCCAGGAGGCTGTCGAGACCCTCAAGGCCGAGCTGGCCGGTTTTCGGGACGGGGTCCGGAAAAATCTGACGGAACGGTTCGACGCCCTCAAAGAGGACCAGTCCGAAGCGGCGGAAACCGTCGCCCGGGACCTGCAGACCCGATTTCAGGAGGAGGCCGCCGCGATCCGGATCGCCTCGGAAACGGCCCGACAGGACTTGTCGGACCGGTTCGAAGGGGAAAGGATGACCCTCGCCCAGGCCCTGTCCGAGGCTCGGGAGGAATGGTCCCGTATGGGGGAGCGGTTCCGTCAGACCCTTTTGGAACGGGCCGACGAGATCGACGGGACCACCCTGGCCAAACTGGCGGAATCTGAAGCGCAACTGGCGGAAGCCGTCGAGCGGACGGAGAAACAGGTCGAGACCGCGCTGGCCGCCATGGCGGAGCGGCAGGGCGACCTGGAAACGTCCCTCCGGGAAGCGGTCGAGACCCGGCTGGAGGAAGGGATCGGCAACATCGTCCGGGAAGCGGCCGACCGGAAAGCCCAGCTGGATCAACACCTGGCGGCCCTCCAGGAGGACCGGACCGCTCTCCAGGTCCTGGGACAGGATCTGACGGACAAGACCGAGGCCCTGGGCGCCGATGTCGAATCGCGCCTGGCGAAAGCGGCCGCCGATGCCGAAGGGGCCGTCAGCGCCGAAACGGAACGGGTCGCGGGGGTCGTATCGGAAGCTGAACGGAAGATCGACGGGCTGACCGGGGAACTGGAACGGCTGAAGGCCGACGCGGCGACCGGGCTGGCCGAAAAGCAAATGATCCTGGAAGGCCGTCAAACCGAATGGGAAGAAACGATCCGCGGCGAGATCGCCGACCGGGTCTCCGGGGAAGTCGATGCGCTCCGGGAGGCCCACGATGAATTGGCGGCGTCCCTCCGGGAGACGATCGACGCCAAAACGGGCGAGATCACGTCGGCCCTGGCCGAATTCCAGGAAAAACGACGGGAAATGGACGCGGCCCAGGACCGGCTCCAGGAGGCCATGGGGGACCTGTCGGCCTTTAAAGAGCGGATCAACGAACAGGTGGAAACCGCCGTGGGGTCCCTTCAGGAGCGGGCTGCCGGGGCTGAAGCGGTGTCGAGCCGGGAAATCGACGAGAGGATCGCCTCAGGGGAAGCCCGGATCGAAGCCGCCCTGTCGGCAGTGAAACGGACGTCGGAAGAGCGGATGTCGGCCCTTGCGGCCCAAGTCCGCAAAGTGCTGGTGGCCGAACGGGGGAAGATGAAGGACGCCGCCGTGGCTGCAGCCAGGGGCCCGATCGCGGAACTGGAAACACACCGGGAAAGCCTGGAGAAACGGATCGAAGAGACGGTCTCGTCGCGAATCGAGAAAGAGACGGCCCGGCTGGAAGCGTCCCTGGAAGCGACGGTGGTGCAGCGGGTCGAAGCGGCGGCCGCCGACGCCGGGAACGGAAAAGAGATCGCCGAGATCAAGTCCTACCTCCAGAAGCTGGTCCAGCACACCCAGAAGACCGGGCAGGTCCAGGGCGAACAGGCCAAAAAAATGGGGGATCAGGAGAGGGGTCTGGCGAATCTGGAAAAACGGCTGGGGCGGATCGAAGCCCTGCTGTCGCGGCGGAAAAAAGTGGCGGGAGGCGGGGGGAAGGGGGGCGCATCGCCCCCCTCACCGTCTAACTCATGAAGCTCCAGAGGATGCCGGCGCCGATGGCCGAGCCGATGACTCCGGAGACGTTGGGGGCCATGGCCTGCATGAGCAGGAAGTTCGTCGGGTCCTCTTCCTGACCCACCATCTGGACCACCCGGGCCGAGTCGGGCACCGCCGAGACACCGGCCGCGCCCAGGAGCGGGTTGATTTTTGTCCGGACAAAGAGGTTGATGATCTTGGCGAAGATCAGGCCGGAGGCGGTGGCCACGCCGAAGGACAGCGCGCCCAGCACGAAGATCCCCACCGACTGGGGCGTCAGGAAGACATCGGCCTGGGTGGAGGCGCCCACGGTCATGCCCAGCAAAATGGTGACCGAGTCGATGATGGACGTGCGGGCCGCCACGGCCAGCCGTTCCGCCACCACGCATTCCTTGAGGAGATTCCCGAAAAAGAGCATGCCCAGCAGGGGCAGGGCCGCCGGGGCCAGAAAGCAGGTGAGGAGAAACCCGATGATGGGGAAGATCATCTTTTCCCGCTTGCCCACCACCCGGGGTTCTTCCATCCGGATGAGCCGTTCCTTGCGGGAGGTCAACAGCCGCATGATGGGCGGCTGGATCACCGGCACCAGGGCCATGTAGGAGTAGGCGGCCACGGCGATGGGGCCGATGAGTTCCGGCGCCAGCTTGGCGGTGAGGAAGATGGCCGTGGGGCCGTCGGCCCCGCCGATGATGCCGATGGAGGCCGCTTCGTTGGGGGCGAACCCCAGGGCCAGGGCCCCGAGAAAGGTGAGGAAAATGCCCATCTGGGCCGCGGCGCCCAGGAGCATGAGAAGGGGCCGGGCCAGCATGGTGGAAAAGTCGGTCATGGCCCCAATCCCCAGAAAGACCAGGGGCGGATAGACGCCGGAGGTGACGCCGAAATAGAGGTAGTGGAGGACGCTGTTGCTCTCGTAGATCCCCAGTCCCAATCCTTTGAAGACCGGCACGTTGCCGATGAGGATGCCGAACCCGATGGGGATGAGCAGCAGGGGTTCGTAGTGTTTGGCGATCCCCAGGTAGATGAAGGTGACGCCGATGAGGATCATGACCAGGTGGCGGTAGTCCGCCATTGCGTAGCCGGTGTTGGAGAAGAACTCCAAGAACATGTTTTCCATGGGATCGATCTCGCTCCTTAAGACCTATTGTGGAAAGATGCGGTGTCGGGTTGAAAGGTTGCGGCTCAGTTTGGAATCGATTGATGCCAGCGGAAATACCCCTCGCCGTCCGGGACGATGATCTCCTGTTTGAGGAGCCGGTTGACGGTGGAATGGGGATTGACGAGGCCGCATTTCCGGGCCAGGTCCAGCAGTTTGGGCAGGGCGAAGGGTTCGCCCAGGCGATGGGCCAGCATCTGGTATTGGCGGACGGTCTCTTTCATGTCCGGCGAGACGGTGATCTGCGGTATGTCGTCCGTTGCCGTTGCCCCCCGGCTTTTTATCCGCTGAAAGAACTCGTCCCGCCGTTCCCAGAAGTCGAGGACCTTGTAAAGCTGGGACAGGATGATGCACAGCATCGCCAGACCGGTGAAGACGATGGTGACGCCGACGGCCGCGATGGACCATCCATTGTGGGCGGAGATTGCTTCTAAGCCAGTCACGTCCATACCTCCTTACATGCGTTGGTGATCTGTCGAAACCCGGATCATTCGGCCTTGGCCCGGGGAATCTCCCGGGGCGCCTTGTCCCTGGAAAAATAGGGGACCCGATCGGCAATGATGGGGTTGATTTTGTTCATGATCTTGTCGCCGATGCTCGACTCGCCCTGGATGGCCTGGAGAAAATCGTCTCCCTGAAGGGTCAGCACTTCGCCGTCGGTAAGGGCCACCGCCGTGCCGGTGTACCGGAAGGGGGTGACGATGGTCGACCAGCCGATGATGTCCCCCCGGTTGTGGAGGGTGAAGGCCCGCCCATCTTTAAAGGAGATGATAAAATTGCCTTTGAGGACCACGTAAAAGGCTGTGGCCGGTTCGCCGCGCTGGGTCAGGAGTTCCCCCTCGTTGACTTTTACGGGATGGATGATGGGGGCGATCAGATTGAGTTCGTCCGAGGTCAGTTCTTTGAAAAGATCGAGCGATTTCAGCGTCTGGATGTCTGTTGGCATTGCCGGGTCCTCTTCTGCGCCGCTGCGGCCAGCGGCGGTAAGGTGTTATGTAAGGCTCTTTATTTCAGTCTAAATTTCAGGGGTTGTCAATAGAAAATCGGCCTTGACCCGATGGGCGGTTGCATTTATAAAGTCCGGATAACCTGACGGGGTGGGATCGGTCTTCCAGAGGCGTCGATTCCATTTTTTGAGGCGTTTTCCAACAGATCATGAAGGAGGAACATCCATGGCAAGAAAGACCGCATGGGCCGCGCTGGCCATCTGCCTGACCATCGTCTTTGCCGCGACGGCCGTCGCGGCCGAGACCTTCACCTTCGGCCTCCTCCTGGTGGGCCCCTACAACGACCGCGGCTACAGCCAGGCCCATTACGAGGGCGGACGGTACGTGGAAGAGCAGATCCCGGACGCGAAGATGATCTACATCGACAAGGTCAATCCGGCGGACCGGCCCGGCGTCACCATCCCCCAGCTCGTGGACGACATGGTGGAAAAGGGCGCCCAGCTCGTCATCGCCAACTCCGACGATATGAAAGATGGCATCAGGGAAGCGGCCATGCTCCATCCCGACACCCATTTCATCCACTGCTCCGGCGACGACGTCCTGACGGGGAAAGCCCCCGAAAACCTTTCCAATCTCTTTGCCCGGATGGTCTACGGCAAGATGGTGGCCGGATTCGCCGCCGCCATGACCACCCAGAGCGGCAAAATCGGCTACCTCGGCCCGCTGGTCAACGAAGAGACCCGCCGTCTGGCCGCCGCTTCCTACCTGGGCGCCAAACGCGCCTGGACCACGGTCCGCGGCAAAGATCCCAAAGACCTCAAGTTCCAGGTGACCTGGATCGGGTTCTGGTTCAACATCCCCGGCGTGACCGCCGATCCCACCCAGGTGGCCCAGAATTTCTACAACAACGATTTCGACGTGGTCGTCTCCGGCATCGACACCACGGAAAACCTGGTGGTGGCCCGCCAGAAGCGCCAGGAAGGCAAAACCGTCTGGGCGATTCCCTACGATTACAAAGGCGCCTGCGAGGGGGCGGAAGACGTTTGCCTGGGCGTTCCCTATTATAACTGGGGTCCGGGATACGTGGAAATGATCCGGATGTCCATGAACGACAAATGGAAATCGGTCTGGCGCTGGCAGCCGCCGGACTGGTCCGACATCAACAACCCGGAGACCAGCCCCATCGGCTACGAGATGGGCGCGGCCCTCTCGGAAGAGAACCGGAAGGCGCTGGACGACTTCATCGACGCCCTGGGCGCCGGGACCCTCACCCTCTTCAAGGGGCCGCTCAACTACCAGGACGGCAGCGTGTTTCTGAAAGACGGCGAAGTCGCCACCGACAAGCAGATCTGGTACATGGAGCAGTTGCTGGAGGGGATGGACGGCCCCAGCAGCGCCAAGTAACACGAGCCGAGCCGGCCATGGAGATCGCCCTCCGGGACATCCACAAGCACTACGGACCGGTGCGGGCCAATGACGGCGTCTCCCTGACGGTCCGCGCGGGCGCCGTCCACGGCATCCTGGGGGAAAACGGCGCCGGCAAATCGACCCTGATGAAGATCCTGGCCGGCTACATCCGCCGGACAGGGGGCGATATTCTCCTGGACGGCCGGCCGGTGGACTGCGACACCCCGGCCCAGGCGTCGGCCCTGGGCATCGGGATGCTCTACCAGGATCCCCTCGATTTCCCCCTCCTCACGGTGCTGGACAATTTCAGGCTGGGCCATCCGGAAGACGATCCCCGAATTCTCCGGGATCGTCTGGCCCACCTCGCCCGGCAGTTCGATTTTTCTCTGAAACCGGACGACCTCCTGCGCACCCTCACCATCGGCGAGCGTCAGCAACTGGAGATCCTCCGGCTCCTGGAACGGGGCATCCGGACCCTCATCCTGGACGAACCCACCACCGGCATCTCCGCCACCCAGAAGGCCGTCCTGTTCAAGGCCCTGCGGCAACTGGCCGAAGCGGGGCGCAGCGTCGTGCTGGTCTCCCACAAACTGGAGGATGTGGAGGCGCTGTGCGACCGCGTCACGGTGCTCCGGACCGGCCGGGTCACCGGCCACATGGACGCCCCTTTCCACGCGGGACGGCTCATGACCCTGATGTTCGGGGCCCCCCCGACGGCCCCGGCCCGGTGCGCGGCCCCGCCGGGAGAACCGGTCCTGACGCTTGCAGATATCGTGGCCACCGGCGGCCGCACAGGTTTGAAGGGCTGCGATACGGTCATCCGCCGGGGCGAAGTGGTCGGCCTGGCCGGCCTGGAGGGAAGCGGCCAGGGCGTCTTTTTGCGGGTGGCGGCCGGCCTCAAGAAACCGATCCAGGGTCGGGTTTTGCTGGAAGGTACGGAAATGACGGGGCGGGACCACCATGGGTTCAAATCCGCCGGGGTCCATTTCCTGCCCGGCTCGCGGCTGGAGGAAGGGCTCGTTTCCGACATGAGCATCGTGGAGCACGCGGCCCTCCGGGCGGGCGCGGCGGGCCGGGCCGGCTTCTGGATTCGATGGGCCGGCGCCTATGGCGACGCCCGGAAACGGATCGCCGATTTCCGCATCCAGGGCGGCGGGCCGGACACGGCCGCCGTCTCGCTTTCCGGCGGCAACCAGCAACGGCTCCTCCTCTCGTTTCTTTCCGCCAATCCCGTCCTCCTGCTCCTGGAAAACCCCACACGGGGGCTGGACATCGAATCGGCCCACTGGGTCTGGGGCCATCTCCAGTCCCGTTGTTCCGACACCCGTGCCGCCATCGTCTTCTCCTCCGCCGAACTGGACGAAATCCTCATGGTAGCCGACCGGGTGCTGGTTTTCTTCGACGGCCGGATTATCAAGGACGTCCGGACCTCGGAGACCGACGTGGGCCAACTGGGGCTCGCCATTGCCGGAAAAGCCTGACCCCATGCGCCGAACCCTCCACACACTTGCAAGCCTGGACGCCCGACCATGAACGCTGCGCTGCGGTTCGCCCGGGAGGCCCTG
>CAYPCE010000050.1:0-19886 GCA_964409085.1 uncultured Desulfobacteraceae bacterium | reverse complement strand
GATATTGTGGTTGTCTGTGGTGACCTTGAGCTGGAGGATCAACACTTTGATACTCTGTTGAATCCAATGGTCATCTTTGAGATCCTTTCGAATTCCACCGAATTATATGACCGCGGGGAAAAGTTTACCCATTATCGGCTTATCCCCTCGCTAAAAGAATATGTACTTGTATCTCAATATCATTGTCAGGTTGAAAAATTTGCTCGCGGTGATGATGGTATCTGGCGCTTATTCGACCCATGCACTAACATGGAGGAGAGCATCATGCTGGAGACAATTGGTTGTGAATTGCTGGTTTCTGATATTTATTACCGGGTTGAATTTGAAAATAAAGATTGATGCTTGGTTGTTGACGAAGAATATTTGCGATCACATCATCGATCGGACGACAAGCGACGCGGTTTTCTTTTATTTCGGATGATCGCCGATCGATCTCTTCCATCCATAAGGCCTCCGCGTCCGGGTCGGCTCCGTCGTCGAGACTCTGAATCAGACGGTGCGCTAAAAACGCACGATCAGATGGGGGCAGATCAAGGATGTCATCCGCGATCTGGCTTAACACCGTTGACATATCAAGATCCTTTCTGTTTGCAGTGCTGGCGTTCGCCATTGCCCATTAGAGAAAAAAACCCCCTCCAAATCTCCGCCGCATCTCAGAGCGACGAGGGTGAAGGGGGCTGGGAGAGAAAATTTATACCCAAATATAACGATAGGTTACCAGTTAAACACCGTATCCAGATCCCCATCCTTCACGCCGAAGGTGATGTTATGTGGCGGAAACTGTTCGGTCTGGAAATAGCACGGCAGGCGGTCGTGTTCTTCGGTGAAGCCGGCTGCGGCGTTGAATTCGCGTTCGTTTTTCAGGATCGTTTTGCCCAGTTCCGTCACATCGTCGGCGGTCAGTTCCAGGCCGTAAAAGGCGTTGATCATGTCGATCAGCGACTGGAAGGTGTCGGGCTGATCCAGCACGGCGAACGCGATGAAAAGGCACATGCCGGTGGCGTCCACGGCCGCCGTGGCGATCTGGAGGTTCCGGGACAGCTCGATCTGGCCTTCCGGCTTTAACGGATCCACATCGCCGCCCACCTTGAGGATGTTGGTGGCCACGGCGTACCCGGCGGTGTGGTCGGCGCCCATGGTGGACGTGGCATAGGTCACGCCGATGCCCTGGACCGCCCGGGGATCGTAGGCCGGCATGGCCTGCCCCTTGACCACCGGAACCCGCTCCACGCCAAAAACCTTGCCGGTGACCGCCGCGCCGCCGCCCAGGATGCGACCCAACGGGGTCCCCTCCCCCACTTCCTTGACCAGCTTGATGGCCGCTTCGGCGTCGCCGAATTTGGCCAGCCCGGCCTCCATGGCCACGGCCACGGTGGCGCCCATCTCGATGGTGTCGAGGCCGAAATCGTCGTCCAGCCGGTCGATCTGGGCGATGGCGTCCAGGTCGTCGATGCCGCAGTTGCCGCCATGGGCCCAGACCGTCTCGTATTCGGGCTGTTTGGTGAGAAAGTTGCCGTTCTTGTCGTAAAAGGTCCCGGAGCACCGGATGATGCAGCCGCGATGGCAGCCGTGGGTGGCCGACCCCTTGCCGCCGCGCTCGTTTTCCAGTTCGGCCTGGGTCTCGCCGCTGATCTTGGACGCGCCTTCGAAGGACCCTCTGCTGAAGTTGTTGGTGGGATACCCACCGGCTTCGGATAGCACGTTGGTCAGGACGTTGGTGCCGTAGGCGGGGAGTCCTTCGCCCGTGACCGGGTGCTTGCGCAGTCCCGCCACCCAGGCTTTGTTGGCTTCCTTGAACTTGTCCGGGTCCTTGGGTTCGCGCATGGTGCAGCCCGTATCGTCCAGGACGATGGCCTTGACGCCCTTGGCGCCCATAACGGCTCCGACGCCGCCCCGGCCGCAGTGGCGGGTGGGCCGCTGCTCCATATCGGTGACGGCGACTGTGGCCGCCGCCATCTTCCGCTCGCCGGCCGGACCGATGGACATGCAAGTCATCTTGTCGCCGTAGGCCGCCTTCATCTTGTCCACCAGGGCGTAGTTGCCCAGCAGCTTGAGGCTGTCGTCGGCCTCGATTTTCACGCCGTCCTTGTTGATGACGATCTTATAGGCGGCATCGTCGGCGGGCTTTCCCTCCAGCACGATGGCCGCGTACCCCAGACGGGCCAGCACCTGGGCCGCCTGTCCCCCGGCGTTGGATTCCTTGATGGTACCGGTCAGCGGGCTTTTGCAGCCCACCGACAGCCGTCCCGACATGGCCGCCGTGGTGCCGGAGAGCAGCCCCGGCGCAATGACCAGCTTGTTCTCGGCGCTCAGGGGGTGGCACAGCGGCGGCACCTCCTTGGCGACGATAGCCGAGGTCATGCCGCGTCCGCCCATGCCGGCGTAATCGCCCGGCGCTTCATCCATGAAACTCGGCGCGCCGCCCGGCCCCATGTTGATCCGTAGAATCTTGTCCATAACCGCAACCTCCTTTTTCAAAATAGTGATTGGCCAACACACCCCTTTTTTCTACCATAAACACCGAGCGGACGCAACCGGATCGATTTCGGTGTATCTTTCTGATATAGTGTCACTTTCGCACGATACACCCGATGGATTGTTCCAGAAGAAACCATGAATAACCAAAAGAAACGGCAAAGGGACCCGCCATGGCCGGCACGCGAAGATCTAAATGAATCCCCCCGATTCTGTGAGCGCATTTTTTCGAGGATGCCAACGCTGACAGGCAGGCCGCTTAAAGAAGCCCCTCCTCCTTCAAAAGGGTCATGCACCGCTGGCTCACCGTGGTCACCTGGCTCACCGCCTGGGTCAGGTGGAAGGCGGCTTCCTGGATGACGCCGGAATTGGCCATGACCAGGGCGTCGTTGACGGATCTTTTCACCGCCTCCCAGACATCGGCGTGGGCCAGACGATCGGCCAGCATCACTTCGTTGTAGAGCATGTGGAGATTGGTGCGGATGATCCGTTCGGCCCCGGTCCGCTCCGGTTCCGGCAGGCCGGCCAGGACTTCCAGGTTCTGGGTAGTCCACATGATGCCGGTTTTGATCTTTTCGCTCTGGGTCAGGGCCGTGATGGCCTCTCCATGGGTCATATCGATTCCTTTTTATTGTTTGGATCAACCGATCCTCTCGATCGTTCGTGAAACCACATCATCGCCCGAAACGGGAGTTCGACGAGGAATTCCATGATAAACCCCGCCATCATCAACCCGAGGATCAGGGGGAGTCTCACGCTATACCATAACCATCTGGGCGGGGTCATCGCATCTTTCCATCGTCAGTAACGTCAGGATCAGTCCTTCCCTTGTCAAGGACCTGCCGGACCGCCATGGAAAGGTCCCGAACCTGGAAAGGTTTGGTCAGATGGCCACTGGCCATGGCGCGAACGCCGTCGCCCAGCGAGTCCCGGCTGTGGCCGGACAGGATCACCACGTTCATGGACGGGTCGGTGCGGGTAATCTGCTCCAGCACTTTTTCCCCCGGCATCCCGGGCATGGTCATGTCCAGCAGCACGATGTCGACCTTTCCGTTCCGGCGGTGGAGAAGATCGAGACCTGCAACCCCGTCAGCGGCCGTCAGCACCCGGTAGCCGAGTTTGGAGAGAATGGTCTCCGCCAACATGCGGATGCTCTCTTCGTCGTCGATGATCAGGACGGTCTCCGTACCGGTCAGGATGGAGGTGGGCGGCTGGGCAAGTGCCGTCTCCCGCTCGCCCCGGCGGAGAAAGAGATGGAACCGGGTCCCTTCGCCTTCCGCGCTGTCCACGGTCACCAGCCCTCCGTGACGCTGAACGATGGTAAAGACCATGGCCAGGCCGAGACCCTGTCCCCGCTGATTGTACCGGTCTTTGGTGGTAAACAGCGGATCGAACGCCTTTTCCCGGATTCGTCTGGGCATTCCGCAACCGTCGTCGGAAACACAGATGTGGACATAATCGCCCGGGGCCAGCCCGGCCCCGTCCCCGTCCGCTACCGGGTGGTTGTCGGCGGTAATCTGGATACAGCCCGCCGCCGATGCCTTGGTCTCGATGGCATCCCTGGCATTGAGGATCAGGTTGAGGAAAACCTGATGCAGTTCGGACGGATCGGCGATGACGAAATACTGCCCGCTGGAAAAGCGGATATCCAGGTTCAGGGGCGCCCGGCCCGATGTCCCCACCATGGAGAGGACTTCATGGGCGATGGGGTGAACGTCCACCGCCATCTGGCGTGCGAGCCCCCCTTTGGACAGGCGTTGAAACCGTCGGATCAGCTCCGAGGCGCGGTGGACCGACCCCTGGGCATTTTCCAGATATCGCTGCTGCACCGGCGTCATCCCGTCGGATTCTATGGAGAGCAGATCGAGATAACCGGTGACGCCGGACAAAATATTGTTGAAATCGTGGGCTATACCGCCGGCGAGGGTCCCCAGGGAATCGATCCGCTGGCGGAGGAGCAGTTTTTCTTCCAGGGATTTCCGCAGGGAGATGTCGATGGCCGTGGAGGAGTAGTAGAGGGGGCGGCCGCCGGAATCCCGAATCAACGACGTATTCATGAGGGAGGGAAATACCTCCCCATCCTTCCGGACGTGCCAGACCTCCTCCCCGGCGAACCCGTCGGTCTGACGGAGCCGCTCCGCCAGCCGGGCCAGCTGTTTGCGCTGTTCCCGGGTATGGAACATCGACAGATGCCGCCCCTCTACTTCGTCGATGCGATACCCGTGCATGGCGGCGAATGCCTCGTTGACATAGAGCACCATCCCGTCCATACCCGTGATGATCGTGCCGTAGGAAGCCCGGTCGGAGATGGTCTTGAATTTTTTCAACTGCTCGTTGGTCCGGAGCAGGTCCGCGGTGCGATCCGCCACCTTCGTTTCCAGCTCCGCATTGAGCCGCTCCAGGGCCTGATTGGATTCGGCCAGTTTCCGTGCATCGGCTTTTTGCTTTTGGATGGCCGATGAAATGACCTTGTGCTGGGACATGAGGGTGCCGGACATCTGATTGAAGGCCTCGGCCACATCCCCGATCTCGTCCGGGTGCTCGATGGGGACCGTTTCGCCGTAATGGCCCTCCTGGATCCGATGAATGGCATCCCGCAGCCGGTAGATCCGGCGGAGGAAAAACCGGGAAAGGATAAAATTGAGCAATCCGGACATGATCAAGAGAATGGTGAGGAGCATGCCCGTGAAAAAGGCGATATTGAGGACCGTTTCCTGTTTCAGGGGGGTCAGGTCGTAGGCCATTCGGAAGAAGCCCACGCGTTCGCCGATGACTTGGATGGGTGTCCAAAAGGCGGCGTAATCGACGGCGCCTTTCCGAATTTCCGAAAATGACGGCAGGTCGATCCCCTGGATCACCTGGGGCGAGGGATCGAGGTGGGGGGGGGCATCCCCGATGGACACCAGGCGGTGACCATCCCTGCCGTAGACTTGCGCAAAGGCGATCCCCTCCACGGAAATCATGCCCTCCAGGGTCTGGCGGAGGGCCAGGTCCTGACCGGCGAACACCTCGTTGGCGAGGGCGGTTTTGTTTTGCTCGTACAGCACGGACATGAGCAGCCGGATCTTGTCCATCCCGGCCTGACGGCGACTGGACTCGAAGGGGTAGAGCAACAACCCGAAAGAAAGGGCCACGGCGACGCAGGTGGCCAAAATGGCGACATTAACCCGGAGTCTAAGGCTTTCGATCTTCATGTTCCGGCTGGATTCGGGTCAGAAATTGGGGCCGACCGTTTTGGATTGACATGATAATCGCGCCCTTGATGGGATCGCCGTGGACATCGAAGGAGAAGGTGCCGGTGACGCCGTCGAATCCCGTCGTCACCGCCAGGGCGTCCCGAATCCGCCCGGGGTCGAACCCTCCGGCCCGGCCGATGGCGTCCGCCAACAGCAGAACCGCGTCGAACCCCAGGGCTTCGGAAGAGTGGAGGCGGCCGCGCTTTCCATATCGCTGGACAAATTCCCGGGAGAGCGGACGGTCGATCTCTGGGGACCAGTGCGTACAGTAATAGCCCTCCTGCATCCGAATTCCGCCGCTGGTGAAAAAGGCTTCGGTCCCCCATCCGTCTCCTCCCAGGAATATGGGGTCAAGCCCCGCCGCCAGGATGGCCTTGACGATGGCCCCGCTTTCGGAGTGGCCGGGGATGAAGACCGCCCGGGGGTCCAGGGTCCGAACCTGCCGGGCAAGGCCTTCAAAGCGGTTCTGGCGGTGTTTGTAGGCCAGGGTCTTGAGGATCCGCCCGCCCCGATTCTCGAACAGACGGGAAAAGGTGTCGGCCAATCCCATGCTGTAATCGCTGGTCAGATCCGTCAGGACCACGGCGGTATCGATACCGAGGCGCTGCCGGGAGAACCGGGCCATGACCTCTCCGGCGAACCGGTCCGTAAAGCAGGCGCGAAAGATGCAATCGCCGACCCGGGTCACCCCCGGATGGGTGGAAATGTTGCTGATCATGGGAATGCCATGGGCCTGGGCCACCCGGGCGATCGCCATGGAGTGGGAACTCCAGTCCGCGCCCAGGATGGCGATCACATCGGCCGACACCGCCCGGTCCGCCGCCACTTTGGCCCCGATGGGGGTGGACTGATTGTCGATTTCGATGAGCTTGAGTTCCCGATCCAGGACCCCGCCCCGGCGGTTGACCTCCTCCACTCCGAACCGGACCCCCCGGACGGAGTGGTGGTTTTCGTTGGCGGCCGCACCGGTATGGGCGAAGATGGCGGCGACCGGTACCTGGGCCCGATTGGGAGAGACCACCTTCACCAACCACCAGCCGCCCTTGTCGTACCGGAGGAACGCCACGTCTTTTCCGACAGGATCGCCGGTTTCGTCCAGGGAGATGATGCCGGTGGCTCCCATGAAATTCCGCGTTGTCGCCAGCGCATCCCGGACGCTTTCTGGCGCATCGGAACCGGCCCGTCGGATGGCGTCGGCCAGCACCGCAAAGGCGTCGTAGGTCAAGGGGACGGCGGTGTTGCGGATCCGCTGGCCATATTCCTTTTCGTATTCGGCAACGAGATGGGCGCTGCGGGTGTAGGGGACGGCGGGATGCCAGTTGGTACAGTAATAACTGCCGGTCAATCCCTCGCCGGCAAAGTCGGCCACCTGTTCCGTCCATCCGTCCCCGCCGATGAATACAGCGGCGATGCCCATCCGGGATGCCTGTTTGATGATCAAGCCGCTGTCCCGGGCATAACCCGGCAGAAAGATCACATCGGGGGCATGGTGCTTGACGTGGGAAAGGAGATCGGAAAAATCGACGGCGTCGCCCTTGTAATTGCCTTCCCACAGGACGGTCCCGCCAAATTTTTTAAAATATTCGGTAAAATATCGGGAAAGGGTGAGGCTGTAAGCCTCGTTGATGTTGACAAGGGCCACCGCCGTCTTGGCCTTGAGTTCATTGACGGCGAACTGGGCCGCGATCCGGCCCTGGAACATGTCGGTAAAGCAGATCCGAAAGATGAACTCCCCGGTCTCGGTCAGCTTGGGGCTGCTCGATTCGGGGCTGATCATCGGGATGCCCGCCGACTGGAGGATCGGGGCCATGGCCATGGAATGGGTGGACCAGGACGCCCCGACCACCGCGGTCACGCCCGTTGCCACCGCCTGACGGGCGGCCAGGCGGGCCCCCAGCGGAGTGGACCGGTTGTCCAGTTCCACGAGTTGGACCGGTCGGCCCAGCAGGCCGCCGGCCATGTTGATCTCCCGCACTGCCAGTCGCGCGGCCTGGAAATTGGCCCCATTGTCCGCGGCCGCCAGGCCGGTCCGGGCGAAGATGGCCGCCACCCGGATGGGATCACTCGCCCCGGCCCCGTTCCGGGTGAGCGCCAATAGGGACAACAGCAACATCGACGCCACCACTATTCTTCGGCCTGTCATGGAGCCTCCTTTCCCCCGGTCTGGCACCCCATTTTGCCCGGCCACCCAGCGGCCCCCTCCGCTCTCAGCGCCGGAACGGAACGGTATCCGCCGCTTATCGGGCCATCATGGCACGCATCATATCTCCGGCGTTTTCTGCGTGGTCGGCGATGGCGCCGATGATTTCAGAGAGGCGGATGAGATGAAAGATCGTCACGGGGTCAATGTCCAGTCCAAACACCTTCCCCTTGACCATGTCTTCGGCCGTATCGGCCTCGTGCTCCTGACGCCGGAGATTCTGGATGACCTCTTTGACCGCCTTCCGCTGCTTTTCCGACGGTTTGGCGAAATAATCCCGGGCCGCTCCCACCATGACGGACAACTCTTCGATGGGGGCGATCACCGCATCCACCAACAGGAAAAAGTCTTTTTCCACCGCTTCCGGCATCCCCGCTTCACTGCGATAGGAAAGCCATTCGAGGGCGTCCTCCACCGAATCCAGCACCCCGTCCTGCTCCCTCAGGTAATGGAACAACTGGAACTTGTCGACCGTCAACTTCGATCCCTTGGGCAGATGGCCCCGGATGCGCCGTTTGATCGCGTCGGCCTCGTGCTCCAGATCCGTCACTTCCTGGCGCAGCATCGCGAAGGTCTCGCATTCCCGGGAGAAATGGCATTCGATGGCCTGCTGAAATTTCCAGGCGCATTCCTTTACCTTTTCCGCGTGTTCCAGAAGATCGGCGAACGGCGCCTGGGTCGACTTCGATATGAACGGAATCCGCACTGCTTCCCCCTTTTCCAGCCCCACAACGGACAACGGGCGGTCTCATCATCGCTTTATCGCGTTCGGTCGGCAACGTTCGATGGTCCCGGTGTCGACGCGTTAAATGGCTGCTTGTAACACGAGGGGATCGCGGGAATCAATCGCTATTTTCTGACGGTTCGGTCATTTTCAGGGGGCCAGATCCGATGGAATGCCCCCTGGGCGGCGAAGCAGTAAGGGCACTCTTCCGGTGGCCCGTCGCCGCTGTGAATATGGCCGCACATGGCACACCGCCATGCGGATGTTGCGTCCGGCGAAACGTCCGGCGTCCCCTCCCGGCGCATCGGCACCTTCTCGATGGGCGGCATGGCCGGCTCGTAAGTGTTCAGCAGATACCCGGAAACAATGACCCGCTGGACTTCGCTGGTCCCCTCGTAGATCATCAACAGCCGAACGTCCCGGAGGAGCTTCTCCAGCGGGAACATCCTGGTATACCCGTAACCACCCAGGACCTGCATGGCGTCGTTGACGGTCTCGAAAGCCGCTTCGGTGGCGTAGAATTTGGCAATGGAGGCCGAAATGGTGGGATCTTTCCCCCGGTCCGCCTCCCAGGCCGATTTGAGGACCAGCAGCCGCGAGGTTTCCACCTTCTGGTACATCTCCGCCAGTTTGAACTGGATGGCCTGGAATGCAGAGATGGGCATGCCGAAAGCCTTTCGCTTCCTGGCATAGCCGATGGCGTATTCCATGGCCGACCGGGCCGCGCCCACGGCAAAGGCGCCGATGATGGGCCGGGTGCGGGAAAAGGTCTTCATGGCCAGCACGAACCCCTTCCCCGGAGGCGCGATGACATTTTCAGCCGGTACCCGGACGTTCTCGAAATGGAGGGCCGTGGTGTTGGAACACCGCTGCCCCAGTTTGGGGATCGCTTTTCCGCTGGACACCCCCGCCCACTCCCGCTCCACCAGAAAGGCGCCGATCCCCTCGTGTTTGGACTTGGGATCCGTGGTGGCGAAAACGGTCATGTAGTCGGCGATGCCGCCGTTGGTGATCCAGAATTTGGTGCCGTTGAGGATGTAACCGTCCCCGTCCTTTTCGGCCCGGCACCGGATTCCGGAGACGTCCGATCCCATTCCCGGCTCGGAGGTCGCAAAGCAGATAAGCTTGAAATGGTTGAGGATTTCCGGCAGATATTTTTCCTGGAGCCCCTCGTTTTCCGACAAGAGAAGGGGCTCCATTCCCAGGGAATTGTCAAAAGTGGAGGTGGCCACGCCCGGGCAGGCGGCGGCGATCTCTTCGGTGACGATGGCGGCCTCCACGAGTCCGAGCCCCTTGCCGCCGTATTGCCCGGGGATGTCGCCGTTCATGAGACCGATCTCCCAGGCCCTTTTGAGCAGGTCCAGGGGGGTTTCGTCCTGCTCGTCATACATCCAGGCGACCGGCAGGACCTCGTCGACGGCAAACGCTCGGGCCCGTTCCCGCAGGGCCAGTTGGTCATCGGTCAGGTTGAAATTCAGCAAACGAATCTCCTTTCCGCTATGAATATTCGATCGTTATTCCCGCATGCACCGGAGTTTGGCCAGGTCTTCGGCGTATCCGTAGAGATGGAGCCCTTTGCTCTCGACGATCATCTCCCCGTCGGCCACGCCGATCTCGGCGGCCATGTATTCCTTCAGATTCTGGATCCCGGCGAGGTTGGCCGGCAGACCGCCCCATAGATCCCAGGAGCGGAAATAGACGAAAAAAATCAGCCGGTCGTCCTGAATCCGGGTGTCGATGTGGCGGAGGCAGGGGGGGTCGGCCAGGATGAGATCGGACGGATGGGCCACCTGGAGGACCATCTGGTTGTTCCGGTGGCCGTGTTCCCGGTAGGTCCGGATGATCCACTCGATCTGGTTGATGCAAATCTCGCCCTCTTCCCGGAAAAGGACCTTTCCGTCGATCTCCCGCAGATCGGCGATATCGGCGTCGCCGGCCTCCCACCAGCGGCGCTTCTGTCCGGAGACCGGCGCCCGGGTAAGTCGTTCGCCGTAGGTGTAGGATTCCCCCGCCTCCTTGTGGGGCGTCATGAGGTATTCGATGTAGGACCGGTCGTAGCCCGGGCCGCCGAAGATATAATCGGTTTCCACCGGATTGGGGATCCCGCAGGCGGGCGGAATGTCCGGCAACAGCGGCTGGGCCCCCGGATGACGAATGAACCCGGTGAAATAATCGTATTCCAGCCGGGTCTGGCCGGCATAGGAACCGCGGTCAACGACGAATCGCCGGCCGTTGTCCAGAATGTCGTGGACCGCCTGGAACCAGAGATCGGGGAGGTCCCGGGCATCGATTCGGTGAATGTGCACGCTACCCCCTCCCCCCGGCCCCCTCCCCTGGAAGGAGAGGGGGAGTTGGTTGTTCAAGGCTTCTCTTATAGTTCATACGATGACTTGCAAATCTCCCCCCTTCCCTCTCAGGGAAGGGGGGCTGGGGGTTAGGTTAGCGCCGGCGCGCCGGTCCGCCCCTGTTCATAGTTCGTATCGGGCGGCAGGCCGGACTGCTGGGCCGTGCCGTTGGCCAGAACATCGCACCGTTCGTTTTCTTTGTTACCGGCGTGCCCCTTGACCCATTTAAACGTGACCTTGTGGGTATCACAGAGTTTCAGCAACCGCGACCAGAGGTCGGCATTTTTGGCGGCCTCCTCCCTGTTGCGCATCCACCCCTGGCTCCGCCACCGTTTGGCCCACCCCTTTTCGATGCCGTCCACCACGTATCGGGAATCGCTGTGGAGGGTCACGCAGCACGGGTATTTGAGGGCCTTGAGGGCCTCGATGCAGGCCAGAAGCTCCATCCGGTTGTTGGTGGTTTTCCGGAAGCCGCCGGACAGCTCTTTGCGGTGCTCGCCGTAAAGGAGGACGGCGCCGTATCCACCGGGCCCGGGATTGCCGATGGCGCCGCCGTCGGTGTAGATGGCCACCTTCCGTTTGCCGTTGCCGGCGGTTCCCGTCGTCATGATTTCCTGGAATCCCCTTGCGGGGTCGGTTCCGACGGCTTGACGACGGACGTCGGCTGGGACAGGGTGGATGTCGTGCTCGGACCGTCGGAATGGGAGGTGGCGGTCGGGTCGATCAGCAGCAGGTGGACATCCTCCCGGGCCGTCAGGCGGTGCTCCGAGTTGGCGGGGATGACGAACAGATCGCCTTCGTTGAGGGTCACCTCCCGATCCCGGAATCCAACGGTCAACTGCCCCTTGAGCATCAGGTAGAACTCGTCTTCGCCTTTGTGGACGTGCCATTCGAATTCGCCCTTGAGTTTGGCCAGCTTGACGTGCTGCCCGTTGAATTCGGACACCACCTTGGATTGCCAGTATTTGTCGAAGACTCGAAATTTTTCGGCAATGTTGACCTTCTGCATCCTGCCTCCTCAGCGTTTTTCTGTTCCGGTGTTCATGATGGTGGACGTCACAACCCATTAATCGCAGAAAGTATACACGAAATCCCGGCGCCGAACAATCCCAAGTTCCAGTATCCCCGGTTCCCGTATCCAGGGCCCATGCAAGGAGCCCCAGATTCCTTGACAAACACGGATCGGACCCAGTAGCCTGTTTTTATGGAAATGGAGGCCACATGACCGTCACTCCCCAGGATATCCGAGACGCCGCCGATCTGATCGACGACGGGATCATCCGGACCCCGCTCGTCTACTCCCCCCTGTTCAGCCGGCGGTTCGGCGGCGAAATCTATCTGAAGATGGAGAACCTTCAGAAGACCGGCTCGTTTAAAATCCGGGGGGCCGCCCACAAGCTCCTGAAGCGGTCGGGAGAGATCGGTCCCCAGGGGGTCGTGGCGGCCTCCGCCGGCAATCACGCCCAGGGCGTGGCCCTGGCGGCCCGGGGGGCCGGGGTTCCGGCGGTCATCGTTATGCCGGAATGGGCCTCCATCTCCAAGCAGGAAGCCACCGCCGCCTATGGCGGCGAGGTGATCCTCCACGGCGAGAGCGTGGAAGAGAGCCTCCGGAAAGCCATGGAACTGTCCGAAGAAGGACGGACCTTCATCCATCCGTTCGATGATCCGGACATTATCGCCGGGCAGGGGACCATCGGCCGGGAGATCCTCGACGAGCTGCCGGAGACCGGCACCATCATCGTCCCCGTCGGCGGCGGCGGTCTGATCTCGGGCATCGCGGTCGCCGCCAGGGCCATCCGTCCGGCGGTCCGGATCATCGGCGTGGAACCCGCCAATTGCCCGTCGGCCCATGACTCCCGCCGGAAAGGCCGTCGGGTCCGGGTTCCGGCCTCCACCTCCATTGCCGACGGCATATCCGTCAAACAGGTGGGCAAGGCCAATTTCAGGATCATCCGTGAGGCTGTGGACGATGTCGTACTGGTGGACGAAGAGGTCATCGCGTCGGCCATCCTCACCCTGCTGGAATCCAAGAAAATTCTGGCCGAAGGCGCTGGGGCCGTCCCCCTGGCGGCCCTGATGAGCGAGGCCGCAGCCATCGCGCCCGGAAGCCGGACCGTCCTGGTGATCAGCGGCGGCAATGTGGACAGTCCGCTGCTGGGCCGCATCCTCACCAAAGGGTTGGTCAAAAACGGCCGGATCATGCGGGTCCAGGTGCGGATCAGCGACACCCCCGGTTCCCTGGCCAAGGTATTGTCCCTCGTCGCGGAGGTCAAGGCCAATGTGATGCACATCGACCACCATCGCCACTCCCGGAACCTGCCGCTTTACACCACCGCCGTCGACCTGGAGCTGGAAACCCGCAGTGAGGCCCATATCGAGGAAATCAAGAGAGCCCTGGCAGCGGCTGGATACGACATTGCGCTGGATTGCGGCGTTTGAATCCATCATTCCAACTTCAAACCGGAGGTTTATCAGATGAAACACGCGTTTAGAATCATCCTGTTGGCCGCCCTGGCCGTCTCCATGCTAACCCTCGGCTGCCAGCGGACCTACTATGGCTTCTGGGAAAAACTGGGCAAAGAAAAACGCCATCTCCTCAAAGACCGGGTTGAAGACGTCCGGGACGAGCAGGAAAAGACCCAGGAAGAGTTCAAGGAGGTGCTGGCCCGGGTCAAGGAGATCTACGGGTTCGAAGGCGGGAAGCTGGAAGATTTCTACGACCGGCTCAAGGACGACTACGAGGATTGCGAACTCAGGGCTGAAGCGGTCCGGGAGCGGATCGACGAGGTGGAATCCGTCGCCGAGGCCCTTTTCCGGGAATGGGAAGCGGAAATCCACGAAATCAACAACATGGAATACCGGGAGAAGAGCCGGCGGTCCTTAAACGACACCCGGGCGCGGTACGCCCGGCTCCAGGCCACCATGGAACAGGCCGAAGGCCGGATGGAGCCGGTCCTCCAGAACCTCAAGGATTACGTCCTCTTCCTGAAGCACAACCTCAATGCCCGGGCCATCGGCGCCCTGGGTCAGGAGGTGGGCAGCATAGAGGTCGAGGTTCAGTCGCTGATCCGGGACATCCGCCGGTCCATCAACGAGGCGGATGATTTTTTGAAGGATTTCGAGTAGAGGAGAATGAACCGAAAACAACGCAAATGGAATATAAAGGATTTTTGCAGCCGGAAAGGAACAGAACCGGAAAAATCCATTCTCGGTTTTGAAAACATTGTAACGTAACCGCCTTATGCGGATTTCAAATAAAGACCTCCGAGGTTTTGAAAACCTCGGAGGTCTGGCGAGGTTCAGGTTTGCGGCGGGGTCAAGGCGCCGGCCATTTATTGGGACCTATGGAATTTACCCATTAATCACCGCAGGCTGCAAATCCGTCTCCTCGCAGGTCGTGTCTTCAAACACCACGTCCAGCACCTCGTCGATCCGGTCCACGAGAATAAACTCCATGTCCTCGCGGACCTCGTCGGGCAGATCGTCCAGGTCCTTTTCGTTCCGCCGGGGCAGGATCACCTTTTTCAGGCCGGCCCGGTGGCCCGCCAGCACCTTCATTTTGATACCGCCCACGGGCATAACGCGGCCCCGCAGGGTGACCTCGCCGGTCATGCCGATCTCTCCCCGTACCGGTCGGCAGCTGAAGAGGGAAGCCACGGCCATGACCATGGCGATGCCGGCCGATGGCCCGTCTTTGGGGATCGCCCCGGCGGGCACATGGAGATGGAGGTCCGTTTCCTGGAAGGCGTCGGGATCGACCCCCAATTGCAGGGCCTTGGACCGGACATAGCTGAAAGCGATCTGGGCGCTCTCCCGCATGACATCCCCCAGCTGGCCGGTCAGGGTCAGCTGCCCCTTCCCTTTCATCCGCGTCGCCTCCAGAAAGAGAATGTCGCCGCCGGTGGCGGTCACCGCCAGACCGGTGGCGATGCCCGGAATGTCGATGGCTTCCGAGAGTTCCGATTCGAATGTCTCCTTTTTGAGATACGTCCGGACCAGCTCGGGGGTGATGGAAACGGTCTCCATTTCCTTGCCCACGATCCGGAGGGCACTCTTGCGGCAGACGGCCCCGATCTGGCGTTCCAGGTTCCGGACCCCGGCTTCCCGGGTATAATCCTGGATGATCTTCCGCAGGGCTTCATCGGTGAAATCGATCTCGTCCTCCCGGAGTCCGTTGGCCCGGATCTGCCGCGCCACCAGGTGCTCCTGGGCGATCTTGATCTTCTCGTATTCCGTGTAGCCGTCCAGCTGGATCACCTCCATCCGGTCCTTCAGCGGCGCCGGGATGGTCTCCAGGTGGTTGGCGGTGGTGATGAACATCACCTCGCTCAGGTCGAAATCCACATCCAGGTAATGGTCCCGGAAGGCGTGGTTCTGGGCCGGGTCGAGCACCTCCAGAAGGGCGCTGCTGGGATCGCCGCGCCAGTCGGCGCCGACCTTGTCCACCTCGTCGAGCATGAAGACGGGGTTCCGGGTGCCGGCCCGCTTGACGGCCTGGATGATCCGGCCGGGCATGGCGCCGATATAGGTCCGGCGATGGCCCCGGATCTCGGCCTCGTCGCGCATGCCCCCGAGGCTCATGCGGGTGAACTCCCGTCCCAGGGCCCGGGCGATGCTCTGGCCCAGACTGGTTTTCCCCACCCCCGGCGGGCCGGCGAAACAGAGGATGGCGCCCATGGCGTCGCTCACGGGCTTTTTCTTGTCCGCCTCGAACATCGCCTGCCGTTCCTTGAGCAGCTTCCGGACCGCCAGGTATTCGATGATCCGTTCCTTGACGTCGGACAGGTCATAGTGGTCCTCGTCCAGCACCTGCCGGGCATTGTGGATGTCCGTCTGATCGTCGGAGGCCGTATGCCACGGCAGATCCAGGAGCCAGTCCAGATAGGTCTTGATCACCGTGTACTCGGGGGAATGGGGCGACATGCCGGAAAAGCGTTTGAGTTCCCGGTCCGCCTCTTTCCGGGCCTCTTCGGGCAGATCGGCCTCGTCGATGGCCTTTCGGTATTCGTCGGCTTCGGAACGCTCCCCTTCCGCTTCGCCCAGTTCTTTCTGGATCGCCTTCATCTGCTGCCGGAGGTAATATTCCCGCTGGGCCTTGTCCATCTCCTCTTTGGCTTCGGACTGGATCTTTTTGCCCAGGGAGAGCAGTTCCTTTTCCCGGGTCAAGAAGGTGATGAGGGTGCGGAGTTGGTCTTTGACCGTGTCTCCCTCCAGCACCTCCTGCCCTTCCAACGGCTTGAGCCGGATGTTGGAGGCCACGAGATACACCAGGAAACGGGGATCCTTCACGTGGTTGAGAAATTCCCCGGCATCCTGGGGCAGGTCGGGGGACAGCGAGATCACTTCCTGGGCCAACTCCCGGGTCGTGCGCTGGAGCGCGTCCTCTTCGAGATCGCCGGTCACCAGATCCGGGGCCGTGGCGATCTCCGCCTTGAGGTAGGGGGATTCCGCCGTCCAGTGGTCGACCCGGAACCGCTTGAGCCCCTGCACGACCACCTGGAGGGATTTATCCGAGGCCCGCATGACCCGTTCGATCCGGGCCACCGTGCCGGTGTCGTACACCTGGCCGGGTTTCGGTTCATCGATGGCGGGATCCTTCATGCTCACCAGCCCGATCATCTTGTCGCCCTGGAGGGCCTCTTCGATCAGCTTGATGGACCGGGCAATGCCCACCGACAGCGGCAGCACGGCGTGGGGGAAAGCCACGGTGTTCCGCAACGGCAAAATGGGGAGTTCCACCGGAATGTCGGCGGTTCCCTTTTTGTTTTTCGCTTCATCCTCATGGATGATGATGGCGTTATCGTCCGTATTCATATGCTCACCTTCTGTATGGTTTGTAATGGGTGGTCTCCGACGCGACCCATGGTATATGATCAGCGCGTCGGTATCATCAATATAAGTCAAAAATTTTAGATGTAAAGTCGATAACTTGAACCCATCTCCAAACAAAGGGGGGGCATTCCTGGAGTCGTCGCGGCACAAACCGACGAAAAGGCGGGAGGCCATGAAAGGCGCGCGGTCGTTTTTGGCTAGGGCCGGATGTCCACCGTGCCCTTTAGGGCGTCTTTGACCGCCCGGATGGGGACCTCCCGCCGGTGGAAGATGCCGGCGGCGAGGGCCGATTCGGCCCGGGTCCGGGTGAACACTTCGGTGAAATGGCCCGCGGCCCCGGCCCCGCTGGAAGCGATGACCGGAATCGTCACGGCGTCCTTGACGGCATTGATCAGTTCGAGGTCGAACCCGGCGTTGGTACCGTCCCGGTCGATGCAGTTCAGGAGAATTTCACCCGCCCCCAGTTTCTCGCAGACCCGGGCCAGGGTGACGGCATCCAGATCGCGTCCTTCCCGACCGCCTTTGACGGTACACTGGTACCAGCAGTACCGCTCGCCCCTGGGGCCGGGCACGGCCGTTTCGATGACCGGATGGCGGGTCGCACCGGGCGAATCGACGTAGACCCGCCGGGGGTCCACGGAAATCACCACCGCCTGGTTCCCGTAGACCCGGGCGATCTCCTCGATGGCGCTCCGGCCCGTGGCCGCGCCGGTTTTCAGATACTCTTCCACGATGTAGACGGCGTCGGACCCGATGGAGATCTTGTCCGCCCCGGACCGGAAATATTCGGCAGCCACTTCCAGGGCCGAATACCGTCGTCCGTGCCGGTCGGTGTAGTCCCGGATCCCGCCGCCGATGGTCAGGGGCACGAAGACGTTTTCCGAGGTCCGTTTGAGCACCTCGATCATGGGCATGTCTTCCAGGGGAAAGTCCCGGAACCCCGTGATGTTGAGGAAGGTGATCTCGTCGGCGCCTTCTTCGTAATACCGGCGGGCCAGATCCACCGGCTTGCCCAGGTTCCGGACCTCCCCGCTCTCCCGCACATCGTACTGGTCGCCCTTGGTGACCACCAGATCGCCCCTGTCGTTGGCCCGGACATCCAGGCAGGCGATGATCCGTTTGGCCAGCCGGGTGGGGCCGGTCGCCTGGGACGTTTGGACCGGCGGCGCCCCGGTCAGAAAATTGTCGAGGATCGCAAGCCCGGCGGCACCGCTTTTTTCCGGATGGAACTGGGTGGCGATGATGCGGCCCGTCTGGATGGCGCTGACGAACGGGTACCCGTAGTCGGTGACCGTCAGCACCGGGTCGGTTTCGGCCGGGGACACATGGTAGGAATGGACGAAATAGAACTTCTCGTCCCCCCGGAGCCCATTGAATATCGGAGACGGTTTCCGGATGGACACCCCGTTCCATCCGATATGGGGGACGGCCAGATCGGTCGTGAATCGCCGGACCATTCCGGAAATCAGCCCCAGGCCGGGCGCCCCGGGGGCCTCTTCGCTGCCGTCGAACAGGGCATGGAGCCCCAGGCAGATGCCCAGGAAGGGACGGTCCTGCCGGAGGTACGTTTTCAGCGGGTCCACAAACCCTTTTTCCCGCAGAATGGCCATCATGCTGCCGAAAGCGCCCACTCCGGGAAACACCAGTTTTTCGGCGGCCAGGATGTCATGGCCGGTCCGGACGATCCGAACCGTTTCCCCCAGCCGTTCGATGGCATTGACGACGCTGCGGACATTGCCGGCGCCATAGTCGAGTAGCGTAATCATATTTCCATCCATTCTCCGATATGCGGATCATCCTCCCTAAACGCAGCCCCCACCATGGGATCCCGTCCCGATCCGGGTTCTCTATAGACCAGTCCGGCCCAGAACACAAGAAAAGGCCGGGCGGCCGGTTCCGAAAACCCCTCTCTATGGGGAAGGCCGCTCCTCCTCGGAATCCGGCCGAAGGGCCTTGGGGAGCGGGTTCAAAGGTCCTGTGGAAAACGCGTTTTCCCGGCTGTAGGCGTCCAGATGGGCGATCCGCTGTCGGTTCCGTGGGTGGGTGGAGAAAAAATGACGGACGGCGCCCATCCGGCCCGTTTCTCCCAGGGTCTTGAAAAAGGCGGTGGCCCCTCCCACATGGCCGAACCGACAGTTGAGGACCGTGAGGGCGAACTCATCGGCCCGGATCTCCTGCTTCCGGGAAAACCCCATCTCTGCAATGTTGAGGAACCGGGAGAGGAGGTCCCCCACGCGGCTGTCGCCCCCGAACAGGGCGGCGGACAGGGTCATGAGGACCAGGGACCGGCCCAGGGCCCGCAGGTGATCCCGATGCTTGAAATGGCCCGTTTCATGGGCGAGCACAAAGGCCACTTCGTTGAGGGAGTGCAATTTACGGAGCATCCCGGAAAAAAAGATGATGTGGCCCCCCGGAAGGGCCACGGCATTGACCACGTCGCGGAACACAAAATGCACCGTGGGCGGTTTGTCCAAGTGGAGGCAGTTTTCCTGAAGCTCGTTCAAAATGGCCTGCAGGACCCGCTCCTCTACCGGTGGCATTACGGGCCGGGGCACCGATCGGAGGAGAAGGGATCCGATTTTCCGTTCCAGATTCGGAGAGATATGGGGCACGATCAGGTCGACCGTCGCCCCGAGGAGGATGTAAAGGGCCGCCAGGACAGCGACCGCCCCGCCAAAGAGCAGGGCGAATTCCCGCAGCGGTCCGCCGGGGGTGACGTTGGCGGTTTCCTCCGGCAGGCGGGGCGTGTACTTCACGGGATCATCGGTCCGCCAGGGTCAGGGCCGTGCCGTAGGCCAGCACTTCCACCGACCCCACGCTTTTTTTGTTGGCGCTGCCGCCGATGACGGAGGTCTCCACCCGGACGTTGACGATGATGGACGCCGCCCCGGGCGCCATCGCTTTCATGCGCAGGACCGCCTCCCGCCGGGCCCGGTCGATGAGGGTTTCGTAAGACCGCACCGCGCCCCCGAAAAGATTCCGGAGTCCGGCCATGATCCGCTTGAAATAATCGACGGAGATCACGGCGGACCCGTAGACCAGGACGGCGTCCAGGATCTCGGCGTCCACCGCCG
>CAYPCE010000049.1:9861-20203 GCA_964409085.1 uncultured Desulfobacteraceae bacterium | reverse complement strand
TGCCGTGGGCCCGCTCGTGGTCGGCCGCGAACCGCTCCAGGTTGCCGATGGCCACCGGATCGCCTTTCTTGCCCAGAATACAGACGCCCTCGCACTGGATCTCCTGGGGGCAGACCCGCCCGCAAACCGCCGGCAGGGCGTTCTTGGACCAGAGGTTCCGGATGGCCCCGGTGAAATCGCTGTCCTTGATCAGCCCGATGAAGCCGGGGATGTCCACGGATACCGGACAGCCGTCCACGCAGCTCGGTTTCTTGCACTGGAGGCAGCGTTCCGCTTCCAGGACGGCCGTTTCGGGGGTATAGCCGACCGGCACTTCGTCGAAGTTGCGGCGGCGGACACCGGGTTCCTGTTCCGGCATGGGCTGCCGGGGGATGTCTTTCTTTTTCTTGCTCTTCTCAGCCATTTTTCCTAAAAGCCTCCTCCCTTCGCTACGCTCCTTCCAGCGTGCAGAATTCGTTGTAGCACTTCTTCTCATCCTCGCAGTAGGCCTGGAGGCGCTTCATCAGCTCGTCGTAATCCACCTGATGGCCGTCGAATTCCGGGCCGTCCACGCAGGCGAACTGGGTCGTTCCGCCCACGCTCACCCGGCAGCCGCCGCACATGCCGGTGCCGTCCACCATGATGGGGTTGAGAGAGACCATGGTGGGGACGTTGTATTCCTTGGTGAGGAGGGAGACGAACTTCATCATGGGCACCGGCCCGATGGCCACCACCTGCTTCACCTCTTCGGCCTCCAGGATGTCGCGGAGGGCGTCGGTCACCAGTCCCTTGCGGCCGTAGGAGCCGTCGTCGGTGGTAATGTGGAAGTCGTCGGACACCGCTTTCATATGGTCTTCCAGGATGAGCAGGTCCTTGTTCCGCGCCCCCAGAATGGTAATCACCCGGTTGCCGATCTCCTTCAGGGCCCGGGTGATGGGGTGGAGCACGGCGATACCGGTGCCGCCGCCGACGCAGACCACGGTGCCGACTTTCTCCAGATGGGTCGGCTTGCCCAGCGGGCCGATGATGTCCTGGTAGGCGTCCCCCTCCTGGAGGGTTTTGAACAGGGCCGTGCTTTTTCCCACCACCATGTAGATGACGGTGATGGTCCCCTTCTCCGGGTCGGTGTCCGCCATGGTGAGGGGGATCCGTTCACCGGTTTCATTGGCCTTCATGATGACGAACTGGCCCGGCTTGGCCTTTTTGGCGATAAGCGGCGCTTCGATTTCGTTCAGGATGACCGTGCCTTCGGACATCTCTTTTCGTTTGACGATTGTAAACATGACGATTTTCCTCCATCATTCCATAAAGTTTTCCTCGGGCACGGTTCCATTCGGCCCGCAGGAAGAGTGATCTTACGATATTTTCTTATTGGAATCAATCCCAAAAGTATCCACGGGCAAGGAGGCCCCGAAGCCGCTGCCGCTAGGGACCGAACTCCGCCAGCATGGCCCTGAACCGGTGGGCCGCTTCCGGCCCGTACCGGGCGACATGGGCGGTCACCTCCACCAGGGGTTTGGGCGCTGTGTCACCGACCTTTGAAAAAAATGTATCGGCATAGCAGATGATCCGTTCCTCCACAGTGACCGGGGTCATGTCCCGATGCGGCAGGGGCAGTCTCTGGCGGTGGATCTCGGCCCGGCTGAGGCCGACCCCGACATGGCGTTCGCATACCAGCGCATGGCGGGGCAGCCCTTCCCGGTCCAACAGATCGCGTCCCAGGACCCCATGGCGGACATAGGGATCACCGCCGAAGCATCCGATGCCGGGGGCATGGGTAAACCGCATGCCGATGTCGTGGAGCAGGGCGGCTTCCCAGAGAAAGGTCAGGTCCGGCGTCAGGTGCGGCATGGCCGCAGCCAGCTGGAGGGCCTTTTCGCCCACCTGCCGGCCGTGCCGGATGAGGATCGACCGGGCAGTGTCGTGACCGGCGTAGTGGCGCTCGATCACGGCCAGCGGATCCACGGGCATCAGCCGGTTTTCCGGGACAGGAGGACCCCGCGGATGAACGGGTCGATGGCCCCGTCGAGCACGTCATTGACATTGCCGACATCCATGCCGATGCGATGGTCCTTGACCATCTGGTAGGGATGGAGCACATAGGAGCGGATCTGACTACCCCAGGCGATATCGTCCTTGGAGTCGTGGATCTCCTGCATCTTCTCGTCCTGCTTCTCCTTCTCCTGCTGGTACAGGCGGGCCTTGAGCACCTTCATGGCCAGATCCTTGTTCCGGTGCTGGGATTTCTCCTGCTGACACTGGACCACAATGCCGGTGGGCAGATGGGTCAACCGCACCGCGCTGCTGGTTTTGTTCACGTGCTGGCCCCCGGCGCCGCTGGCCCGGAAGACATCCACCCGGAGATCGTTTTCATCCACATCCACGGTGATTTCGTTGTCCAGTTCCGGATAGACGAAAACCGAGGCGAACGAGGTGTGGCGTTTTCCGCTGGCGTTGAAGGGAGAGATCCGCACGAGCCGGTGGACCCCGTTTTCCGTTTTCAAATAGCCGAAGGCGTTGGGTCCCCTGGCGGTGAAGGTCACCCCTTTGATGCCCGCTTCGTCCCCCGGCTGGAAATCGATGACCTCCGACTTGTACCCATGGCGTTCCACCCAGCGGGCGTACATCCGGAACAGCATTTCGGCCCAGTCCTGGGCTTCGGTGCCGCCGGCCCCGGCGTTGATGGAGATGATGGCGTTTTTCTCGTCGTCCGGATCATCCAGCATCAGATCCAGCACATAGGCGTCCATCCGTTTCTGGAGGGTGCCGAATTGCCGCGATACGTCCGTCAGTGTGTCGGGGTCTTCTTCTTCCACGCCCAGTTCCAGGAGTACCTCGGCGTCTTCCAGCTCCTGGCGGATCGTCTCGTACCGGTCGATCTTGTCGGACAACTGGGTCCGCTCTTTGAGAATCCCGGTGGTCTCATCCGGATGGTCCCAGAAGTCCGGCCGGGCGATCATGCTCTCGATTTCCGCCAATCGGGTTTTTTTATCGGCCAGGTCAAAGATACTCCTGAAGTTGAGCCAGCCGTTCTTTCAATTCCTGCAAGGTGCCGCTGAGTTCTGTCGACATAATGACCTCCTCGTGTGTAGGGTGGGGTTCCGTCAAGAGACGGTGGGGTTGTTTTTCGAACGGCCGGCTCCCGCTTTCCGCCGGCCGGTCCACGCCCCGGCGATGCCGATCGCCGTCAGGACCAGGCAGCCGAGGGCGAACCGGTCTCCCCGGGCGGTATAAACCGTGCGGGTTTGCATCAACGGCACCGCCCGGGATGTCCGGGTGGTGGTGAAAAGCGGGGTGGTACCGGCCACCCGGCCCACCGGATCGATGAATCCACTGATGCCGGTGTTGGCCGCCCGGACCAATGCCCGCCGGTTTTCCACCGCCCGGAAAACAGCCATGGAAAAATGCTGATACGGCGCCGCGGTGCGGCCGTACCAGGCATCGTTGGTCAGGTTGACCAGCAGGGTGGCGCCGCTGTCGGTGGCGGATCGGGCCAGGGCCGGAAAAATGATTTCATAACAGATCAGGGTGCCCAGTCGATAGCCGTCCGCCGCCAGCACCTGGCCCATCTCCCCGGCCTCGAAATCCCCCACTTGCTGGACCAGCTTCTGGACAAACGGCATCCACCGCTGCAAAGGGACGTACTCGCCATAGGGCACCAGATGAACCTTGTCGTACCGCCCGGCGGCGGTGCCGTCCGGCCGGATCAGGAGGGCGCTGTTGTAAAACCGGTAGTCGTCTCCTTCCCGCTCCGCATACGGCGTGCCGGTCAACAGCGGAATCCCCGTGGACCGGACCCCTTCCAGGACCATCCGGGTAAAGCGCCGGTGGTGGAAAAAATGGAAGGGGGTCGCCGTTTCGGGCCATACGGCCAGTTGGCTCCCCTCCTCCGCGGCCTCCTCCGTGAGGGACAGGTAGGTCGCCACCGTCCCCTCCCGGTGCTCCGGATCCCATTTGACTGTCTGAGGGATGTTGCCCTGGATCGCCGTCACCCGAAGGGTCTCGGCGGCGGCTGCCTGGCGGTCGATGGTCTCCATGCGCCGGTGCCCGTAGATCAGGGTCGCAGCCAGACAGGTCCCGAATATCAATACGGACATGACCGCGCACCGGCGCGTCACCGCCCGGTCCCGCCACAGCCATCCCGTTGCCCACAGAAACAGGAGCGCTACCGTACCGTTGCCCATGGCCAGGAGAAAAGAGAGGCCGTAGGGGCCGGCCAGATCGGCGATCTGGATCAGGCCGGTCCGCTGGAACTGGGAATAGCCCAGCAGCTCCCATGGGAACCCGGTGAACAGGGTCGCCCGGAGGTATTCCAACCCGGTCCAGCAGACCGGCACCATGGCCCATGCCGCCAGCGGATGACGGCCGGTGCCGGCCAGGGCCGCTGAAAACAGGGCCGGATAGAGGGCCAGATAGGCGGCCAGCAAAAACAGGGCGGGCACGGCCAGGTAGAGGGGCAAATGGCCATAGGTCCGCATGGTATGCACCACCCAGTAGACCAGGGTCGCGTAATGGACGAATCCGGCCATGAAACCCAGGCGGAAGGCGGCGCCCGGCCGCCGGTCCCGGATGGCCAGCAGCAACGGCGCCAGGGCCACCCAGGCCATCCATTCCAGGCCGATGTCGGGAAAGGCGGCGGTGAGCAACAGCCCGGAAAGGAGGGCCCACGCCGCCCGTCTGTCCATTAGAAGATCACCACCTTTTGAACCGCCTTGACAATGGCTTCGGGCTCATCGATCACCTGAAGGATGTCGATGTCCGAGTCGGCGATCCGCTTGTCCTTGAGCATCCGCTCCCGTATCCAGTCCAGCAGACCGCCGTAATAATCGGAATCGACCAGGATCAGCGGGAACGGCTTGATCCGGTGGGTCTGGATGAGGGTGACGGCTTCGAACAGTTCGTCCAGGGTCCCGAACCCCCCCGGCAGGATGATGTAGGCGGCGGCGTATTTGACCAGCATGACTTTCCGGACGAAAAAATAGTTGAACTCCAGCCTGATGTTGGCGTAGGGATTGGGCCGCTGCTCGAAGGGGAGAACGATGTTGAGGCCCACCGATTGGCCCCCGGCCTCGGCGGCACCTTTGTTGGCCGCCTCCATGATTCCCCCGCCCCCGCCGGTGAGGACGGCGAACCCGTTTTGGGCAAACAGACCGGCGATCCGGGCCGCTTTGGCGTAGATCGGGTCCTCGGGCCGCACCCGGGCCGATCCGAAAATCGACACCGCCGGCCCGACACGGGAAAGGGTTTCCACACCGCTGACAAACTCCCCGATGATTTTGAACAATCGCCAGGCCTCGCCTTCCTGGAAGGCGTCGATCAGGAACTGTCTCTCCAAATTGCCCATGGTCCTTTTCCGCTGTCGCGCGTCCGGTCGTCAGAGTCTTTCCCCTATCGCGCCATCATCTATCAGCAAACGCCCGTGGAGTCAATGGAGCTTTGGCAACAGGAAGGGGGCGGACCGGTCGCATTCGTCGCGACGGTGGGCGATGTAAGGTCGGGCAGCCGGTTGACCTTATCTTCGTTCTCTGATTTCTATTTGACATCCGGAAACTGGATTGATACGTAGAGGGGTTTAATGAATGGAGATTTTGGTATCGAAGGAGGAAGGACGCAGACACCGACTGAAGGCCGATGACACACAGCGGACACAACGACAACCTGGCCCGGAATGTCACCATCGTCAACGAATTGGGCCTCCATGCCCGCTCGGCGGCACAGATCGCGCAAGTGGCGAGCGGTGCGGCATCCAGGGTATGGGTCATCCGGAGAGGGGAGGCGGTGGATGCCAAGAGCACCATTGATCTGCTGACACTGGCCTGCGGAAAAGGATCTGAAATCACAGTGAAGATCGATCACAAGGCGGATGCTGGCATTCTGGAGCGCATCGTCGAACTGGTGAAAGAGGGATTTGGTGAACAAAACGGTTGAATCGGCACCGGAAGAGGAGGTTCTGCTCCAGGGGTTGCCCGCTTCCCCGGGTATCTGCATTGGAAAAGCCTATCTTGTCCACCAGGGCGGGGTCACCGTCGTTAAAAAATATTTCATCCACGAATCGAAACTGGAGGCGGAAAAAAACCGGTTCAAGGCGGCGGTCAAACAATCCTCCGACGAATTGCGTCAGATCATTCAGAACACGCCCGAAGAATTCCGCGAGCAAGCCGATATCCTCCGGACCCATGTGATGCTCCTCAATGACAAGATGCTCTACAACAAGAGCATCGATACCATCGAGTCCGATCGCGTCAACGCGGAATGGGCCCTGAGAAAAGTCGTTTCAGGTCTCAAACCCGTCTTCATGAACATGACGGATGATTATTTCCGGGAACGGTGGCACGACATCGCCAATGTCTCGGACCGGATCATGCGGAATCTATCCGGGGAAACCCCGGTGGACATCCGGAACATCGACAAGCGGGTGATCCTCGTGGCCCGGGACCTGTCCCCCGCTGAGACCAGCCAGATCCACCTGGAACGGGTCAAGGGGTTCGTCACCGATATGGGCGGCATCGCTTCCCATACGGGCATCATCGCCCGAAGCCTCCAGATTCCGGCGGTTCTGGGTTCGGAAACCGCCACCCACATGATCCGGAACGACGACCTCATCCTGGTGGACGGCTTCGAAGGCCGGGTCATCCTCAATCCTTCGGAAGAAACCCTGGTCAAATACGAAGAGATGCGGGACCGATACGAGGTCCAGGTCGCCCGCATGAGCCGCGGCGCCGAAGCGCCGGCCGACAGCCGCGACCGGCGGCGGGTCCATGTGATGGGCAACATCGAGCTGCCCGAAGAGGTGGTGTCGGTCAAAGATTACGGCGGCGACGGCATCGGCCTCTACCGGACGGAGTTCCAGTACCTCAGCGCCAACCGCTTTCCCACGGAATTCGAACTCTACGACAAGTACCGGGACGTGGTGGAGGTGATGGCGCCCCATCCGGTGGTGATCCGCACCCTCGACATCAATGGCGACAAGGCCGTATCCTATCTGTACCAGTCCGAGGAAGCCAACCCCGCGCTGGGGCTCCGGGCCATCCGGTACTGCCTCAAAAAACCGGACATTTTCCGGACCCAGCTCCGGGCCATTCTGCGGGCCGCTGCCCACGGCAATGTCCGGGTCCTGTTTCCCATGATCAGCTCCTACGAGGAGGTGCTGGAGACCAAGCGGCTGTTCGGCAAGGCGGCGGAGTCCCTGGAAAAGGACGGAATCCCCCACAACCGGGACATCGACATCGGCATTATGGTGGAGGTGCCGTCGGCCGTGATCCTGGCCGACATCATCGCCAAAGAGGTCGATTTTTTCAGCATCGGCACCAACGATCTCATCCAGTATTCCATGGCCATCGACCGGCAGAACCGGCAGGTGGCCCACCTCTTCGACCCGCTCCACCCCGCGATTCTCCGGATGGTCCAGCGGGTGTCGGAGGTGGCCCGGCAAGAAGGCATCACCCTGGCCATGTGCGGCGAAATGGCGGGGCAACCCATCAACATTCCGATTCTTCTCGGGCTGGGAATCGAGGAGATGAGCATGAACCCCCGGTCCATCCCGCTGATCAAGCAGACGATCCGGGCCCTGTCCGTTCAGGACACCCGGGATTTCATCGGCGAGGCCCTCCGGCAGAGCACCGCCGCAGGCGTGCGACAGGTGCTCGAGGACGCCTACGGGTGCGAACTCGCCGACAAATGCTATACCGAGTGACGCCGTGAGTCCGAAACACATCAAAATCATCGCCGAGAACCGGAAAGCCCGGTTCAATTATCACATCGAGGACGAATACGAAGCCGGTCTGGTGCTGAAGGGGACCGAGGTCAAATCCCTCCGTCAGGGCCGGGCCAACCTCAAAGACGCCCATGCCAAGATCAAGAGAGGCGAACTCTACATCCACGGGATGCACATCGCCCCCTATCCCTTTGCCCATTACGACAACCACGACCCGGAACGGCCCCGCAAGGTGCTGCTCCATAAATACGAGATCCGGCAACTTATCGGCAAGATTGCCGAGCGGGGCTACACCCTGATCCCGCTGAAGCTCTACTTCAAGGAGGGGAAGGTCAAAGTCGTGCTGGCCCTGGGGAAAGGCAAGAAAACAGTGGACAAGCGGGAGACCATCCGCCGCCGGGACGAAAAGCGGGATCTCGAACGGGCGCGCAAGGAGATGCGATGAACCTCGTCGGCTGGATCGTGCTCCTGACGCTGCTGGCCGATTTCACCCTCAACCGGATCGCCGACGCCCTGAACCTCCGGGCCATGGCCGAGCAGCCGCCCGCTGGATTCGCCGGTGTTTACGACCCCGGGCGGTATCGGAACTCCCAGCAATACCTCCGGGTGAACACCCGGTTCGGATGGATCACCGAATCCGTCGACCTGGGTGTCATTCTCGCCTTCTGGTTCTCCGGCGGGTTTCCGGCCCTGGATGGCTGGGTCCGGGGGTTCGGGTACGGTCCGGTCGTAACGGGGCTCCTGTTCGTGGGGGCGCTGATGCTCCTGAAATCCCTTATCGATCTTCCTTTCTCCGTGTACCACACCTTTGCCATCGAAGAACGGTTCGGGTTCAACCGGACCACCGTGAAGACCTTTATCGCCGATCGGCTCAAGGCGCTGGCCCTGTCGGCGGCCCTGGGGGCCCCGCTTCTGGCGGGGATCATCGCCTTTTTCCAGTACGGCGGTCCCCATGCCTGGCTCTATTGCTGGATTGCCGCCGCCCTGTTCACGCTCTCGATCCAATACATCGCCCCGACCTGGATCATGCCCCTGTTCAACCGGTTCGATCCCCTGGAGGAGGGAGAGCTTCGCCGGGCCATTTTCGACCTGGCCGAGGCGGCCGGTTTCCCCCTTCAAAACGTCTTTGTCATGGACGGGTCCAAACGATCGGAAAAATCCAACGCTTTTTTCACCGGATTTGGACGGAACCGGCGCATCGCCCTTTTCGACACCCTCATCGCCCGCCATACGGTCCCGGAACTGGTGGCGATCCTGGCCCACGAAATCGGCCATTACAAAAAGCGCCACATCCAGATCTCCATGGGACTCGGCATCCTTCACATGGGGGTGATGTTTTATCTCCTCTCCTTTTTTCTTTCCTATAACCCGCTCTTCTCCGCGTTCTATATGGATCAGCCGTCGGTCTACGCCGGTCTGCTCTTTTTCGGGATGCTCTATGCCCCCATCGAGTTGTTTCTGGGGATCCTGCTCCAGATGGTCTCCCGGAAAAACGAATATGCCGCCGACCGGTTCGCCGTGGAAACGACCAGCGATGGCCCCGCCATGGCCGATGCCCTGAAAAAGCTCTCCGCCCACAACCTCTCCAACCTCACGCCCCACCCGTTTTTCGTCTTTCTCAACTACTCGCATCCGCCGGTGGTGGAGCGGATCGAGGCGATTCGGTCGTCTTTTCCGCGTTCATCCACTGCCACGGACAGCCCCGTTTCATTTCCGGCCGGCCCGATGGATACTTTCCATTGACGGATCGCCTCCTTTCTGATTTGGTGAATTGGGGAGGGAGATGGCTCTTGAATATGGAGCATCCGAGATGAAACGGGCTTTTCTGGTTGTTGTCATTTGCGCCCACCTGGTTGTTCCGTCAGCCGGCGCCGAAGACGAACCCGGCTCCGTCGTTCTTCAGCTCAAATGGTTCCATCAGTTCCAGTTCGCAGGCTATTACGCGGCGGCGGCCCAGGGGTATTTCCGGGAAGCGGGGCTGTCCGTCGAGATCCGGGAGGGGAATCCCCGGACGGATGCGGTGACGGAGGTGCTGGCCGGCCGGGTTCAATACGGGATTTCCAACAGCGAAGTGCTGCTGCGGCGGCTCCGGGGCGACCCCGTGGTGGTGCTGGCGGTGGTCTTTCAGCACTCGCCGTTGGTGTTCGTGGCGGTGGAGGGATCGGGCATCCGCCACCCCCAGGACATGATCGGACGGCGGGTGGGGGTCAGCAAAAGCACCCGGGACGCGGAACTGCTGGCCATGCTCCACAACGAAGGCATTTCCCTGAATGACATCCAGCCGCCAAAAGGCGGTCAATTCAATACCGCCATGTACTATGACGGGTCCGTCGACGCCGGCAGCGCATACCTCACCAACGAGCCGTTTTACCTGGAACAAAAAAACATCCCCTATCGGATCCTGAATCCCCTCGCTTACGGGATCGATTTTTACGGCGATTGCCTGATCACGTCGGAACGCGAACTCGATCACCACCCGGACCGTACCCGGCGGTTCCGGGAAGCGAGCCTGCGGGGATGGGGCTATGCCATGGCCCATCCGGAAACGACGGTCGATCTGATCATCGAACAATACGGGTCGAAAAAAAGTCGGGACCACCTGTTGTACGAGGCGGAGAAGATGGCGGAGCTGATCCTGCCGAAGCTGAT